>PMYA01000077.1 GCA_003170935.1 Methanobacteriota archaeon
CATGGTTTTGTTACCATTTTGTTACCATTTTAACAAAATCACCCCGTTTGATGTGGCTCATCTCGCAGTCGTACATTTACAAGGGTCAAACGGAATTTGGGCGCTAATCGTGCCTGTGGCACGTGCTTAGAGCAATGAATTTGACAGTCGGCGAGGCACTCACTCGAGCAGGCGACAGCGCCTGCATTTACGGCGATCTATCCCACCTTCGTCCTCGCTTTGAAAAAAAGGGCCCCCATAACAAAGATTTAGCAATAATTCTGAAAAGGAGTGGTTAATTTATCGTAATCGCGCGTGTAACGGGGCGATTTTTTTCGGTTATATCCTGAAGAGCTTGTGCAGCAGCCTTTTGCACGCGCTGGTCGGCATCCTGAAGCGCTTCGTTAAGAGCGTCCGCCGCACGAGGATCCCCTAGTTGTCCAAGCGCCAAAGCTGCAGCTTCTCTCACGTCGACATACGGATCGCGCAGCGCTTTTATGAGGGGCTCGACCGCTTGCGTGTTGTTAATTTCCCCAAGTGCTACGGCCGCAACTTGACGCACATTTTTGTAACTATCGGAGAGCGCTCCAACGAGTGGCTGAACAGCGCGGGAATTTCTGAGCTGGCCGAGGGCTTCGGCGGCGGCCCGTCGGACGTCACTATTTTCGGCGTATAACGCGCGGATGAGTGGCTGAACCGCTCGGGAATTTTTAAGCTGGCCGAGGGCTTCGGCTGCGGCCCGCCGGACGTCGGTCGATTCATCTCCCAAGGCGTGGATGAATGGGTCTAATGAACGCAGGTCGTTTAATTGTTTAAGCGCACACGCTCCTGCAAAGCGTACGTGCCAGTCCTGATCTCTTAGGACAGATATGAGCGGTAGAACGGCGCTTGGAGCTCCCAGCTGGCCGAGGGCTTCGGCTGCGGCTCTGCGTGCGTTTTTGTTCGTAGATTGCAGCGTTCGTATCAACGCTTTTATTGATAGTTCTCCGAGGTGAACTAATCCCTTAACAGCGGCGAGTTGAACACGCCGGTCATCATCATCTAAGCGCTCTATGAGCGGTAGAACGGCGCTTGGGGTTCCCAGCTGGCCGAGGGCTTCGGCTGCGGCCCGGCGCACCTCGTTATCCTTTGAATGCAGTGCAGTAAAGAGGGAATCAAACGCCTTGTGCCTCTCGAGAGCTGACACGGCGCTTACGCGCACACGCCCGTTTTCATCCTGCAAGGCTCCCTCGAGAGGGGCAATCGCCCTTTGATCTGTAAGACTTCCAAGCGCGTCGACGGCTTCTCTGCGCCTGTTTTCATCCTGGTCGAAGCTAGGGTTGCCAAATTCTACGAGGTGAGCTAGGTTTTCAACGTCACTGTCACCGACCATTTTTGAAATATTGGGTTTGCTGTCGAAGATTCTCACGAATTCCAACCCCTACAAACGATTCACTTTATCGATTATTAGTACGCCCATCAAACGTCATCTTAGAAGAGCGTATATGTTTTGAATCGCATAGACTTGAGTGCTGGAGTAACCATGCCAACAGGCTGACTAACAATCAACGACACATCGCAAAAGACCGCACTTAAAAAAAAGAAGCTTACCACTTGTAGGCAGCGCCACAATAACTGCCACTCCTTATGCAGATTGGTTGCCAGCCAAAGGCCTTACCGTCTTGGTTCAGCCCACTTTTTCTGCAGAGCGGTTACACTAACCGGCGAGAGGGTCGCCTTAAATCCTTGCCCCGATACGCGACAGTTGCAGCCCTATTTATCTCGAAGGCCCGCATCCAAAGCGGCGGAAATAGCTTTCTACTAAGAGCTAAGCACCCGTATGCATAGTGCTCTGCCTTCGCGCGCTGCGATATCGTCAGGTGCAATCTCAAGAGCCTTTTTGAACGCTTCTAAAGCCGCGTCGGACTTGCCTAGACGCCCCAATGCACAGCCTTTGTCACTCCAGGCAGCTGCCAGAGCTGGATCGGATTCAGTCGCCTTTTCAAACTTGCTTAATGCGCCGTTATAGTCACCTTTTTCGTACAGAGCAACGCCATCGTTGACCAGCTCATTTGCAGTTGACGGCTCCGCCGCTGTCTCTGCGGCAGCTTTCTCTACGGGCGCTGTCTCTGCGGCAGCTTTCTCTACGGGCGCTGTCGATACGCTCTCAACGACGCTGGCCGGTTTTAGGACAGCGGTTCCGCATTCCCTGCAAAAATTAGCTGTAGGGCTTAAAGGCGCTCCACAAGACTTACACAACATTGTTTCGGTCATAAACTCAGTTTACATTATCGCAACAAAGCCATAAAGCTTGCGTATCAGGTTAAGTTTAAAAGCAGACGATCTGCCGCAGGAATCTAAATTCGAGTAGCCGCATCATTCAAAAATGGTTCACATATGTAAAATGCGATATCCCACAGGATCGCCTTATATCACACAATAAAGCAGTCAGCATCGCGCGTTGACTCAGTCAGTTGCCGTTAGAAGTCCATTGCATTAACTATCTGCTTGTTAAGCCGTGCACACTGGGCTTTAAGGTAATATTTGCTTTGCGCAATCTGTTCTCTGAGAAGTGCTTCCATCTCTTCTGCGGTCCGATACGTAAACGGATTAAGTTCCTGTAAGCGTTCTTGGGACAACCCCTCAACAGCGGTTGGTACAAGCACACTGTCACCCCAGAGCGGGTGTGGTTGATAGTCAACTGCTCCGCGTGTTGCTTGAATCAAGAATAGCTGTGTCTCTTCGATGGTCGGGCCCGTCCCTCCGACAGGCTTCTTTTTACCATTAACTTCTTCAAAAAGAGTCTTTGCCAGCCAGACGGGTTCGTCACCAAGGTGCGTATCGACCCAGACATATTTAGCGCCGACGCGTCCCGTCGTGTTGATCAGGTACGATTCGATCGGATTATCAGTGCCTACCCGCCCCTTCATAGAGGAATAAAATCGGTGGACGTGGGCGGCATTTCCAACGCCCATCGTGAATGGAAGACAATATCTAGATTCGTATTTCTCACCACCGACGCCCTCTCGGCCTTGCGCCGGGTGACCAATCGTTCTTCCGTCTGCGAGCACTTTTGCGGCGAACGCCGGATCATTCAGCTTAACCCACGCATAATCTGAGATATACCCGGGACTGATGAATACTGCCATATTGAGCGGCCCAGCAGAGTCGACATTTCCATCGAAGTAGCCGGTATCTTCCAAGAAAATAATGCTCCGCGCGTTTTGATTCAATTTTCCATGATACTGGAGTATCTCTCCACGGAAACTCACGTTTCCATATTCGTCCCACTCAGTGTTTTCGTGAAGTGCGTTCGGCGACGTCCCGGCGTTGTAAATGGCATGCTGCGTAACGTCGACGTCCTCTGTTTTAGTCCAGCAGCCCCGTTCTGGACTGACTACTTGGTCCTCGAACACTGCTACGACGTCGTCATTTCTTATCAGTTGGTTAGAGATGAACGCAAGCGGATCAATTCCAAACTTATCGATATAGATCTGTGCAATGTTTTCATCATAGACATAATGCCCGTGCGTGGATTTTCCGCTGCCTGTCAATCCCCACACACACATTACTATGTTCTTGCTTGTGCCATCAAGACGCTTGACCGTAAACTCTTTTAGCGAAGCGTGCTCGCCTGTCCCCCCCCTTTTATAGACCTCATATATCCAGTGTGAAAGGAAGGCCTTCTTCGCTTCTCCCATATAAGACGATCCAACAACGATCGAATAATTGTGGAAGGGAAACCTGATGACCTTGAGCATCTCGTTTTTCCCGGGCACATTGGGATTCTCAAGGTAATGAGGGATCATAAAGACCTGCGCGTCAGGTTGTGCATCAGGATCGCCCGGAAAATTCACCGCTCGCCAACGATATGCGATGTCAGGAAACTGCGAGTCGCAGTAGAGTCGACATTTCATTTCACCCTTTGAACCCTTTTGGCCGAGCGAGGCATCTGCCTGAATCATCGGCTGATCAAGAATGTGCTCCAACACGCGCAGCATCAATAGCTGATGCTCGATACGCAAATCCTCTTCGCGCTCGACAACGACGCTGCCTGCAGCACTTCGGCTCCAAATGTTTGATGCCCAGTTCCAAGACCCATTCTTAAACTGCGTTCCGTAACATTTTGCTCGATCTAAGAGATCGGACGGATTATTCTGGATGGGTGTCAAACCCACCTTCTGCTTTTGCTCAATGATCTGGTCAAATAGCTTGGGAAAACTTTCTATCGTTATGTCGTCAGTGGAAATTGGCATTAGAACCTCTGCGCATCCGGGAGGTACTCCCAGAACTCTTGCTTACTCCTGTGCTAAAGAGTATATAACTTTTCGTCAGCGAGTGCAAAACAACTACAAATGAGCTTAAACGTGTCCTTCTGCTCTTTATGCTCTTACGTTACAAGCTCCGTGCTTACGCGAAACAGCTTGAAAGGCCTCAGAATTACCAAAAAATCGCGGCCAAAGACGCCGAAAAAAATGAGCGGACCCGAACAGAGCGCTTGAGAGTTCAAACGACCGAAAAGCAAGAATATTAGCAAAACTAGCTAATATCCTAACTAACAAGGGATACGATATTCGGACACGTAATCGGTGTATTGGCGAACTGTAAGTTTGACAGATGACAGCTCTGCTCTCACAAGCTAGGTGAGGCAAGCGGTGGTGAGCGACAAAGAAGCTCGGTTAGCTGAAGAGGTCACCTTCGTACTTAGTAGCGCCCATGCTCAGCGCCATTTCAACCGATTCCTGATCCTTCATTAGAAAGATCTTGTCGTCCCCAACCTCCTGGACGTCGACGCTGTTTTTTAGGATATCTTTATGTTTCTGAAATCGGCCGATCGTTACGACGAACTCTTTAAGATTGTCGATCATAGTAATATCGTACCCTGCTGCCTGAAGGATGTCTTGAACCTTATCTAGCTCCGCCTCGGGGATTTCAAAACGATATTGTGCTCCGTTGTAGTAATCGCCTAACTGCTTGAAGAGTCCAGGATCGCCAAGGTACTGTTTAAAGACGTAATCGTTTTTGAGCTTAAATATATTAATACCAGCCATTTTAACCACGGGAAGATATGTTTACATGTATTTATCTCTATTTCCGTCAGGCTAAAGAACGTTAGCTCTGGGAAATCTCGATCGTCTTTTTGTTATTCCAAAAAAATCCAACACGAGAAAGGTTAACGTATATCAATCACAATATCATTGATAAGGAGTCGTTTCTTCTCCGGTCGGCTTGTCAAGAGAATGTAATGATTAGAGACATCAGTGAATACTTTGAAAAACTAGAAACTGAGCTTCAGGCCTGTTTCGCTATAGCCTCTGAAGCACGGAAAAACGGCGAAGATCCATCTCTTTCTCCCGAAATCCTACCTGCTCGTGACCTCGCTGAGCGCGTTGAGAACCTCATCGGCATCCCTGGAATTGCGCAGCGCATAAGGCAGCTTAATGAAACAATGTCCCGCGAAGAGGCTGCCCTCGAAATTGGTCTGGACTTTGCTAAGGGTGAATTCGGCACTTATGAGAGTAAGGTCCAAGTTGTAGAAAAGGCCGTTAGGACCGCAGTTGCGATGCTGACCGAGGGTGTGGTAGCAGCGCCCATCGAGGGAATTGCACGCGTAGAGCTCGGAAAGAATGACGATCAAACCGACTACTTACAAATATTCTATTCCGGCCCTATAAGAAGCGCGGGTGGGACTGCTCAAGCCCTCTCTGTGTTGGTCGCCGACTACGTTAGGCACGCAGTCGGCATTGGCCGATATGTGCCACGGGATGATGAAGTTGAGCGATATATTGAAGAGATTCCCCTTTATAAGACGCTCGTGAACCTGCAATACACGCCCCCGGCTGATGACATCAGAACCATTGTCACGAATTGCCCTATTTGCATAAATGGCGAAGCAACAGAAAAAGAGGAGGTTTCTGGCTATCGAAACCTTGAACGTGTGAAAACGAACGCCGTTCGCGGTGGCATGGCGCTCGTCTTAGCAGAAGGACTGGCTCAGAAAGCGCCAAAAGTGAAGAAGTACGTGTCGCAGCTCGGACTGGATGGGTGGGGGTGGCTAGACGAGATCATTCACGTTAACGTGTCTGAAGAGGGGGGTGAAGAAGGGTCAAAAATCTCCAAAAGGCGAGGCGGCGAAAGCACGATTGCCCCAAGCTGGAAGTACATGGAGGATATCATTGCGGGCCGACCGGTGTTCTCGCATCCTTCCCGTAAGGGAGGCTTTCGTCTTCGCTATGGGCGAGCACGTAACACGGGCTTTGCCTCTGCTGGCATCAACCCCGCAACGATGGTCGTGCTCGGTGAGTTCCTCGCTCCGGGAACGCAATTGAAGATGGAACGGCCAGGTAAGGCTGCTGGCATTTCTTCAGTCGATTCGATTGAAGGCCCAACCGTTAAACTATATAACGGAAGCGTCTTCCGCATTGACTCGTACGAAGCGGCCCTCAAACATCAAAACGATATCGACGAGATCCTCGACATTGGAGAGATTCTCGTAAATTACGGTGACTTCCTAGGTAATAACCATCCGCTGATCCCTTCACCGTACGTGCACGAATGGTGGATACAAGATCTCGAAGAANNGATATAACGCTTAAACAGTTGACACTGCTCGCGGACTTTGTCAGCCAAACGGGCCAGACATCGCAGGGCGAATTGATAGTTGAAGCCAAGCACGATTATGAAGAGCCTGTCGACCTCATTTTGCCTCGTGATCCCAAGATAAAGGAGCTGTTAGAAGCGCTGCTTGTCCCACACACTGTAACTGAAGATCAAATGATAATTAAAGACGCAGCAGCATTCATTAAAAGTCTCGGGCTTACCGACTCACTAGGCAAGGAGTGGTTTTCTCTTAAAAGCCCGAGCATCAAGTCGACGATTGACGCGGTCACGCTGCTTAGCAAGATCGAAATACGGAAACGCGCCCCATCAAGGATCGGGGGGCGCATGGGACGACCTGAGAAATCTCACGCCCGAGAAATGAAGCCCCCTCCGCATGTGCTTTTCCCTATCGGCAATTCAGGTGGGCGTGACCGATCTCTTCGAAGGGCAGCCGGGTCATCAAAAGCGGCCGTCGAAAACACCTCGGAAATTGACGCCCATTACCTCGGTATAATTGACGTTGACATAGGCGTCCGTCGATGTCCAATATGTCAGAACACAACCTATCAAACGCGCTGCGAATGCGGAGGTTTTACAGAGCCCATTATTTTCTGTCCGACATGTTCGCGCGATCTGCGAAATGGGGGCGCGTGTCCAAAGTGCGGTAGACAAGGTGTTAGTCATCGGATCCAATCTGTTGATTTAAGAAAGGTGTACCAGCAAGCGCTTGCCCGACTTGACGAAACGCCGCGATTCGACAGATTTAAAGGCGTCTTAGGCCTTATATCCAAAAATAAAACCCCAGAACCCCTAGAAAAAGGTATTTTACGCGCAAAGCACGAGATCTTCGTGTTCAAGGATGGGACCTGCAGATACGACTTAACTGATCTGCCCACGACGCACTTCACACCGAGGGAGATCTCAGTTCCTGCGAGCAAGCTCGTCGAGTTAGGGTACGACGTGAAAGACGACGATCAGGTCGTTGAACTGGCTCCGCAGGATATCATACTATCTGAGGACTGCGGAGAGTGGCTTCTGCGCGTATCCAAGTTCATTGACGACCTGCTCGTCAAATATTATAAACGACCCCCTTACTACGAGGCAGATTCGAAAGAGGAGCTCATTGGTGCATTGGTGATCGGGCTGGCACCTCACACAAGCGCCGGCGTATTAGGCCGCGTCATTGGTTTCACTCCTGCTTCAGCGAGCTTCGCTCATCCATTCTTCCACGCTTCAAAGCGTCGAAATTGTGATGGAGATGAGGACTGCGTCGTTCTTCTTTTGGACGGACTTTTAAACTTCTCTTTGTCGTATCTGCCGGATCGTCGCGGGGGCAAAATGGACGCCCCACTCGTCTTGACGACGCGGATCGATCCGAAGGAGATCGACGCCGAAGCGCACAACCTCGACATAATTGAGCAGTATCCGCTTGAGTTCTACCGCGCAACCCTGCGCTTTGAAGACCCGAAGCAGGTTCACGTAGCAACGGTAGCGTCGCGATTGGGCACGAATGCCGAATACACGGGCTTTGAGTTTACCCATCAGTCGTCGTCGATTTCGCTCGGTCCCTTGAACAGCTCGTACAAAGTGCTTGAGTCTATGATGGAAAAAATGGAGATGCAGCTTGAACTTGCTCGTCGCATTCGCGCCGTAGACGAGCGAGACGTCGCAGAGCGCGTTATCAAGACGCACTTTCTCCCCGACCTTATTGGCAATCTGCGAGCGTTTTCGCGCCAAAAGGTGAGGTGTGTGAAATGTAATTACAAGGTGCGACGGCCGCCCATTAGCGGCAACTGTCCGAAATGCGGTGGAAAGATCGTGCTCACCGTTCACGAAGGCTCGGTAACGAAGTACATGGCGCGTTCAATCCAGATCGCCGACGAGTATGGCGTGTCCAAGTATACGCGCCAGCGGCTTATGCTCCTTGAGATGTCAGTCAACTCGTTGTTCGAGAGCGACGCCTCGAAACAGATGGGCTTAGTAGACTTTATGTAGGTGCAAACGATCGGCTTGTGCGACCACACGAACTGCACTATTTCTGGGGCCTATTCTTTGCGCATTGTAAAACTTTGTCAAGGGAAGCTAATATAAACAACTCGCTCGACAAGGGACAGACAATAATGGTCGATATTCCAAGATTGGTGCTAAACTCCGGTCTGCAGTTCTTACGTTCGCCTGCAGGCGCTGTAGACTGGAGGCAAGTGGCGAAAAACGCGGCAAACGTCGGCGACGCGCAGCGATGGCCTCACGCAGATAAAAAACGGCTTTTGCCAACGTATAGCGGGTTTGTGGACGCAGCCATGCCGCAAATCATCGAAGTAACTGGGCTTCAAGCACCACGCGCTCGTCAAATACGAGTCTTTGACAGGTATGATTGGATAAAGACGAACATCAATGCATTCGCTGATCAGTTTGCGCCGCTCGAACAGGCGCTTATGACGCGTGAGGGTGATTCGCTTATAAGCAGGGGGGTGTACAAGTCGAATCAAGTCATCTCAACAGTCGGTTTTAGCCTTCTGCTTGGCTACCTTGCAAAAAAGGTCCTCGGTCAGTACGACCCAAGCCTTTTCGGGCGCGAGATCGTAAGTGGGCAGATCTATTTTGTGGAACCGAATATCGAAATAGTCGAGCGCCAACTCTCTTTTGCGGGAAATGACTTTCGGCGATGGATCGCTATCCACGAGGTGACTCACGCTGTCGTGTTCGAGTCGGTGCCGTGGCTTAAAGGACATGTAAACCAACTCCTAAAACGATATCTTGAGGCAACTAACGAGGGACTCGCTTCAGACGGCGTCCAAGCACGGACGCGCGCCGTTGCGAGTTACTACATCGAACGAGGACAATTCTCTCTCCTGCACGCCGCTCTATCTCTTGAACAAATAGACCTCCTAAATCAGATTCAAGCTCTAATGAGCGTGATTGAGGGCTATTCGGATTTTGTCATGGATAGGATCGGCAAGGAGTTGTTCGCAACGTATGATCACATGAAGCGCGCTTTTGACCTCCGGAGAAGGAACAAAAGCGGGAGAGAGCGGTTCTTTGAGCGCGCGACAGGACTTGGTATGAAGATGGAGCAATATGTCCTCGGAGAGCAGTTCGTCTCACACGTTGAAACAAGTCAGGGGATCGACTTCGTTAACAGGGTTTGGCGCTCTCAGAGCGACATTCCCACGCTTGATGAACTAACTCACCCTGAAAAATGGATCGTGCGGCAAAAAAGCACGACCTAGAGGCTTAACGACCTCCCTCAAATTAAGAGCTATGAATGAACAAGCACGCTGTGCTCGATCCTTTCCAGACGATTACGGTGTTCGTCAAGTTTGCGGAATTTCTCCTGTCTTGCGTAGTAATCAGCACGTTCAATAAGTCCACGAAAGGTCTCACTTACCATAGATTCACCAAGTGAGCCGACGAATCGATAGGGGATAAGCGCACGGTAAGAGCGCCGTGAAAGTAATCGTATATCACACCCGTAATGCCCCTTGCAAAACTCGGTGAGCAGTCAAGGGGACGCTCTGTCATTTTTATCCGCTCACGTTCACAAGAGTTCACTGAAATTGATTTTTACGCACATATAGCCCCCTAATTGGCACCATTCGCCCAGAACAGAGAATATCCCCGCGTTCGGCAGGATAACGTTAAATAGCATGCAAATTGAGCATTTAATCGATTGGCGTGCCTCATAAATTACCGTCTAAGGATTTGTTACAGTGGGATCAGACGCTCTTTAAGGATGAACGCTATTTTGAATTAGACCACATCCCAGAGCACTTCTCCCATCGAGAGACGCAGATGCGCGCTCTTGAGATCGCCGCCCGTCCCGCACTGCGGGGCGCCCGTCCAATCAACAGTCTATGTTCAGGGCCGCACGGCACAGGAAAGACCACGGCAGTGCTGAAGGTATTCGAAGAGATTGAAAACTACACCGACAGCGTCGTGCCGGTTTATATAAACTGTCAAATCGATGGAACTCGCTTTGCGATATTCTCAGAGATCTACAAGAAACTCTTCAAGTATACGCCACCCGATTCGGGCGTTTCATTCAAACGTGTCTTCACAAAGATTACGAAATACCTCATCGATCAGGAGAAGGTACTCATCGTCGCTCTTGATGATGTCAACTATCTCTTCTATGAGAACACGGTCAACAAAGTCCTGTATGCACTCCTGCGAGCTCACGAGGTGTCAGCAGAGGTCAAGATCGGGGTCATCGCAATATCAAGCGACCTCTCGGTTGAGATGTCGAAGCAACTCGACCCTCGTGTGATGTCGGTTTTTCTTCCTGAGGATGTATACTTCCCGCTTTATACCCGTGCCGAGGTACGCGACATTCTGGGAGACCGCGTGCGGCGCGGGTTCTATGCAAACGTGGTTCCTGAAGATGTGCTTGAAAGGGTCATTGATCATGTGGAAGAGGCAAGCGACCTACGGGTGGGGATCGACCTCTTGAGAAAAATTGGACTTAGAGCGGAGATAAGCGCGCGAAGATACGTCACGGCAGACGATGTAGAGCACTCATATGAAAAATCGCGCCTCGTTCATCTCACGTACTCAATCCAATCGCTGCGCGCAGAAGAACGCGACCTTCTTAAACTGATCGCAGGGCAAGAGGCAAAGATAAAAGCGGGGGAGCTCTATAAAAAGTTCAACGAGGAGACGCACCTCGGCTATACGCGATTTTATGACATTGTCTCCAAGCTTGATTCAATTCGACTTATCAACACTGATTTTACAGGTAAAGGAACACGCGGAAGAACGCGAGAGATTCAACTCAGATACGAGCCGGAGGATGTCCTCAGCGTGCTTGCCGAAATAGAAACGTAATGCCTGCGGCAAAAAACGACAGAATTGACGCCCTCATCCAAGAGGTCCGCGATCTCAAGAGCGAGATCAAAGAGCTTCGGATCCTTCTTATGTACGAGCTTCTGAAAACGGAGGATCGGCGATTTCGCAGCGGCGACTCACTCCTTGCACTTACCAAACAAGCGCTTAACGGAGCCGTTGAACAGCTTGCCGACCTCGAGCGCAAAACCGACGTGCAAGCGCGAGAGGTGCAACGATCGACTGAAGAACCGGTAAAAGCTCGCAAAGACGTGTCAACGCCAACGGTCGACGTCGACAAGGAGATCGCTATTTTGAAAAAAGAGATGGCTGCGAGCCTCAGGAGTGCCGCAAGGGAAATTGAAGAGGAGGATGTAGACGAGGAAAAGGAGGACACGGAGTAACTCATGTTGCTTACGCTCTTCGGCGACTATGATGCGGGTGCAGAAGCAGACTATGTGCCTACCTGGCAAGAGTTTGAGGAGCAAATCCGTGACGTCCTCGAGTGCGCCGGCTTTTCAACTCATTTTAGGAAGGTCTTCGTGGCTGCAGGTAGGCGCTACGAAATTGATGTCGTCGCTTATCGCTTTGATACGACCCTGCTCATCGATGCCAAGCGGTACGGCAAGGCGCGTCTTAGAAGCTCGTCCATTCGGGCACAGGCGCGAAAACACCTCGCCCGCTGTGGCGAGTTTGACCGAGCGTTTTCCGTCAGCAGCGTGTCCGTCATCGTAAGCTGGATAGACGATGCACTTCTGTGTGAGGGCGATTGCTTCATCGTTCCTTTTGACAAGCTCGAAGATTTTATTGTCCACCTTGAGTGCTACGTTGACTCGATTAACGAGCTTGACGCCCGGGATTCCATACTCGATAATATTAACGAAAACGACATCTTTTAATCGACGCAATTCGCAAAGGCAATATTTTAAGTTTGGTCAATGCATTTCTTTCATGAAGCTGATACGCCGAGGCTACATTCTCGGGCCATAAATCCACGAATGAGAGAAAAATAGATGAAAGCGTGTATCATGTGTGGCGGTGCCGGCACGAGGCTCAGACCGTTGACCTTCGAGCGGCCTAAGCCAAGCATCCCGCTTCTCAACAAACCGTCAGTCGGTCACCTCGTCGAACATCTGTCAGCAAATGGCTTCAACGACATCGTCATCACCCTCGGGTACCTGGGACGGAACATCGAAGAGTACCTTGGCGATGGCCTGATGTTCGGTGTAGAGATAAACTATATTCGCGAGAGACACAAGTTGGGCACTGCTGGGAGCGTCAAGAACGCTGAGCACCTCCTCAACGACGGGCCCTTTCTCGTCGTTGGAGGAGATCACGTGATGGACTTCAACCTTCGCGAGTTTTACCAGTTCCATCGTAAGAATGACAGCATACTGTCAGTCGGAGCGATGTCCATCGACGATCCACGCGAATACGGAATCCTTGACATTGACGTTAATAATCGAGTGCATCGGTTTAGAGAGAAGCCGAGTTCCGGCGAGATATTTAGCAATCTCGCAAGCACGGGTATCTACATGTGCGATCCTGAGCTCTTCAGCCACATCCCAAAGGAGCGGTTTGACTTTGCTAAGGACCTTTTTCCGCGGCTGCTCAGTTCAAGTGAGCGTATGTCGGCGTGGATGGCGCGCGGACACTGGACCGACATTGGAAACGCAACGGCTTATCGACAGGCGTCGAGGTGGTTGCTCGACAACTTGCGCGGAACAGAAATCGTCGGACACTTCCAGATTAAAGACGCGCGCCTAAACGGCCCCGCATCAATCGGAACTGACGTGTCGATCGGGTCAAACTCAGCTATCGTTGGCCCGGTGGTGATTGGCGCAAACACCGTTATCGGCGACAATGTGTTAATCAGCCCCTATACGACCATAGGGTCCGGCTGTGATATCGCCGATGACACGTCAGTGCTCTCTGGGATTGTGTACAACGACGTCAAGATCGGTGCACATACGGCCGTTTCGGGTTCTATTGTCGACAACGGAACGAGCATAGGGGACCATTGCGTTCTCGAAAATAACACCGTCATCGGTCCGCGAGTCGTTGTGAACGATTCCGTTACCGTGCACTCGGGCGTCTCTATTTGGCCCGAGGTCGTCATCGATGGGGGCGACGTGTTTAAGGACGTGCTTAATACTGCGTACGACACACACAAAGACGGATCGTAACGGAAAAGAAAGTTGTTCTCTGAAGAGTAAAAATAGAGGTGGAATGGCAAATGCTTGATATTCAAAACTTGCACGTAGAAGTCGACGGTAAGCCAATCCTTAAGGGGTTAGACCTTAAGGTGAACGAAGGAGAGACTCATGCCCTCTTTGGCCAAAATGGCTCGGGAAAAACCACTCTCGTGTTAACAATCATGGGGTTTCCCCGTTACCACGTCTCCGAGGGACGCATACTTTTCAAAGGTGAGGATATCACCCATCTGCCCGTAAACGAGCGGGCGCGTCTTGGTATCGGGATCTCATTTCAACACCCGCCGGCCATTCATGGGGTGAAGCTCAAGGATTTGGTCGACATAGCCGCTAAACACGGCGCTCAGCCTTTCAATACCGAAGAAGTCGCTAAAACTATCAACATCTCGCCCGATTTTCTGACTCGGGATGTCAATTTTGGGTTCTCAGGTGGAGAGGTGAAGCGCACCGAACTGTTGCAACTCCTCGCGCAAAACCCCGACCTCGTGCTGCTTGACGAGCCAGATTCCGGGGTCGATCTCGAGAATATCGAACTCGTTGGAGAGACGATCAACAAGCTGCTCGACAGAGACAAGCGCTTGCGCAAGCGACGCAAATCAGGACTTATCATTACCCACGCCGGAGGCATTTTAAAGATCGTAAAGACTGACAGGGCGCACGTTCTCGTTGACGGTAAGATCGCGTGTTCCGGCAACCCAGGTGAACTCCTCAATGATATCTGCGAGCTTGGTTATGAAGAGTGTGTAAAATGTCAAATATAGATGAGTTAACCGAACGCGCCGAAAAGGCCCGTGGGAAGAAGGCGGCGTTCGGGCCTGACATACCACTTGAGAGTTACACGTCGAATGCCCCGGCCCACAAGAAAATCCTGACACTCAAGACGCTGCCCTCCAACTACCAGAGTCAGTCGCTTGGCGTTGGAATAGATGCAAAGGAGGATGAGCGATCGGGCTCATATTTCCAGCTCGATACAAGCGTCGTCTACTCGAAGACCTCGGCACAGGACGTCGAAGTGCTCAGTGTGACCGAAGCGTTCGAGAAGTATGACTGGCTTAAAGACTACTGGTGGAAAACGGTCGCGGTTGACGCTGACAAGTACACCGCCCAGGCCGCTCTTAATTTCAGCAACGGCTACTTCATACGGGCAAAGGCGGGCACGAAGACTATCTTGCCAATTCAGGCGTGCATGTTCCTAGCCCAAGAGAGCCTGTCACAAAACGTGCACAACATCATCATTGCTGAGGAGGGCTCGGAAATGCACATAATCTCGGGCTGCAGAACCGCAGACGAGCTTTCCCACGGAATTCACGTCGGAGTTTCTGAGTTCTTCATCAAGGAGGGCGCGAAATGCTCCTTTTCGATGATTCACAACTGGGGCCCGGAAGTCGCTGTTCGCCCGCGGAGCGGAATCATCGTTGAGAAGGATGCCACGTTTATCAACAATTACGTCTGTTTGAAGCCCGTTCAGAGCTTACAAATGTACCCAACGATCCGTTGCGTAGGTGAGAACGCCACCGCATTATCGTATTCACTGCTGTACGCAACGGAGGGCTCACATATGGACGTAGGAGCGCGAGTAATCTTGGAAGCTGAGCAATGCAAGGCAGACGTGATAGCGCGGACGATCACAAACGGCGGCGAGATCATCTCGCGCGGAAACCTTACCGCTCTCCACGGTGACGTCAAGGGACATCTCGAATGCCGCGGACTTATGCTGGGTGACCACGGCAGGATTTTTGCGGTCCCCGAACTCGATGGCGCCGTTCCGGATGTCGACATGTCACACGAAGCCGCAGTGGGGAAAATCGCTGAAGAGGAGATAACCTACCTTATGACACGGGGACTTAGCGAAGATGAGGCTACGTCCGCCATCGTGCGGGGCTTCCTTGACATAGAAATTAAAGGCGTGCCGCCTGCGTTACAAGAAGAGATGCGACGAGCTGTCCACACTACAGAGGGCATGGGCCTTTAGTACTTAAAAAAAAGAAAATAAACAGCGATGTGGTGGGAAAGCGCCCGCTATTCCTGCAAAGCACGATAATAGAGCATTCGTCGGTCGATCCGCTTTATCCAGCGCGCTTGATAAATAGAAACGAACAGCGTGTTCTCGCCTATGCGTATCGCGACATCTGTCTCTTTAGGGGGACTGATAGAAATTGGCAAAATCAGAGCACCGGAACACGTAGTCGTCACTCTGAAATCTTTCCCTTGCTCCTTAATGTAGGCGGCGACTGCCTCTTCAACTTCTATCTCTTCGACGCTCATCTCGAATGCAATTTAGGATGTAGTTATGATTATGAATATATATCCTTCGACATAACTCCGATTCAGTTTACGGTGTCGTGGAGATTCAACGTTCAACGGGATCTTGTTTGCAGCCCCGGCCTGCTGAATGTGCTTAACTAAATAAACATCTTTGACTCATTGTGAATGATGAGCGGCAAATACGTAACGAGCTGCCTGGCGTGCACCATAAGGAACAATCTCGTACTAATGGTTGAGCAAGCAAGTGGCTATTGGGCCGGACGATGGATACTCCCTGGAGGAAAACTAGAGCTGGGCGAGTCCTTGGAAGAGTGCGCTGCTCGTGAGTGTTTCGAAGAGACAAGCGTGAAAGTCGCCGTTTCTCGTCAGGTTAAAACGTACGTATCGTATGACCGCAACTCGGAGTGGGACGAACAAGTGCTGCTCATTTGCTATGAGGCAGGGTACGTGAGCGGATTTCCAACCGTTGGACAAGACGTGACTGGTGCCAAATGGATCGAACTCGATAAAGTGGAGGAAATGAACCGGCGCAATAAGGAGGTCCCGGACATCATCCTTCGCATGATAACTGATACGTTACAGTCAAGAGGGCAAACCTAAGAAGTGCTGCGCGGTCTAATAATTGACAGATGCTCTATTTGGGCCCGGTAGATTTCTCAGCTAACTGTTGGCCTCTTAACTGCGAGCTCAGTGCTAAGCTCGTTTGCTTCAGACCAAAAGTTGATTACCGCTCCTTTATTGCTTTGATAAAGTCGTCGATCGGTATCGCAGGCATGCTCATTATTTGAACCGTACCGCGCGCCCCGAGCTCGACCGAGGCTTTCAGAATGGTTTCGTTGTCAGGCGCTTCAACGATGTTCACAAAGTCGTATGGCCCCACGACTGCATGTTGGGATATAACTTTGACTTGCATCGCCTCCATCTCTCGATCGACTTCCTGAATGCGATTGGGTCGCTCTCGTATTGTTTTCCTGCCTTCAGTGGTTAGTTTGGTTAAAAGGATGTACGTAGGCATCGCAACCACCTCCACAAATAAATAGGCGTGGAAGAACTTCTGTTTTTCCCTTAAGAGGATCCTAAAAGCTTCGATTTTGCACACCGAAGCCTGCGCTGCAGCCAGCGTGAAGGTTTTACGTGAAATGAAACCGTGCTAAATTCAGCCGACAGTTTAGCACAATCTGCAGCTCATCAAAGCTCGACGAGCTCATAAGAACTGGTTCCTAACCCTATCCGCTCTCCGTACGTTATTTGAATTGAACCTTGCGTCTCACTCCAGACACCTTTGAACTTGTCCTCGCCAGGTTCAAGATTGGTGACAAGACGACTGCCTGGTATTCCCCGCTGCCCGTTCACCAGATCTACGCTCGCTGCATCAATGGCGACAGGGTCTGTTGAGGCAAGAATCCCTACGTCTGGGACGATGGGCGTGTCACTCCAAGGAACGCAATCGCAATCGGGCGTAATCTGCAAAAGGAGATTGAAGTACCCGACGCCTCGCTTGCCCACTGTCGCCCCAAAAGCATATTCTGTCAGCATCTCTACAAACCGTTGAAGATCGTGTTCCCAGTCATATGAGATGCTGGAGTTTAAGCACATCGCCATACACTCACCACACCCAACGCAGAGGTCGTAATTAATGCACGACGCGCCTGCTTCAATTGATATGGCAGAACGTGGGCACACCCCAACGCACACCCCGCACGCCGAGCACTTTTCCACATCGACGATTGGATTCATACCCTTATGTTGGTCCGCCTTCCCAGCCCTCGGGGCGCATCCCATCGCCAAGTTCTTTATTGCGCCCCCAAATCCGGCCATTGCGTGAGCTTTGAAATGTGACATGACAATCATACTCGGAGCCGAGACGATGTCGCCTGCAATTTTGACCGTGTCAAAGTGTTTCTTGTCGATTCGAACGTCCTGGTAGTGATCGCTCACAAGTCCGTCAGAGATGATGAATGGCGCCCCTAATACCGCGTAATCAAACCCATGCTCAAGAGCGGTCGCTAGGTGGTCGACCGCGTCGTGTCGACTTCCCGAATAGAGCGTATTTGTGTCGGTCACGAACGGCCTGCCACCGCTCGTTTGTACCAGCTCGACGACTTGCCGGACGTGCTCTGGTCGAAGATGTGAATCATTGCCGCGTTCGCCGACGTGCAGTTTTATTGCTGTGAGGGCATCAGCTTCAATCAGCGTGTCAAATTGCGCCGCTTCAAAGAGCTGTCGAATGCGAGCGGTCGCATTTTCGTCCTTACTTCCTGCGTTCACGCGCGCAAAATATACTGTACTTGCCATTTTTCTCTCCGATGCGTACGTCAAATCCCCAGTTTAAGGTCCGGCACTCGAGATGCGGCCGGCATGTTTGTGTGGCACTAACCCTTTACAAGAGCGGCCCATTTACTTATCTTGTCAAGCTTCTTCTTAAGGGGGAGCGGATTATGGACGGCCGTTTCCCATATGACCTGCACGCCGTCAACCGATTCGGTGACCTCTTTGCTGAGCAGTTCTGCCTCCCTTCCAAAAACAATGGCAATGGGAGTGCTTTTTGACAGTGCCGCGACCGTCCCAAGATACTGCACCCCCGAGTCCTTATGGATAAAGCCAAACGCGAGGTCAACGTCGAACGTCCCCTTAGCAATTTGGTCAATGCACTTGTCTATGTTCACGTACGATTCAATGTACGCTTTCTTGGGATCCGCGACTTTCATCAAGTTGACAGCGCTTGGCGTTCCCGCACAAATCACCTCAAACCCCTGCGCTTTCAACGTGTTTCCGATGTACAGCGCGAGGCCGGTTTGCACAGGAACCTCAGGACACCCCAGGAGCAGTAAGGCCTTCATAACTATCGATACAAGAACGTCGCCCTGTGTATTATTCTTTTGCAGCTTAATTGGTGACAGAAATAAAAAATACGCGGAAGCAGCCTGGATCGAATTGCAGGTTACTTAAAAAGGATCCCTAGTTAAGCTTTTACCTGGCCTGAAAGATCTCAAGAGACTAGTTAAGCCCCGCAAAGGGGCAGCAAGACAATTTGAAGCGCGTGATGCAAGCGAGGGATACAACGCGACGCCTTATCGAGCTTGTTAAATCAAAATACGCAAATCAACGTCAAACCTAACAGTGTTAGCTAAGGGAGTTCCTAGCGCATATTGTACTCAGCGGCACCGTAAATGCAGAAGAATACAGCGTTTAATTTACTTTCGGCCCAGATCGGACAGGAAGGGCACACGCAGCCCTTTTTTTCTGTGGTTTTTTCGTTTCTACCTTGTACACAGAAAAGCCCGCCTGTAAGACCGGTTTTGTCGTAAGTCGGGCACCGTTCTGTATAGCACAAGCATTTTTCGAAGTTCTCTTTCGTGTTATCAACGCGTGCGCGTTTCCTGTTAAACATTTAGTTCCACCGCCATTTGTGTTCTCTACGAAATGTAGTATTTTAAACGCTTTGATAAACGAAAGCTGTTCGCATGCCATGTAAATGAGTTATAGCGAGAGTGAAAGCGGGGCACACCGAGGCGATGAAATCGCGCCAACCTAAAAATCTACGAGGATAGGAAACGCTCGATATCGGACGATCCCCCACGATTAATTGAAGAAGCGATCGACGCCATTGAAAATAAGAGAGTTATCTTACGTTCACGGAGATGTAAAAACTCAAATCGCATCTGGAAGAATTATTTAAATATGCACATTAAAATTATCAGTGATACGCGAAAACCAAAACTTTAGAGTTAAAACACAATGCCCGGCCTCGTTATTCACGTTGGAGTTGCACTCGTAGCGTTGTTGCTTTATTTTGACGATCGTAACCGGAAGTACGTTCTGCTCCTGCTGCCTTTCGCCGTGCTTCCCGACCTCGATCATTTCGCACCGTTGTACGCACCCCGGGAGATGCTCCATAACGTTTTTTTGCTCGTGCCTCCGCTCGCCATCGCGCTCTACGGGCTGAAGACAAAAAACAACGTAGTATACAGCATCGCGTTGATGGCAGGCTTTGTGCTGTTTTCACACATCGTGCTCGATTTCTTTAATGGCGGAGTGGCACTGTTCTATCCGTTACGAACAACGTGGTATGGTTTCACGAATACGCCGCACGTAGCTCATGGTGCTGTCGCCCTCATATCCGAGCCACTGAGTACGTACGTGCCAAGCGAGGCGTTGGGTGGTTTCTCCACGGTAAATGAAGCTCACGGTGCTGTTTTTTTAATCCCCAAACCACTGGGGGCGTACGTGCCAAGCGAGGCGTTCGGCTTTGCGCTGACTTTTATTGCCTTAGCCGTAATTCTCTTCGTCAAAAGGCAGCTTCAATTCGACACAGATGCCCGTGAACTTGCGAAACAGACTAACGTCTGATTTTTCTGCGGCGGCTTGCAATTGTTGCTGTGATGACCTGCCCAGCTGTGAAGCTAAAAGTCGCCGAGAGGTGACGCGTACGCGTGAAAAACATTTCGGAGCCTACAAGGCTGAGATTGAGGATAGTGAGGTGAGACTCCTCACCAATGAATTGCACGTGCGAGAATAATGAGGGAGCCGTTCGACGTCACAGGTGATCGGGCAGCCCTAGCAACGTTCGCGTGGGCTTCGCCGGCAGTGTATATAAGCTTAGCCTCAGGTTTTGAAGCCTGTCTCACAAATGATGCGGTTAAAACGCACGCCTGAGTGGTGGAGAACATTGGTACGCAAACAGCGAATCGATGCGACCCTAAGCGGCAGCCCAGAGGAAATATTTAAACTGGCATTGCCAAACTAATATTAACGCCGTAGCAAAACCACTGCGAGAAGCAGCGTCAAAAGAAACAATGCCGGACCCGATTACTCACCTCATCGTTGCCACTTCACTGTTATGGCTGTTTTGGGACAAAAAGTACCGAAACTACGTCCTTTTACTGTCCCCCCTAGCTGTGTTGCCAGATGTAGATCATTTCCTACCGCCATTCCACCGTTTGCTCTTGCACAACATCTTCATCATTGTGCCTACCATCAGTCTTGCGTTGTATGCACGCTTTTGGGCAAAGAATGACGTTTTATTTAACGTGTCACTAATCGCGACCTTCTTCTTGCTTTCACACCTGTTACTCGACCTGTTTACTGGTGCTGGCGTGCCTCTGTTCTATCCGCTTACAGCGCCAACTATTGGCTTCACGTACGAGTTGGTTATTGCCCATGGCTCTGTGGTACTACTTCCCGAGCCGCCTGCCGCGTTCGTGCAGAGCGAATTGTTTGGCATCGCGCTGACATCTCTAGCGCTAGCTGTGACTTTATTCGTCAAGAACCGGCTACCATTGACTAAAGATGTTTTCGCGTCTGAGGTCTAAGTTTAATTCGCCGCGCGCGCGGTGGGTTCCCGCCAAGTGGCACTGCACATCGCTGTAAGCGTGAATGGCGGTGTGAGCTATTAATGAAAAGTGCGACCTTAAGGCACATCGTAAAAGCAGCAGCTCAAACGCGGTATGACTCGATCGACGCGACTCATGTCGGCGCGTTAAAAAAAGCGCATTGCCCCGGCACTCGCGTGTGGTTGTGGCAATGGCCGTGGAAATGGCTGCGGAAATGGCTGTGGCTGTGGTAATGGTAGTGGTTGTGGCAATGCAATGGACTCCTTCAATCCGACTAATTCTCGAAGACGATGTCGCCAACGCGCTTTCGCGTCTCGTCAAGCAGTTCTTCGATTCGTTTTATCTTGGCATCGTCAAGGTAACTGTAGTTCGAAAAAATGGTACCGGTGAGCGATGCTACTCGTTTGCCGACTCCGGGAAGCGAGTTCCACTTAGGTTGTCCGAAGCTTTCCGACATTCGGTCGATTCGCTCACTGTTTTCTTTGAGATACGTTTTACCCTCATCAGTAAGCGCGTACACTTTTTTATTCTCTTTTTCGTCAATTTTTACACAACCTTGATCCTGCAGCAGCTGAAGCGTTGGATAGAGGGAAGAAGGATCTGGCGCGTAGCCGCGTTTTTCTTCGATAGCCTTGATGATTCCATAGCCGTGCAGGGGCTGTTCCTCGAGGGCCTGCAAGATTAGAAGGCTTAGGTTTCTCCGGTCCCGTCGAGGGTGCGCTAGCCACGTTTTGCACATGGATGACATATGATGCATCGGACCGCAGGTCTGGTATATTTTGTAGTGGGTCATGTTTTTCACCGATATATCTTTAGATATAATAC
>PMYA01000121.1 GCA_003170935.1 Methanobacteriota archaeon
GTCTTTAACCTCAATCCAGGTTTTCATAATAGTTCGTTTAGAGGCTGATTTCCTTTTTTGTACAATTTATTATCCTATAACAACCATTAAGTAATAAGCATCTTAATTGTCTCAAGAATCGCAAATGCTTGCAGATGATCTTATCCGGGCAACGTTTTCATCAGATGAGGAGCTTAAGAGCACTCTTTTGCACGCAATTAAAGAACTTGGATTTTCAGTGACTAAGTTTGCTAAGATGTCCGGGGTCTCTTCAAGTACGCTTTATAAAATCATTTCAGGTGAACGCGAACCAAACCTTAAGACACTTAGAGAGATCCTTAAAGCGATCAGAAGGCTAGAAGGAGCTTCCAAGAAAGGGGACCTAATTGCGGTCGTTGCAGCAAGGCCTGTACTGGACAAGATAACAGAAAGGTCAATGGTGATAGAGGGAAAAGAGATACTAATTCGAGAGTATCCTGCAACCTCTATTGAAGAAGCTCTGATTGCGGCCATCCACGCTGAAAGGGATGGGGCGCTCGCACTTGTTTGCGCTCCGATCGTCAGCCCCACCGTCGAGAAGATCTTGCGTATCCCGGTCGCGTCGATTATGCCGCAAAACAGTCTCGTTGAAGCGATCAAACTTGCAGCACGAAAAATCAGTTAACGAAGAGCGGCAAAATAAAGCCCGGTCCATGCGTTTCTGGAAACTAATGTAGTCTAGATGACCATAAGCCAGTGTAGGAATGTCTGCTTCGCTCTCAATTCTAGGGGGTTACCATACAATTGATAGCAGCAATAAGAAAGCTTGTTTGCACTCTTTACGTATTTTCTTTCAGGGCTTTTAACCATCCAAAAAGGGAACTGACATCCGCGGACATCTGATCTGACTTAAATCAGGTACGCTGCAATATCGGTGTCTATAATTGTTTCGCAGTAACTACAACGCAACGCTAACGAATCTAGCACTTTAAACTTTGAATAGACGGGTTCTGCGCTGTTGGATATACAATTTAAGTTGGGGCACCGAACGACGTGAGTGATTATGTCTGGCAAAACAACTGAGTTTTTTTGCACGACTTCATAATCCCGTATTATATTTATCGTCGCTTGAGGGGCAATAAGGGCAATCTTGTCAACCTCTGCAGGAATCAGCTCCCGATCTTCTATCTTAACGATATCTTTTCGTCCGTACGGTAATCTCTTGCTAGTGACGTTCATAGCAACGCTTACTATAGCTTTCGTAGTGCCGATGATATCAAGTATTTTGAGCACATTCAAAGCATTTCCCGCCGTAATATGGTCGATGACAGAGCCATTTTTGATCGATCTGACTCGCAATTCTTCCTTGCTCTTTTTCAGCGTCATAGTGCGTTATTCATAAGAATTGCAAGTAATGCCATTCTGACAGGTATTCCGTAGAACGCCTGCTTGAAGTATCTTGCATGTTTGGTTTTATCTACTTCCGGGTCTATTTCGTCAACGCGCGGGAGTGGGTGCATAATAATTAAATTTTCGCGAACCTGATCCAAGACGCTTGGCGTTAACCGGTAACTCTTAGCAACGCGTAAATACTCGTTTGGATCAGGAAATCGTTCTTTTTGTATTCTCGTAACATAGAGAACGTCTACATCGCGAATAACGTCGTTCACATCCTCGGCCAACCTGACTGAATTCAGGCTATTAATTATGTGCTTTGGCATTTGAAGTCCTTCTGGGGCGACCAGCGCGATGTTCGCATCGAACATGTTAAGGGCGTAGACCAATGAATGAGCAGTTCTTCCGTATTTGAGATCTCCGAGCAAGGCTATGTCTAGATTATCTAAGTGACTCTCTTTTTTTATCGTGTAAAGATCAAGAAGGGTTTGTGTTGGATGATGTCCTGCTCCATCCCCCCCGTTTATGATAGGGATCTTTGATATTTCGCTAGCCATGCGAGCTGCGCCCTCTCTTGGGTGCCTGAGGACTATGGCATCTGCATACTCTTCAACAACTTTAATCGTGTCAGCTAGAGTCTCGCCTTTTAGTACTGAGCTTTCTTCTGAAGTCAAATTAAGAGTGGATCCGCCCAGCCGCTTCATTGCTGAGTCAAATGAGAGCCGTGTCCTCGTACTTGGTTCAAAAAAAAGTAACGCTAATATCCGGTTTTGGAGCACCCGCATGCCAGATTTTGCATACGGCATCATTCTCTCTGCGCAGTCTAAAATAAACTCAACATCTTCGCGCGTCAAATCTCGCATTGAAACGACGTGCTTTTTGTTGAACATCTCATCCATATTGATGCACGATGCTCTTATAGTTTGTTGAGCGAGTATGCCATCTGCTAAAGATAATTGGCGAACGCCTTGAATCGTCTAAAAAAAGCATTAAAGCTTTTGGACGACTGTCTCTACCTCTCGCCTATAAGCATCTTGGCTGAACCCAGCAACGCAAGTTAAGGCCATTGCCCCGCCGGCCCCTACACCCTCTTTGACCTCTCCTTGTTCATATTTTTGCAGTGCGCTAATTGAGCTTTTTGAGAAGTCTGGGTAAGCACTAAATGCATCGATTTCCAATGCTTCAATCAACTCGATAAACCGCGCTGAAGTGTCGTCAAAGACATATTTTGTCGTTGCTAAAACGAGATTGTCGCTAACGTTGAGCTCCTTTAGGACGGCAGCAATAGCTCCCATTTGGGTTCCCCCGGCCAAAACAACATCTTTTCCGCTATTTAGTAAGCCTTCGGTTAGCCCAACAACACAAGGCATCATGGGATCACCAAATAGTTTGATTGCTCGCATTGGATCTCGCTGTAAGCTTCCTGGATTGACGGAAGCCCCTTGCATAGCTTCTCTTACAACTCTTTCCTTCAAGGTTGAAGGATTTGAAGCAAAGCTGCTGCTAACGTTCACGCTATAACCGAGTGCCCTTAACACGCACAATGCGGTGGTCGTTCCTCCAGGAATCGTCTCGCCTATCACTGCCAGATCGCAATCGCAACACCCTGCAAGCTTGCGGGAGGCGTCGCGGATTGTATGGGCATCAGGAACGCCAGGTCGAATACGGATGTCATAGCCGTGTTTTGCACGAAGGTCATAGTAAGGCACGCCTGGGATAATTTGTAAGCCCGAATTAATTAAGAGATGTGCGGATTGCGAGAGATTAAGCCCGGCACGGGTAAGAACGGCTGGGGTAGCGGCACCAGACGGCGCATCAGACATAACCCTTATTGTCTTTAACTTTCCATGGGAGACGATTTCTGCATCGGCGGCAGGTGTATGCTGAATATACTTCTGGCTGCTTCCTGCCCCTGATATGCCAGGTACAGTCGCAATTTCCGAGTTGGAAAGAACTAGAAAAAAAAGTGGATGCTCTGTGTTGCCGAATCTCTTTCTGATATTTGATGATTCGCCCGAATAGTTGCGGCAGTTCGTTACCCACATAACTAGCGACGCACTTTGCGTTTTGTTGTATCCGCACCTGTTGCGCTCTTTTGTTCGAGCCGAGGGAGGGTGTACGCTCCAAATGGCATTACTATGATTTTTGCATTTGGCCCTTGCTTATTTAGCGTTGCTTGGACAGCCTCCTCTAAGTTTCGAGAGCAGCTTAAAAACACTTGCTCAACAATTTCTTTTTGAAGCTCTGAGACAAGGTAGACGTCTGCTTTTTGAGTCAGCTTCGCCAAAATCCCGGCTTTGTGCCCGCCAATTTCGAAAGCATAGTCGAGCCTGTCAACAAGCTCTTGCTTATCTTGTGCTTCGTGAATCCAACGCTCAAATACCCTTTCTCCCAGTCCTTCTGGACATTCAGCTGCTAAAATGATGGCGCCACCGTCTTTGAGCGCGTGTTTCGCATTATCTAGCGCTTTTTGTGCTTGAAAGAGGTTTATGTCCTTCGGTGAACCTCCGGCTGATGCCAGTACAACGTCTGCGAGCTCTTTTATTGGCACTATATACATGGAATCTACGACTTCTGCCCCTTTACGGTGTGCGAGAATCGGATCACCTGCGACAGCTTTAACGATTTGTTTTTTTGCGTTAAGCACCACATTCACAATGAAATCACACCCGATCAGTTGGCCCGCTTCCTCGAGGTCTTCCCTCACGGGGCTGTCTAGCCGTCCTGCTTCAGCATTTGGCTGTAACATGAGTTTGTGATTCGATTCAATCGTCTGGCGTGCACAAACGCCTGGGAGCAATGATTTATATCCCCCGCTATATCCAGCAAAATAATGGAGCTCAACTGTTCCAAGGCAAACTCGCACGTCAGAGCTAAGCACCTCTTTGTTTGCGAAAACTCGTGTTCCTCGTGACGTTGTGTTGACAAAAACGCAGTTATTACCATCGTGGTTGATGCATCGGTAGCGATTAAAAATATCGTCACCTACAAGGTCTTTCATCTCTGAATTTGACAGAGGTCGGTGAATTCCAAGAGCAAATAATATCGTTATCTGGCTTTTAGGAATCTCAGCTTTTCGCAATTCGTTGAGGACGTGTGGGAGCAGCTTTTTAGTTGGAGTTGGTCTCGTGACGTCGCTCACTATAATGACCACACGTAAATCCTTTTTTGCACCTTTCCGTTGCGATGCGATTTCATAGAGCGTGGGCGTCCCTATCGTATCATTTAAAGCACGAACGATTTCGCTCTCCTCATCTGATACCTCCATTTCGCGTGGCTCTAAAACCTGAATTAGGTTATTCGTGTCGAGAGTGACTGAGGTTTTATCTTTTCCATATTTGAGGGTGATTTGCGTTTTTCCCATCAAGGATTGTTTCGTCTTTTTTAGTATATCAATATTCAATAGGATCTGTGAAATGTGCAGAACTAGGTTCATATAGAATTGTTGCCATAACATGAATCCGGGATACGTTACATTCTATTACGAGCAAGTGGAGGGGCCCAAAGTTGTATAGATCATATGATGAGATGCCAAAAATCGAACTCCCAGGCGATACTGAGGTTAAGATTAGCGACAGCACATTAAGAGACGGGTCACAAATGCCCGGAATTGTGCTTAAAAAAGCGCAAAAGTTCAGGATCTTTGAGTTATTGCACGAAATGGGTATAGAAAAGTTGGAGTGTTTCCTCTTCAACGATCGCGATCGCACGTTAGCCCGCGACATGTTAGACTGCGGTTATGAAAACCCTCAGATTACCGGTTGGGCGCGCGCAAACGAGCAAGACATCGATATGAGCATCAGTATGGAAGGTATAGATGAGGTGGGTATCCTCATGTCTATATCGGATACACACATTTTCGACAAACTTGGCTTATCGGATCGAGAACAGGCGCGCGACAAGTATACTGAAGCTCTTCAATACGCAGTAGATCATGGGTTGAAGGTTCGATGCCATCTTGAGGACATTACGAGAGCAGATATTCCAAACTTCGTTATACCATTAGTGAAGGATTTGCTAAGCATTGCCCCTGATGCGATTTTCAGAATCTGTGATACTCTAAATTACGGCTTACCGTTCGAAGATACCCCCTTGCCGTACAGCATACCCCAGATAGTTCGCAACTTTAAGGAGATCGGTGCGGTGAATCTCGAAATGCACGTTCATGATGATTTCGGGCTCGGCGTGGCCAACACTTTGGCAGGATACTGGCACGGAGCGAATTGGTCAAGCTTGACCTTCATGGGCGTAGGGGAGCGGGCAGGAAATACCGAACTTGAAAAGATTTTAACGTTCCTTTTTTGCCGAGTAAAGGGTTTTGAAAAGTATAACCCCAAACCGGTAACAGAGCTTACACGCTATTTAGAACACGAGCTTGCTTTTAGATTACCAAGGAACAAGGCCATCGTTGGTGAAAATATTTTCGCCCACGAGAGTGGTATACATACCGACGGCGTCTTGAAGAACCCTTTTACTTACGAGCCATTTCCTCCTGAGGTTGTAGGTGGACACCGAGTTCTGCTAATTGGCGACTCTTCTGGAAGGGAAGTGGTTCGCTATAAGATGCAGCAAGTCTTAAACGAGCTTTTAGGGGTGGAAGTAAACTTAAGGAAAAATGACCGCCGGATCAAGATGATCTGCAACGACATACATAAGCTCTACGACGAAGAGGCTCGCAATTCAAGCGTTTCAGACGATGAGTTGAAAGAATACGCCATTAAATACTTCCTGACGAGTGAGGAAGTGTTCCCACCCTGGATTGCTCACACGCGTTACGAATAATAGAACGTAAAGGAAGGAATTACGAAGGAATGTCGCTTTCGCCGGGACGATAACATCTCGCTCGGCGGCGGAAACCTCGAGTACCATTGTTGTTCCTTTGCTGCCGAGGGCGGTATGGTTCACCAAGCACAGTTCGATGAGTGCGGAGTTGACTAGCTACTACGGAGTTTTGACTGTCGTCACATGCGACCAGAGAAGCAATTCATAAGCGGGGGACTATCAAAGGAGTGTGTGAGCTGCGCTGCGAAGGGTAGCATATTAGATAGTAGACGCAGCGCATGTGTGACGTGTCTAGAGAAAAAGTAGCTACATCTTCTTCCTGCAATTATCTGCTTTTCTGGTGGCTTTCGATCTTATCTATAATGCAGTCAACTACTTGGCTTGTACGAAGGTCACCTCCAAGATCGTACGTAGTCTTGCCTTCGGCAATTACCTCTTGCAGGGCTTCGAAGATCATAGATGACTCATGCGAGCTGCCTAAATAATCGAGCATCCAAGCTCCAGCGAGTACAGAGGCAGTGGGATTTACTTTATCAAGGCCCCGATACTTTGGCGCAGACCCATGAGCTGGTTCGAACATTGCATAATTGTCGCCAAAATTAGCCGAGTAGATCATACCAATACTACCTACTAACGCTGCACATTCTTCGCTGATGATATCCATAAAGAGGTTGGTCGAAAGCAATATCGATTCATTAAAAATCTGTGGGTTTTTCACAAGTTGCTGTGCCACGTTGTCTACGTGATACTCCCACAGGTCGATGCTCGGATAGTCATTCTTTGTCTCTCTAACAGCTTGGAGAAAAGCGCCGTCAGTCTGTTTGAGTATATTGCTTTTGTGGATCGCAACAACGGTTTTCCACATGCGCTTTTGTGTCTCTTTAAAAGCAAATTTGGCGATTTTTCGACTCGCCGATTTCGTGATTTTCCGCAGAGCGACAAACATATCGGCTGAGAGTTTTAGTTCACTCCCAGAGTACATACCTTCAGTCGCTTCACGCACACATACAAAGTCTACGTCACCAAGAGGGCGGGGAGTATTGGCAAACGTCTTAATAGGACGAACGTTTGCGTAGAGATCCATCTCCTGCCTAATAGTGACCGCTACACTGCGCGGGGAGCCAGGGCCTCCCGGAGTTGTGGTCGGCCCTTTGAAACAGGCTTGTGTTGAATTAATCACGTCTCGAGTCTCATCGGGAATCAATGAATCCCCCGCGTGAGATTCGTACCAGTCGCTTCCAGCTTGACATAGGATCATGTTTACTGGCGCTCCTGTAGCAGTCACGACACGCATCGTTGCCTTAACTAACTCAGGTCCGACACCATCTCCCAGAATTACAGCTACATCTTGCATTAACCTCACCTAATCTCGATGTCGTTAAAAGATCGTCGAGCTGATCAGTCCGTATATCCCCCACAGGCGTCTAGGTAGGGCATTAGTCCACCTTTCTCGAGCAATTCTTGCATAAACGTAGGAATCGGCTTGAAACGGAGTTCTATTTGTCGATCCTCGACGCGAATTACTCCCACATCAAAATTCACTTCTAGGTCTTCTCCCGGAGCCACCTCTTTCGAGATGTCCGCACATTCTATAAGAGGGAGACCAATGTTGAAGCAATTTCGGTAGAATATCCGTGCGAAGGACTCTCCGATGATGCACGAGATACCACAAGCCTTGAGAACCTGTGGCGCCTGTTCTCTTGACGAACCGCACCCAAAGTTTGCCGCTGCAACGAGGATAGGATTTTTTAAACTTTGGCAATCCTCATAAAAGTGCGAATCGATTGATTCAAAAGTATGTTTAGCAAGCTTATTCAAATCGAGCTCATCATACTTGTACTTCCCTGAAATAATTTCATCCGTGTTAGTATCGCTAGGGAATACTCTGACAACCTCTCCTTTTATGTTCATAGCTCTACCATTTTTCTATGTTCTAGCCATCGCGATTTCGTGGATCTGTGATTCTTCCCTCGATGGCGCTTGCTGCTGCCGTTGATGGACTTGATAAGTAAATAAATGACTTGTCGTTGCCCATCCGGCCCTTAAAGTTCCTATTTTGAGTAGAGAGGGCGACTTCATCGTCTCCTAAAGCAACTGTTCTCCCGATGCAAAAACCGCACCCTGGTGGGCCAATAGAGGCACCTGCCTTTAGGAATATCTCTATGATGCCTTCCTTTAGTGCCTCCAGAAGGACTCCACGGCTGGCTGGATACACCACTAGTCGAGCTTTGCTTCGATGGCTTTTCAAAATGCGTGCCGCGTCTCGAAGATCTTCAATTCGCCCGTTCGTACACGAACCAATGCAAACTTGATCAAGCTCTTTGCCTTCAAGCTCTGTAACTGGCACGACGTTATCGACTCTATGCGGTTTAGCAATCAAAGGAACGACAGTATCAGCGCTTATGTGAACCTGTTGAGCATACACAGCGTCCTCATCCGGGTACAACGGTTTGAAATCTTTACTTCTGCCATAGCGCGCCAAATACGCTTTTACTTTTTCATCTGCAGCGCACAGACCGACTTTGGCACCGACTTCGATAGCCATGTTAGAGAGCGTAGCGCGCGACTCGACACTCATCGCCTCGACCGTTTCGCCGCAGAATTCGAGCGCTTTGTATGTAGCTCCATCTGCCGTTATTCGCGACACAAGCTCTAAGAATA
>PMYA01000080.1:0-30338 GCA_003170935.1 Methanobacteriota archaeon
CATTATATCAATACTGATGTTTTAGGTTCTATGAAAGATCCACTTCTTGAGCTAGCACTTATAAACGCAGTACAGCAGCCAATTCAACTTTCGGCAATCGAATTTGCTAAAAGGCTCCAAACGAGTCCTATGACCGCTTCGCGACGACTCAAAGAACTTGAGGAGAGGGGGTTAATTGCTCGGACGCCCTCAGGAAGGTCTCAAGCCATTATCATTACAAAGAAGGGATCCAACGAACTAAAGGAGCAATATTTAGCGTATAAATCAATTTTTGAAGCAAAACCATCTATTGAATTGGAAGGGACGATCGTATCAGGTTTAGGAGAGGGCAAGTACTACTTGTCGATTCGCGGCTACACAAACCAATTTGAAGAGCTGCTTGGCTTTACCCCGTATCCCGGCACACTAAACATTAAATTAGCTGACGAAAGCGCCGCCGCTCGAGTGAGGCTAGGTAACTTACCACCAGTCTATATCTCAAGCTTCAAGACCAGCAACCGAACTTACGGTGGAATCAAAAGCTATGTGGCTTCAATTGGAGGGATCGATGGCGCGATAATCGTTCCTGACCGCTCACACTATCATAACGATATTATTGAAACTATTGCTCCAGTTTCGATTAAAAAAACCCTTAAAACTGACAATGGAGATTTGATTAAGATAGTGGTGACATGACCGCAACAGAAGCTATTAGGGCCATAAAGAAGGGAGAGATGATACTTCTTTACGACTCAGAAGACAGAGAAGGCGAGACCGATATGGTGATTCCGGCCATTTCTACAACGCCCAAACAAGTGGCTAGAATGCGAATCGAAGCTGGAGGGCTCATCTGCGTCGCCATTTCTCCTGAAGCTGCTGAAATACTATGTCTACCATTTATGGCAGATATTTTAAAATTCGTAAGTTCTAATGGATGTGGTTTGAAACTCAATTCAGTCTGCGAGAAGCCAGGAGATCTTACGTATGACACGCGCTCCTCCTTTTCGATCGCCGTGAATCACAGAAGCGTTGGGACCGGAATATCTGACATTGATCGCGCATTAACCATTACCCAGCTTGGCAAGACTGTCGAAAAAACAGCACTCAACCAAGCACTTAACTTCAGTGAAGCTTTTCGCTCCCCAGGTCACGTTCCGTTGCTTCGCGCAGCTCAAGGACTAATTTCAGAACGTAAAGGACAAACAGAGCTGTCTATAGCCTTAGCTGAGATGGCGGGAATTACACCTGCTATGGCCATGTGCGAGATGCTTGACGCAGAAAGCGGCAAAGCCCTAACTAAGCAAGATTCGATAAACTTTGGAAATAGAAATGGACTAGCGTTCGTGACGGGACAGGAAATAGCCGACGCTTACGAGCGTTTTAAGTAAACAAAATCTTGCCCGTACGTCTGGTGCCTTCACACTTTATTAGCTGGGATTTAAGAATCGCTACATAGATCCAGATACTATTATAGTAGAAATGCTGTTTATTTTTTGAGGGGTAACGACACAAAATCACAGTGTTGCTCTGCAAGACTTGAGCGTTCCTAAACGATCTTACAACGCTCCGAAAATATAGGGACCGACGATTAAAATCAAAAATGAGGCGAGTATAACCACTCCTAACGTTGTCACCAAGACGTTCGTAACACGTTCTTGATCTTTTGTGTTTCGAAGGAATTTTTCAGCTAGCGACTTGAAGAGCTCCCTGAAGATGTGTCCACCATCCAAAGGAACTGCAGGAAGGCAGTTAAAGAGCCCCACCCAGAAGTTGATCCAGCCGACCCAGAGAAGGGTATTAGCTATCCAAAAAAAGGCGGGCCCAAGTGAGGCCCCCCACCCTGCTGGCTGATAAAGGTGAGCGATATCTCCGGTGAAACCACCGAAAATAAAAGGCAGGGCGGCAAGAGCGGCCCATCCTCGGAAGTTGTTAAGGTTAGATGGGATTGACTTCAAGAAACTTAGAACTTCCGACGCGGACCCACCTTGAATGCCAAGGAAACCTTTGTCATAGTTCGGGTTTTTGTCTAGAACAACGACAAAAGTTCTCGAAACCCCTTGATCTGTAGCCATTATGTGAACTGTCTGTCCTTGATAAGTCGTATTCATAAACGTTTGAAATTCGTCCGTATTAGAGATCTTGACGCTATCGATTTGATTAACTACCATTCCTGGCTGCAAACCTACTTTTTCCGCAGGAGACCCCGACACGACGCCTACAATGCCTAATCCTTCGACTGACGTGATAGAGGATAGAACAGGCCCAAAGAATAACAAAAACGCTATTAATGCAACCGCGAAGTTAGCCGTAATACCTGCACTGAATACTCGCAGCCGTTCTGGTCGTGTCGCAATTTTTTCGCCCGGTGCGGCGTCTATTCCTAGCAACTGCGCTTCATCCGGTTCTGCGAACGCACCCAAGGGTATGAGCGCGACTAAAAGACCTAATGATTTAACTTTTATGTCTGCAACTCTGCTTAAGATCCCGTGCGAAAGTTCGTGAACCACCAGCGTGACTATTAAGCCAATAAGTCCCCACGTCAAAGGAATGAACTGGTTTATCCCCGGTATTAATAGCAAGTTTTGCGGCGCGTTCGCAGCAGTGGGCGCGGGCTGCGTCACTAGTAAATTGATGTCGCCTATCAACAATATCGCAAGCATAAAGAACATCCCTAAAACGGTCAGGGGGATTCCAATATTCGCGAAGACCCGCCAGAACTTCTTTGGTTTTGCGAGCTTATCTAACAGAAGCAACCCTCGTGTCGTTCTTACCATTAGAAGAGGGCCGAAAGCGCTTATTCCATATCGTTCGAGAATGCCTCGACTGTTCAAAAAAATAACAAAAAGCCAATAAACAGCGAAGATAACTAATGCAAGAGTTAAATAATCCAAATGGCTTTCACCGCAAATGGTATCATGATGTTCTCTGACATATACGTAACTGCATCAAATCTAGAGGAGGCAACTCGTATTGCTCGCGCAATAATTGAAGAAAAGTTAGGGGCTTGCGCGAACATCCACCCGATCAAGTCTATGTATAGCTGGCAAGGAACCATCGAAGAGGACGAGGAATATGCATTGTCAATAAAAACTAAAACTGAGTTAGTTGACAAGGTAACTGCAAGAGTAAAGGAGCTCCATAGCTACGAAACCCCGTGCATAATCTCCCACATAATAACGTCCGGATGGCCACCGTATCTTGATTGGATTCGCGAAGAGACGCAATGACGGCGAAGTGCGGGGTGCTGTTCCGACGTGTCGCCAGCTTAAATATGCGCCATTCTCCCTGCAGTTAAAAAGATCTAAAGATTGGAAGACCCGTTGCAGCAAGGAGCGAGTTTCACAAGCTTAAATTGCAAAACTGACGACGAAATGGGATGTTAGGATGGAAGAAACACGTATTCACTGGGCAGACGTCATAGCGCGTGCCACTGAAGGACTGCAAGTGATAGCCACAGGAATCACCCCCTCCGGCAACATTCACGTCGGCAACATGCGGGAAGTAGTCACCGCTGACGCAATATTCCGGGCAATCAAGGATGTCGGCAAAGCTGCGCGCCTTATATATGTGGCTGATTCTTACGACCCGCTACGTACGGTTTACCCGTTCTTGCCCACCTCATATAAAGAATACGTGGGCATGCCGTTATCTGAGATACCTGATCCTTTTGGCTGTTGTTCAAGCTACGCAGAACATTATCTTAAGCCCTTCTCCGAATCGCTGAGCCAACTCGACATTCATCTTGAAGTGTACCACGCAGACCAGATGTACAAAAGTGGTCAGTATACAGACGCAATTAAAGTCGCCCTCGAACAACGCGACGCGATTGCTGAGATAATTGAGACTGTTTCAAAAAGAAAGTTACCTTCTTGGTGGAGCCCCTTCAACCCACTTTGTGAGCAATGCAAAAGAATCAGTGCCGCACACATTGTCGAGCATATGGCCGCGCGGAACTCCGTCAAGTACATATGCCAGTGTGGCGCCGAAGGCGTGGCAGATTATTCTATAGGGCAGGGCAAACTCGCGTGGCGGATCGACTGGCCGGCACGATGGAAGATTTTAGGCGTCACCATTGAACCGTTTGGCAAAGATCACGCAGTTTCTGGGGGATCCTATGATACAGGTCAACGCATCTCAAGGGAAGTATATGGATACGCCCCTCCGACACCAGTCCCATACGGCCATATACACCTCAAGGGACGCGGTAAGATGTCAAGCTCTAAAGGCGTAACAATCACCATCAGCGAAATGCTGGAGAGCGCGCCTGCCGATGTCTTACGCTACATGATAATTAAAACGAAGCCTGAAAAGCTTATCGATTTCGATCCCGGCTTAGGGCTCCTCACGCTTGTTGATGAATTTGACCACGGCTCAGGTCGCGCTTTTGAGCTCTCACGGATTTCCGAACAAGGATGCGATGTTCCATTTAAGCACATGGTTACTGCAATTCAAATCGCAAGTAATTGCGATGAGCTTATTCAAGTTCTTAAACGAAGCGGTTATGAAACAACAGACGTCAGAGCGCTTAAAAAAAGGGCGTACAACGTCAGAAACTGGCTAGACCGTTTTGCACCCGAATTCGTAAAGTTTAAAGTCCAGCCCTCACTTCCCGTTCAAGTCAAAACGCTCAACAACGGACAAAGAAAAGCATTAGCAAAGCTTGCGATCGCAGTTGAAACTGATAGCAACGATCCCGAGTGGTTACACAACGAAGTCTACACAATCAGCGAAGAAGAGGGAATCGACTCGAAAGACACCTTCAAAGCAATATATATCTCACTCCTAGCAAAAACATCAGGACCCAGGGCGGGCTGGTTTTTAACCTCACTAAATCCCGAATTCGTAATCGCTCGGTTCAAAGAAGCTGCTATGGATGGGCTTTAAAAGCAATAACCAAGGCGACTAAGCAGCGTCGAGTGCCTGTTCAATGTCTGCCTCAATATCCTTGATGTCTTCAAGCCCTACTGAGACCCTGATGAGGTTTTCCGTTATACCTAGCTTTTCTCTTTCATTCTTAGGAACGACAGCGTGTGTCATTAATCCCGGATGCTCAATCAAAGTCGCTGGATCGCCAAGACTCACAGCAACTTTGCAAAGCGTGAGGTTGTTCAAGAACTTGACCGCCTCGTCAGCACCTCCGCGAATCTCGAACGCTAGCATCCCTCCGTAACCGGACATTTGTGTGCGGAGGTTAGGATTTAGTTCCAGATTTCTGTCAAATTTCGGATATAAAATCCGCTTAACGAGCTTCTGCGCTTTTAGGAAACTAGCAAGTTGAGTTGCGTTTTGGGTATGTCGTTCCATCCTCAAGGCAAGAGTGCGAAGCCCACGCAAAATAAGAAAAGCGTTGAAAGGGCTGAGCGCTGCTCCAAGATCCCGCAAAACCCCTTTTCTGATATTAGTTGCATCCTCAGAAGATGAGACAACTATCCCCCCAAGTGAGTCGCCGTGCCCGTTCAGGTATTTCGTCGCACTGTGTACTACGACATCAGCCCCAAGTTCGAGAGGGTTTTGATAGTAAGGGGTTAAGAACGTATTGTCAACAATCGTTTTTGCGCCGTTTTCCGATGCGACTTCGGAGACCTTTCGTATATCCACAAGCTTAAGTGTTGGATTTGCTGGGGTTTCAAAAAAAACAACCTTTGTGTTGTCTCTTACAGCTTCAGCTACGCACTCGGGATCAGATGTGTCAACAAAACTCACTTCAAATCCCAGACGTGGCGCTCCTTTGGTTAGGAGCTCATACGTGCTGCCGTAAAGCACCCTATCAGCAATTAGATGATCGCCACATTTGAGGAGAGCAAGCAGGGTTGCTGAAATCGCCGCCATCCCTGACGCGAAACTAACAGCAGCGTCGCCTCCTTCAAGGGCTGCCATTTTTAGTTCCAATGCTGTTAGAGTTGGATTTGAAACCCGAGAATAGACATACGTTCCGTGTTTAATTCCTGATGGGAGTAGCTCGTCGATAACAAAGCTAGACGTTTGATAAATGGGCGAAGTAAGTGCAGTTACGTTTCGAGATGTATGTTCGCCTGCGTGCACTAACTTCGTATTAATCCCATACTCAAAGTTCACACTCGCCCTCACCTCAACGGCTTTGGCTGTTTTTCTTCTGGTAGCACCGGCAATTTCATCGTATTAACGAGAATCGGTGTCGTTACTTCCTTCGCTCTTTCGAGCAACAACTCTTTTCCTTTTTGCGACAAGGCGAAAAGTGGCACGCCAGTGCCAACTTGGGCGAGCGCTTTACCGCTGATGGCTTCTCTGATGAAGCGAGAGGCGCACGCTGTAGTTATATCCACTGTATCAATGAAATCGCGCGCAACCTCCTCAGTCATGCCTGTGACGTGAACTCCGATGACAATGACGTCGGCACCTGTCTCTCGCTCGATTTCACGACATTGTCGACTATCCTCTAACGTCGCGACTGTTACAGCTACGCGTTTATACCCCGTCTCTATAGCGCGAGCGACACCCAAAGGCTGGTTAATAATTGCTTTGCTACCATCAAGTAAAGTCCCACCTTTTTCCTCCACTCGATTCTTCAGCTTCGGAATGAGTGTTGTTTCTATGATGCCCGAAATCCGAGCACCTATTCCTTGAGTAAGGGTCGGATTGGAAGTAATGATAGTTCCAACACCTTCACAAACTATGACGGCGGCATCAATGAGGCCTCGCCGAAGTCCAGTCATCATTACTTCAGATGCGCCAAACCCAAGGAAGACTTCCATATCTATAGCCCGGTCACCGGTGCACATTCCAAAATCACGAATTCGGAACTCAATGTTCTCTTTAACAATCTCTTTATTGAACTCTTGAATGCCACGCGCTTTTGCGAAAATAGGACAACGTTCGATTAGAGGTTCCCCCACCTTTACTACGTGCCCGTCTTCGACCACGACGTACGCCTTTCCTAACGCTTCCAAGACATGTCTATCCTTCATTGTTCCCCTCTTGTTGATCAGAAAATACAACTTAAACCACTACGCGTAGGGCAATTGTATAACCTTTGTTTATTGCTCCTTGCTTGTACTCGTTCCGCTCACGCAACCGACCACTAACGGGACATCTTGGTCATTGTCCTCAAGGTGGGCCCATTTTTCGACGTGTATCGGGTGGTCAGAGGTCACTAGAACCAATGTAGGCTTTTGCAGCCCGTAACAAAGCCGTTCGCAGTTCTTATCGATGGTCCTTGCTGAGAAGGCAATGTCATCCCACGCCTTCGCGTAATGATGCGAACAATTGTCAATTGCCCGTAAATGTATCATAAGAAGTTTTATCCCTTCTAAACTGAACGCCTTCAACGCTAAATCGACGATCCGTCTATCATAGTCAATAATCCCGTGTAGATTCTCGACGCCGATGGCTAGATCCACTCGATTTAACATCGCTTTAGCACCTGCTTGTTCTATTACTATTCCAGATTTGGTCCCCCTCTCGCTCGCAAGCTCAAGAATCGACTTTATCGGAGTGTAATAAGTGTCAGCTGTCTCATAGAGAAGATGGTGTTCTGGCGCGTATCCGGTCAAGATAGTGCCGATATTTGGCGTGGTAATCCTAGGCGGTAACGAATGGATCTCAAAAAATAAGCCATCTTTAGCTAGGGCTTGAATGTGCGCTAAAGCACCGTTTAATTTCCGGTACAGTTCCGCCCCTAAACCGTCTACAATAATCAGCAATATTTGATCATAGCTCTTTTTCGCGCAGAATTCAACAATCTCACTTATCTCGTTTCCATCTTTTTCGGGTATCTCAAACCCTAACAACGCGCTGATGGTCGGTGCGATATCCAACTGGGTGTGTTTCATTTTTTCACTCACCACACTATAGCATGAAATGATTTTAAAGGACGTGACAGACACGAAATCTCAAACACGCCCGACTTCAATTTCTTTAGCGCGAACAGCAGCTTGTTTCAACGCATCATACGCGGGAAGCCCTTTGCCAGAGAGATAACTAATTAGTGCACCGCCCCCTAAACTCACATAAGAAAAACTGGTCTCGTCGATTCCAAGCTCACGTATAGCCGAGAGCATGTGACCCCCTCCAACAAGTGAGAATGCCTTAGAAGAGCCGATTGCTTCCAGAAGTGCCTTAGTTCCGGTCGCGAACTCAGGAACCTCATAGACACCTGCAGGACCCTTCGTTACCACGGTCTTTGATTTCATTATGATGGACTTATAAGCAGTTATCGTGTTTGTGCCTATATCAGCAACGATTCCAGGTCCGGGCAGGTTCTCCACCCTAACCTCAGTCCGCTTTCCTTTGTCGTTATAGGCAAGGTCTACTGGGACGCGTATCCAAGCGCCAAACCGGCTGAGCAGGTCCTTGACGTCATCAACGTAATCAAGATAGTGCCTTTCTTTTAGCATATTGACGGTCTTTTCACCAAGCTGTACTCCCCTAGCCAGCAGAAGCAACTGACCGAGCACCCCACAGGTAAGCACGTCGTCAACGACGCCCTTTTCCAAAACATACTTCATTACCTCAAGGATGTCATCAGGCTTGCTACCACCTAGACAATAAACGAGCGGACGTTCCGGGTTTACAAACACTTGCCGATCGAAACGAAGTTCTCTTTCCATGTTTCTACCCGCGACAGATGGTAACGTGCACGTGAAGCCCACGAGCGACGCATGCGATCGATGAGCGGCTGAAAATGCATCATTAACGAACACGTCAGCTAGCGAGCCCAACCTTTGCACTAGAATCGTTGTCGCGTGCTCTTCAGGAGACCTATCAAGCGTTTCTTCGGCCAAGAATCTAACGTTTTGCAATAAAAGCACATCTCGAGGTTTCATTTCCTTAACACGCTCACGCGCTGCGACGCCAATAGTATCATCAACGTAGTCGAACGCCTCGCCAAAAGTTCGACTCAGCACGTCTGCATGTTGGTCTAGCGGGAGAAAGTCATAATCGCCAGCCCGGCCTTGATGCGCAATCAAAACCACTTTTGCTTCCCGATCAACGAGCTCCTCGACCGTGCTCCGTATCGCCTCAATGCGCTTTGATTCTGCGATTCGCAGACTCACATGATCGACGGGCACATTGATGTCTACGCGAAGAAGTACGGTTTTGCCTTTAAGTTCCACCTCGTCAATAGTTAGAAAATCTAACATAATATAAGCGTCTACCGCGTATGATCGGTCACAATTGAGTGTCTTTTTTCACAGATTAGATTTTACACGGTTGAATACTGGGGGTAGTTACTCGATCCCCCACGCCTTGCTGTGAATTTCTCGAAGCTCCTCGGGTTTGTCCTCAAGGCATTGTGGCGGCCTGAACGAACCCATAACTCCCATTGCTTTATCAGTCTTCCGAATAGATGCTTTTGCGTCTTTTTCAACGCCAGTGATCGCCCTAATGCAATCAATATTGTCTAAGATTATGTCGGCCTCTTGATGCACACCCTGCATATAGAACACTTCGTTGTCTACGACGTTGACGCTTTCTTCCCAGATCGCAATCTCCCAGAGGTCATAACGTGGCCGCCCCAGATCTCTGCTTAACTCAATAATCTCCGCAGTTGAACCTAGACCGTCTCCAGCCCGCACCAGCATTAACCGCATGCGGCTGTAAAATTCCTTGAGCACGTCCTCACGAGAGACATCGTTTTCGACTTCGATCATGATATTATGTTGATGCATAAGTGTCGTCGGGACAAGCACGGCGATCGTCGCCACGTTCCACTTTGGCATCACGGTATTGACGTCTGGACCGTGATGTGAGGGAACGGTCGGCGGGTTTGGGATAATAGCGTTAATCGGCCCTTTCTTGATTTGAACCGGGTCTCCACCCCTTCGTACTAGCACCACTCGAGCTTTTTTAATGCCAGCTACGCTATCAACAGCGGATAGTGAGCGACATAGTCCGGTGGTGTTGCAGGATACTACCCGAACGTAATCCTTGCCTATGGTGTCTTGGTAGTTACAATATGCGTTGAATGAGGCCCCTATGGCATCGTGTTTCTCCCCACCCTCAAATATGGCCTTAATTCCAAGCTTCTTGTATATTCCTTCCAGATTTTTCGCACCCATCCCTTCCGGCGTGGCATCAACCACAACGTCGGCTTCACCCAACATATCCATTGTCGTACCGGCGACTTCTAAGCCTGCAGCATCAAAAGCTGCTATCTTGTCCTCTCCAGATGCATAAATGGGATAGCCCTTCTTATTAGCGACAAAGGCTTCAAAATTTGGCCGCGTCTTTGCCACCCCTACTAATTCCATATCGTCCTGCTTAGCTACCGCATCCGCAACCCGTTTACCAATGTTTCCATAACCATTAATTGCTACTTTTATGGCCATTTACACCCCTCATTAAAGTTTGATTCGCCGAGACCGGTTTAGTGCCGATCTAAAACATGACATCCACCCCACAAGTAAAAAGTTTTGGGTTTCCCCTTGCAGTCGTCTTTACTTTGCGTGAGTAACTTCAATTGTTATACTCTGGCATTCACTCAAATTGCAATAGCCTTGTCTGCAAAAGATGCTTTTTCAAAAAAAGGGTGTTTGCTGGAACTTTGATACGCGTTCGTATATTACTAAGGGCATCAGTAACGTTCTCAAATATCAGTGGTTGCCGAGAGAACGCATCCCTCACGAGCTCTCGAATGACCCAGCTCCCAAGAGGTATGTCGTACGTTGGTTTTACTTCACGCACAACGTAAATAGCCGCCTGCCTTCTGACGCGTTCCAGAAACTCAAGCGCTGAAAATCTCGCAGCATAGTACCCCCCGTCCATATAGGCTGGCTTATCCATTGCATCTTCGTACAAATCACCTATCTCGAGCTTACCCCCCTGCGATACCCACATTTCCGTCCAACCAAAAGCATAGGCTCGAGGGATGAGTAGTATCTCAAAGTGATTTCCAAACGCTTCCGAAACAAAAAGCTGAACATCTGCGTTCTCTGGGTAGTTCCGCACCCGCTTAAGCAAATTCTCGCCTAGCATCGAGTCAGTTGCTGTGATCGACCAACGCGTCGGAACAATCAAACGTTTCTTACCTAAGATCCCAACCGATAGAAGTCGACTGATCTGATACGGCGATACCGAAGCTTCGTACAAAAGGACTGCTGCCTCTGTTGCTTTGATGTCGCGATCATCGGCAAGCGCATCTACTTTCTTGGGGACTTGTGGATTCTCAACTATTTCTATATCAGTAACGGTTCCGGACGGGCCCATAGGTGTAAGGATGCCATCAAACTGAAGACTTCGCCGTGGTGGTTTTAAAAACTTCACCTCAACGTCGACAGGNNCATCTTTAACATTCAACTTAAAATTAGACCGAACGAGATTAGATCTAAACCCTATTATCTCTTCCCTGCTCAAATGAAGCCATTTTTCTGGCGTGTCACTAAGGGCTACCCCCTCACGCGCTGGTGAGACCAACGGTCCCGCAAGAACCTGGGGGTAACCGAATCTTCCAACAAACGCCGAAGGTGGCGTCGGACCAAACAGATCCTTGTCTATCGTGCCGAGCTCAAAGGAGTTTAAAAGGAGCTCCTTCCGACTTAGGTCTCCCGATACAACCCTCACGAAAGATACGTTTGTCACTGAAGATTTATATACAACGGGTTGCGAAGCGCGCTATGTCTAACTAAACGACATTGGGTGAAGCATATTGGTTTCGAAAGAGCATCCTCGGTATGAGTCACTAACGCTGCGCGAAAAGCTAGTGGAAGGCTATGAAAAAGGTATAACGAGTGCCCACGGCCTCATTGCGCATGGAAGAGGAGAGGCATTCGATTACTTGTTAGGGGAAAAAACGAGCGAGAATGCGCTTAACGCCACTAATGTTGCGTGTGCCTATTTGCTCACTGCGCGCTACCCGATTCTGTCGGTTAATGGGAACACAGCGGCACTTGTGTCAGAAGAGATCGCCGAGTTTTGCGCGTTAACTGGCATTCCTGTCGAGGTTAATCTGTTTCATCGATCTGAAGAGCGCATAAAGAAAATCGCAGATCACTTACACGCGTATGGCGTAGCTGATGTTCTAACAGGCTTTGAAATCATCACGCTCGACCANNCTAAGCTCGGGAAAGTCGTTCTAACGGTCGATTTAAACCCGCTTTCTCGGACAGCAGTAACGAGTACTATCACAATTGTCGACGAAGTCACGCGCGCGATGAAAAATATGATTAGTTTTGCGAAGCACTTTGACGGCGAACGTGATAAAGAGAGACTAGATACGCTCAAAGCAAGTTTTGACAACTTTCAGAACTTGAAGGCGTCATACGTTGTCATGCAGAAGCGGCTTCAGTCTCTTGCGCCGTGATCAGACGATCAGTTGCCGTTTAGTAAGTCTACGTCGTATTCGAGGTTGCTAGGAACTTTCACCTTGAACAGGTAAAGCTTATAACCGTTGTTCCTCGCAATCGCGATAGCCTCTTTCGAGGCTTCTGACCGTTCAGTTTCCACTTTGGCTAAAACGAGCTCGTTGTTTGCTTGGACTACAAAGTTGTAGAGCTTCTTGTCACTCAACCCGTTCAAAAAATCTACGAGTTTCTTCAGTTCCTTCCACGTTCGCGCGATGTATGCATCTTTATCAACCGAGTTAGAGACGTACCAGTCGCGACTCATGTGAGGATACGCTTTGTACTGTTCGTCGACGTCGTGATACGCTTTGAATATCCTCCTCGGATCACTTATTGTGATATACTTAAAGCCGCTCTTCTTGAAATAGCGACTAACTACAATTTCACCTATCGCTTTGAGGTCTTCTTGTTCAAGTCGCATAGGAAAACTCCTTTAATCAACCCTACATAATAGCGTTTTCTGTATGATATTCCTTTCAACTCCATTAGAATATAGAATAGGTAGAAATAAATATTATCATTTCTCGACGGATGATCGATGACTGGGCCTGAAAAGATCAAATGTACAGTGACAAATTGGAACTATATCTACGACCTGTGCCGCGATCTGTCAGCAAATGTAGTCGAGTCCGGATATGAGCCAGACGTCATCGTGGCATTAGCGCGCGGGGGCTGGTTTGCTGGCCGTATGTTGTGCGACTTTCTCGGTATTTCCGACCTGATCAGCCTCAAGGTCGAGCATTATGTGGGAACTGCCCGCCTGGCCGATGAGTGTCAAGTACGATACCCCCTCGCAGAAGAAATGATCAGCGGTAAGCAGGTGCTTATCGTAGATGACATCGCGGACACAGGAAAAAGTCTTCAGCACTCTTTAGATTACGTCAGAGAACTAAAACCGACTGACTGCAAAACAGGCGTTTTACAACTGCTCTTCACTTCCAAGATTACTCCCAACTATTACGCGGAGTTTCTCGACGAGTGGATGTGGGTCGTGTATCCGTGGAATTTTGTCGAAGATATGATCGACTTAATATTGAAACTGATGGCTAATGAAAAAAGAGACGTGTGGAACAAAAAGTCAATTAAAGCTGAACTGAACCATTTGTTCTCGATCGATCCAATTCAATTAGACATCGCTCAGCCCGGACGCCTCCCAGAGATCTTGAATGAGATGCAAAGACGAAAGCTTCTAGAACAGAAAGAGGGCGGTTGGACGTTGAAATGAACGCAGAAATAGCATTCATCGGTGGCTCTGGGTTTTACAACCCCGCGCTCCTTGATGACCCAACAACGGTTGTAGTTAAAACACCATTTGGCCCCCCCTCAAGCGATATAGTCCTCGGTCAGATCAGCGGAAAAGCTTGTGCTTTTCTGGCAAGACATGGAGCCGGGCACCGTTTTTCGCCAAGCCGCGTAAATTATCGTGCAAATATCTACGCGCTAAAAACTCTGGGTGCCGTAAATGTCGTCGCAATTTCAGCAGTTGGCAGCCTTAAAGAAGATATCAAGCCCCTCTCAATCGTTATTCCCGATCAAATCTTTGACAGAACTAAACTTCGTTCGAATACTTTTTTTGACGATATTTGCGTTCATATAGGCATGGCTGACCCCTTTTGTGAGAGCCTATCACAAGTGTTGTGGCAGTCAGCGCAACGGAGTGGGTGTTCCATCAAAAAAGGTGGAACGTATGTTTGCATAGAAGGCCCTCAGTTTTCAACACGGGCAGAATCAAACGCCTACCGGCATATGGGCTTCGATATTATAGGGATGACCGCAATCCCGGAGGCTAAACTCGCAAGGGAGGCCGAAATGTGCTTTAGCATGTTAGGCGCAGTAACAGATTACGACGTTTGGCGTGAAGAAGAGGTCACTATTGAAACTGTGATAAGCAACGTAGAAAAAAACGCCGCAAGCACACAGAAGATAATCCAAGAAGTAGTAGCCCACCTCCCCACAAAAGACGACGAATGCGCTTGCAGATATGCGCTTAAAGATTCCTTTGTGACTAATCTAGAGATTGTTTCAGACGAGACGCTTGTAAAGCTACGTCCGCTTGTGGGCAAGTACCTTGAGTGATCTTACCGTCTGAGTCGGTGTTCTATCCTGCTCAAAATGCCTCTTAGCGTCCTGACTTCTGCCGCACTCAGTTCTGATCTACTAAAGATGCGTTTCATGGTATTACTTACGCGCTGACGCTTGTGTGTCGGAAAGTCTATCAATTCGAGCACGTCGTTTGCATGCTGCAGCAATCGATCGAGGTCAGAATGCAATGCAACCTTTCGTTTTGGAGTGGCATTTACCGTTTTGGCGATATTATACAGTACAATAGCGGCTGCATGCGAAATATTCATAACAGGATATTCGGGGCTCGTTTGAATATTAACGATCATATCACATTCCTGTAATACTGCGTTCGGAAGTCCTTGATCTTCAGCGCCAAATAGTATCGAAGCCGTTCCGTGCATTCCCGAGAGTTTGCCTCCAAGTCTAGCAAGCGGGTATGGCGTCCTTAGGTTCGCTTTAGAACCGACAATTCCCGTAGTCCCTATAACCAGGTTTGATGCACGTAAAACACCTTCAAGTGTCGTTAGCCGCGCAGAATCGAGCACATCTTGAGCGTGAGAGGCCATCGCTCTTGCGAACGACCCAAACACGCACGGGTCTATCAGAGCTAATTTTGAGTAACCAAAATTCTTCATCACGCGAGCTACCGCGCCCACGTTGCCCTCATAAATGGGATTTACTAGAACAACTTCAACATCCATTCTGGCTCGGATAAGCGACTGTACCAATCAAAGAACGTACTTACTGTAGAGGGAAACAATCAGCAAAAGTGATCCCTGCAGGTTCATAGGTAGCGATTATTCAAGCTGCTAGTCATATTCTCGCCATGTATAACCACACTTGACGCATCGAAAGAAGCGCACTTCGCTCTCGTCAGCAGAACGTAGTTGCCTAAGCCACCAATAAGCTTTATCATGGCTGCATTCTGCGCAATGTGCTTTGATAGTAGGTTTTCCCTCGTCCAACTCACTCTCTATTACTAACATCGTTCGTGCGTTCAGAGAGGGTTCATGGACGCGCTTTTTCCTTGCCAACTGACCTCTCTCTTTTTCAAAACCACACGATCGACACGCTAGTAAACCCTCTTTGGGAACCATTATGCTCTTACATTTTGGACAGAATTCCATTCTTTCTCACAGTTCTTGGTTACGCATTAGATACTTTTCAAAGGGGACTTTGTTTTCGTACCTTAAATACGTAGGGAGCCAATATAAACTAGCTAAATTAAACTTATCGTGCTAACTACTAAGAAGCCGCAACGAAAGTCAAAATGATTATATGCCAGTTTCGTTATAAGGCGTTCTGATTTTGTTAAGCGGCTTCCAACCCAATGGTAAATGAATGCAGATTTTATTATGGATTGCACTAGGTCTTTTTTTTATTGCAATAGTTGCTCCACGTAGGGTCGCATATCCGATTGGAGCCGTCGGTTGGATTTTTTTCGCCTTGCATTGGGCTTATCAACCTCTACATTATCTCGCAGTCGACGACTATTTCAACGTTATAGCGACTATTTTGGTTGCGGTTTTTTGTGCCTATATCGCCTTTATCATGTGGAAAAAAGCTGACGATCTAACTCTTCTTGTAACAAAAGCCGCAGCCTTAGGCGGAATATTTTACTTCTCCTTTGCAGAGTTGGCTACCCTCAATCACTTTTTGATCGAAACTGTCGCATCACAGACTGCTATGACGTTAAATTTCTTCGGGGTGGGGGCAATCCAAGCTGATTGGAACGTTCTAACGCTAAATGATTACCCAGTACAAATTATACTAGGTTGTACTGGGATCGAAAGTATAGCTCTGTTCATCGGGGTCATAGCGTGCGTATCTGCCCCACCTCGCAGAAAATTAGCGGCATTCATGGTCTCTGTTCCGACGATTTACGTTCTAAATATATTGCGCAATGCATTCGTGCTAACAGCAACTGGCAACCAATGGTTTGGCTTGCCTGAAAATAGCTTTTTTATCTCACATAACGTTATTGCAAAATTTGGGTCGATTGGTGCCCTGATAGTAATCTCGTACCTGGTGTTTAAGCTGCTCCCAGAACTCCTCGATATGGTAGTTGGGGTCTACGATTTACTAAAAGGAGGTATTGTACGTGCTAGCTAAGGGGTCTGAGTATTGGATACTAGGCTCTTTCGCACTGACAGCATTTATCGCTTTTTTTACGCCATATCTGTACGTCGGTATTTTGATTACCATCAGCCTTCTCATATTTTTCAGAGATCCTGAACGGTTTCCTGCGAGTAATAACTTAACTGATGTCGTGAGCCCTGCGGATGGACGGATACTAAAGATACAAGATAACCAGCTAAGCATTTTTATGAACCTTCATAATGTGCACGTCAATAGATCCCCAATCGATGGTGAAATTGTAGACATTCAATATCACAAAGGAGGGAAATTTCCAGCCTTTTCCAAAGATTCAGATAGAAACGAACGAAACATTGTTACTATTCGCACACGAATCGGAAATGTAATCGTTACGCAAGTCTCTGGCGCAGTTATCCGTAGAATTGTATGCTACGTTAAACAAAAGGATGAAATTACACGAGGTCAGAGGATAGGCATGATCCGATTTGGCTCGCGGGTCGACGTTTTACTACCTCGTAATTATTCGTTTGTCGTTTCACCCGGGCAAAAGGTAAAAGCAGGAAAGACGACGATAGCTAAATTGCTCAAATGAGAAAGTGGTGCTTATATGAGATTGCTATTCAACATTGAAATTAGAGGTCAAGATGTCGCAACTATAATCAACCTTCTATTTGGCACCCTAGCCATACTTTTTCTCGTCGAAGCTTATAGCCAGAATACACTTATTGCTGCAGCTTTTGTCCTTATTTGCGTGCTGGCAGATGGGGCCGATGGAATTTTAGCTCGAAATAGAGGTCAAGGAAGCTTAGGGTTTCAGCTTGATTCACTTGCAGATTTTATTTCTTTTGGATTATTACCCTCAATTCTTATGTATTACGTGGTAAGAGACGCAACAGGAAATCGTAACATCTTCTTCCTGATTTTCATTATCTCATTCATTTATACGGTATGTGGGATGCTGCGACTTGCAAGATATACCCTGACCCCACAAGAATCGCTCTTTTATGGGCTACCGATAACTGCAGGAGGGCTCATAATCGCGCTCTGTGTTCTCGCAGGACTGCCCCCTACAGGTTTGCTGATCGTGACGCTTATCCTAGCAGTGCTGATGATAAGCGAAATCAAGTATCCCAAAATTAGAAATACGCTTACTCAAGGCGTCGTAGGCGTTTTAATTATAGCCGTTCTCGTCCTTTACGCGATTGGAACAAGCTATTCGATCGCTGCTCTCCTGCTCCTGCTGCTTTCGATTGCTTATATTCTAAATCCACTATATCGGGGGTATCTAAGATGAACGATAGAGAACAAGCGCTTTTCGAAGCAGGAATAAAACTAGGAGCTTTGTATCACCAATATGTTGGCGCGCCACTCGATTTAAACACAATTCCCTCTCTAGAAAAAGCAATCCAAGAAAGCATACGCGTGCAACCTTACGTCGAAAATATTATAGTTAGCATCGACAAAGAAAGGGTTTCTTCTAAGCTAAACAAATTTGGCTATGCAGAGCTTGAAGGCAAAATGCTCGACGTCGAACTTGTTGTGAATTATGGATCTGCAAAAGTGCTCGTAAAGATGCAATACGACGAGGATGCAGACTATCCTCTGATGTTTATCGAGAGATAAAAACACGGANNTGCAAGCGCTTTGCTTAGTTTTAAGAACGATGATCTGTATAGTTCAATTCATATGAGCAGTGATTCCAAGGAGCGGTGGGCTACCTTTTTTACTCGATACTATGAAAAGCAGATACTGAATCTTGCGAGCGACTACCCGGAGATAAGCAGCATTGATGTAGACTATGCTGCCCTTCAAAACTTTGACATCGCTTTAGCAGATGCGCTCCTTGATGCCCCGTTACCGATCTTACAAGCAGCACATGACGCGCTCCTTGAATATGACTTGCCAATCGAATGCAAGCTTGACGCAGAAGTTCGAATCATCAATGTCCCTGATAAAATAAAAATTAGGGACCTAAGAAGCAACCATGTGGGAAAGTTCATATCGATCGAAGGACTCATCCGGAAAGCCACTGAAGTACGTCCTAAACTTGCTGAAGCAGGCTTCGAATGTCTGAGCTGCGGGAATATCACAACCGTCGAACAAGACGAAGCCAAACTTAAAGAGCCAGCCGAATGTTCACACCGCGTCTGTCGGAAGAAAGGACCATTCAAGTTAAATTTCAATCATTCCAAATTCGTTGATGCGCAAAAAATTCGGCTGCAAGAGGCCCCAGAAGGCCTAAAAGGCGGGGAACAGCCACAGATGCTCGATGCAAATGTTGAGGCCACTCTTGCTGGAAAAGTCTTTCCGGGCGACAGAGTTGCTATGACTGGCTTGTTACGAGTTGCACAGCGGCAGTATCAAAACGTAAAAAGCACGACGTTTGATCTATTTCTAGACGCAAACTCAATCGAAATACAAGATAAAGAGTTTCAGGACATTGAGATATTACAGGAAGATGAAGCAAAAATCATCGAACTTGCTGGGAGGGCAGGAATTGACCAAGCTATCATTTCTTCGATAGCCCCGTCAATTTATGGTTATGAAATGGTCAAAGAGGCAATAGCGCTCCAACTTTTTTCAGGCGTGCCGAAAACACTTCCTGATGGCTCACACTTACGAGGAGACATTCACATTTTACTAGTTGGCGATCCTGGCATAGCAAAATCGCAACTGTTACGATACGTCGTCCAGTTAGCGCCGAGAGGTATATACACGAGTGGCAAAAGTTCAACTTCCGCAGGGTTAACCGCGACCGCGATTAAGGATGAATTTGGCGACGGAAGGTGGACTTTAGAGGCCGGCGCACTTGTGCTTGCGGATCAAGGGATAGCGGCCGTTGACGAGATGGACAAGATGCGAGCTGAGGATAGATCGTCTCTGCACGAAGCCATGGAGCAGCAAACCGTCAGCGTGGCGAAAGCGGGAATTATGGCAAACTTAAAGAGTCGTTGCGCCTTGTTAGGGGCTGCGAATCCTCGATATGGAAGGTTCGACCCTTATGAGTCAATAGCTGAGCAGATCAACATGCAGCCCACACTGCTTTCTCGCTTTGACCTGATTTTCGTTCTCACGGACGTGCCGAATGAGGACCGCGACACGGGTATAGCGAAGCATATACTCCAGTCGCATTTTGCTGGAGAACTCGCCTCTTCTGGCTTCCCAAACGAGGAGATAGAAGCCGCGATGAGCGTCATACGCCCTGTAATTGAATCTGACCTGCTAAGAAAGTTTATTGGTTACGCAAAAAGGATCAACCCGATCCTCACTGACGACGCCAAACAGCAATTCATCGACTACTATGTAGGTTTGAGGAAACAAGGTGGTGAGGGGTCACCTATCCCCATCACTGCCCGCCAACTAGAAGCGCTCGTGCGGCTATCTGAAGCGAGCGCACGCACGCGATTAAGCAAATGGGTGACGCTTGATGACGCGAAACGCGTCATTCAAATCGTCGAATCTTGTCTCAAAGAGGTAGGAGTTGACCCTGAAACAGGGAAAAGAGATTTCGACGTAATAGCAGTCGGAAAAAGCAAAAGCCAACAAGAACGAATCAAAAGCATAAGGGATATAATCAGAGAGCTCGAGCGAGAAGCGGGATCCGCGCCTCTTGAAAAAATCGTGGAGAGAGCTTCAAAATTGGGCTTCGACAAGGATAAAGTTGAGGCAGAGATTACAAAATTAGTGCAAGAAGCAGCAATATTTGAGCCCGTCAGATACAGCGGCAACTATAGGCTGACACAACAATAAAATGCCGGAAAAAATAACCGCCCTTTCGAGCATATTTTTAAAGTCGTACAATGTGAACAAGGAGATTCTAGTAGCTGCGTGCGATTCAGAACTTATCGGGCGGACCTTTTGCGAAGGAGAACTTCACTTGCATGTCAATGAAGACTTCTTCAAAGGTCAGCCGGCAGATGAACACGAAGTGAAAAAGGCACTAAAAGAAGCTACAATAGCAAATCTAATCGGCGAACGATCTGTTTCTTGCGGCATCGACAGTGGCGTTGTTGATAAGAACTGCGTCATTATAATTGACGGCATCCCGCATGCGCAAATGGTTCTTTTCTAGATCATTGGAGGCAATGTGACTCTCGCAAGCGTTTGTCCCAGCTGTGGCGAGAGTTCGTATGGCGTGTGCGAACGCTGCCTTGCTAAAAGCCATACTATATCGGCAATTCCAAGCTTCATCTCAATAAAAGTGTGTCCGATTTGTTCCGATCACTTCTTCAATGGCAGATGGATTAACGAAGATACCAACAGCGCAGTCGCAAAGGCAATTGGAGAGGCTCTAAATATTGATCCAAACGAAGCAGCTTTGACAATTGTGTCAAATCAGGTTTCCCCGACGATCGTACACACACATGTCGAAATCAACGTCTCTGGAGCAGGAGAACCCTGCAAAAGTTTTGACGTAGAGGTTCGTGTGAACCGAGCGACGTGCGACAGATGTTCTAGAATCTCGGGAGGTTATTACGAAAGCAAAGTGCAAATACGCGCCAACCATAGGAGACCTGAGCGAACCGAGCTCGATCGCGCGCTTGAAATTGCTGGAATAAATATTGACCTTGTGCAAAAGACGGATAGACTAGCATTTATCGCAAAAACAATCTGGCTAAGAGAAGGCCTCGACCTTTATATCGGCTCGGTCAAAGCCGCTAAACGGATTGCACGGGCCTTATTAAGGGAGATGGGGGGGACTATCAGCGATTCGGCTAAGCTGACAGGACGACGCGACGGAAAGGATGTTTACCGCGTGACTTACCTCGTGAGACTGCCCGAATTTCCGACTGGAACAATTATTCTGTCTCGGCAGCATATTTATGAGATCTGCTCGACAATTAGCGCAACAAACGCTGTCGACCTAGAGACCGGCAATAGAACTGCTCTGAATCCTGAGGCTTTACGCACTGCAGAGCTCGTTGGAACTCGAAGTGATGCGAAAAGGACTCTGTTAGTTGCGATCGATGCTGATGAGGTCCACCTGCTCGACCCTGAAACGTACGTTACTCTTACAATCAAGAAGCCCCCGTACATCAGTAAGGAAGACGAAGGTAAAGAGATAAAGGTCGTTAAGACGCAAGAAAGGGTATTTATCCTTCCATGAAAGGGCATCAGTTGCTCAAGCAACGATTAAAGGCGCCGCTCGCTGAACACGAAAAGATACTGTTGCCACGGGGATGGCAGATCCTTGGCGATTTGGTTCTCGTCAACATCCCGACCAAGATCGTGCATCTAAAACACGAGATAGGTGACGCGCTGCTGGATCTTTATCCACGCTGCAAGAGCGCTTTATGGGACAAAGGAGTACGAGGCACCCTTCGGACGCCAGAGATCGAAGTCATTGCAGGCTCAGGAACGAGGACTGTCCATAAGGAAAATCACTGCAAATTCGCCCTCGACGCAAGTCGCGTTATGTTCTCAGCAGGCAATTTTGCTGAACGAGTTCGAATGAGTACTGTCGGCAGCAATGAGAGGGTCCTTGATATGTTTAGCGGTATAGGTCAACTCAGCATTCCGATAGCTGTACACGCCGGTCCGCAGTCGATTGTCGCTATAGAGCTCAATTCAGTTGCATATCGCTACCTTCGGCAAAATATCCTGCTTAATAACGTAAATAGTATCGTCCGACCCATATTAGGCAATTGCGCGAACGTTGCGCCAAGCGCTCAATTCGACCGAGTGATTATGGGGCATTTCGACGCGTGCGACTATCTTCATAAAGCGGTGCGCTGTTTAGCCCCCGAAGGGATCATACACTATCACGAACTCGTACCTGAAGAATTGATGTACAAACGACCCTATGCGCGAGTCGAGCAAGCGGCGCAGGCACTCGCGAAATCAGCCGACCTGCTTAGCACGCGCAAAGTTAAAGACTACGCTCCGGGCGTTGCACATGTCGTGGTCGATGCTAGAATTAGCTAAACTCGAGTTTCACGCTGGTAGCGGCGTCAACCAGCACTTTAAGCTTTTGAAACGCAACCTCTCTCGTTTGAAGGCGCAGTCCGCAATCAGGATTGACCCACATATCGTCACCAAAAACTTCTATGCCGCGCTCGATTCGCTTCTTAACCGTTTCTACAGATTCTACCTTTGGACTGTCAGTATCTATCACACCGAGCGCGACGCTTTTTTCGTGGCCTTCAAATGCAGCTCGCGTTAGTTTATCCAACAAAACAGGATATTTGGCTGCTTCAACGCCGATGTATTCCACGTTTTTCAGCTTCAAGAGCTGGTCATACTCCCTATAGGACGCTACATGAGGATGAAGTTTCACAGGAATCTCAATATCATCAACCGCTGCGTCGATATATCCGAGCACGTTCTCCACGCCCACGTTAAACAAAGCTGGTTCATCGATCTGCAAAGCATCAGCCCCTGCACGACAAAGCTGGTCAGCTTCAAAGCGGAGCGCTTTTGCAAGGTCACTAAGCAAACGTGGGTCGAGACTCGACCTGTACGGCGCACCGCGGCTTATAGAAGATGATGCGGCGATTGTGACGGGTCCTGTTATAATCCCTTTGATCTTAGCACCGGCTCCCGCATAATGACGCGCTAAAGTGAGGTCCTTTGCAGTAATGCTCTTTAGAGGCCGCGTGATTTTTCCAGTTATGTACGATCGGCCCTTCTCGCTTTTCATTCCTGGGATTCCAGCTGCAAACGTGCTGACCATATCAGCCCTCACTTGGCCGTCAGAGACCAGTTCAATACCGGCTCGAACTTGATCGACGACTGCTGCCTTTATAGACGCGACAAAAGGATCCTTTCCAGCCATAAGATCTTGAACACTCATTTTGGCTTTGCAGTCTTCTCCTATGGTGTGCGTCGGGTAGCTCCCAACCGTGTTTGTAAGAATTCCCATTCATGTACTCCTATTTAGCACGCAATCTCTGTTCATAGTGTTTATAAAATAACGTTTACGAACTATCTCTCGCCCGTCACAGCCCTCTTTGCTCAATGCACCAAGTATCTCCGGACAGGGACTATAAAAAAGCCTGTTTACAGCATCTTCAAGGTCATTAAAGCGGTGGGAGTAGAAGAGGTGTGAATAGCACCTGCAGTCTGAGGAGCCAAAACCTCCAATGCAGGCAAGCGAAGAGGACTCCCCCAAGTTGCGAGCTATACTACATTCGATTCTCTCTTGTGTTGCGATTTCAATCGTCTCGAATACCTCAGAAACGGCTAAGAGGTAATCAACGTGCCACTTTTGCGTCTTGTTACGACCAGCAGAAACATCCAAGTGGCGCTCAACTCGTTTGAAGCCAGCAGCCCCCATCGCCGATCCTACGTACGCATAAAAGCCTGGCGCAAATGCGATGGTCCCGAGCTTTCCAACCGTCACATCTTTGGCCGACGCTAGCCAAAGATTTATCACGTAAGCGCCTTTCATTTCATTCTGGACTTTCGTTCGCTTTTGCGAACTTAAGAGACTGTTTAATCTGTTCATCGACGCTATCTGTAGTGATTACCCCATGGCCAGGATATAATACGCTCACTTCCAGCTTCGCTAATCGCGAAATTGATTGAACCAAGTCGTGCGAGCTTCCGCCAAGCAGATCAGTCCTGCCAATGCCCCCGAAAGGAAAGACCGTGTCTCCAGAAAAAAGGCTCTTTGACTGAGCGTCGTATAAACATATACTTCCAGGAGTGTGCCCCGGCGTGTGAATCACGCGCAAGATGGAATCACCGAGATCAATTTGATCTCCGTCTTTCAGCAAAGTATCGACATGAAACTTAGGCGCACGAGCACTAAAAGCGTGTGCTGCTGACGCTGCTGTGCCTATATTTTTAGCATCTGCCTCATGCATCATCACTTTAGCACCATTTGAAAAGACAAGCTGATCTAACGCTGCCGTGTGATCGTAATGTAAGTGGGTTAGAATGATGCAGCAAGCTTCGTCTAAGGGAAGTCGTTTGGCAATTGTATGAGACCCTAGATCGATAATTGCTTTTTGCTTTGCATTTAACCAGTAAGTGTTGCCCATATCAGGGCTCGAAAAAGTATCTGTGCGCATCAATATAATTTAGCGCCCCCACTCTATTAAAGATTTGACCAGATCTACAAAGTTTTCAACAGCTCACATTTTTAAGCAACAAGCGCATAAACATTATGTAGAGGTATAAGCTAAGCACAGCCAAAAAACAGCATGACACTGCTAGAAGAAGCACAGAACGGATTAACTGATGATATAATAAACGTTGCCAAATCAGAGGGCGTAGCGAGCGAGAGACTGAAGCGTAACATCGCTCAAGGCCGAACCGTGATACCAAAAAATGTGACTCACGACATTGCAGCGATCGGCATAGGCGACTCGCTCCGTACGAAAGTCAACGCTAACATAGGAACCTCCATAGACTATGTTGAGATTACCGAAGAGCTTGCAAAGGCAAAAACAGCCCTTAAATTCGGCGCAGACACTGTCATGGATCTTTCCACGGGCGGAGATTTGGACCGCATACGAAGTGAGTTTCTGCACGAGATCAAGTCCCCGATTGGCACAGTGCCGATATACCAAGCCGCAATGCGACGGGACGCCGTGGTCTCAATGACGACAGACGACATGTTCAATACGGTTCGTAAGCACGCGAGAGACGGAGTTGATTTCATGACTATCCACGCAGGAGTCAATCTAAAATCTCTAGAAGTGTTGAAGAAGAATAAAAGACTTATGGGAGTCGTAAGTAGGGGGGGCGCTTTTACGATAGCGTGGATGACACACAACAACGCAGATAACCCCTTCTATGCAGAGTACGATTATCTCCTTGAGCTCGCACGCGAATATGATTTCGTAATAAGTCTGGGTGACGGCATGCGATCAGGATGCTTGCACGATGCAAGCGATCGTCCGACGTTTATAGAGTACATCCAAATCGGAGAGCTCACGAAACGAGCATATGAGAACGGCGTTCAGACCCTCGTAGAAGGGCCCGGCCACGTCCCTCTTAACGAGATAGAAACCAACGTCAAGGCAATGAAATCGTTAACGGGTGGCGCACCACTCTACCTGCTTGGACCTATCGTCACAGACATTGCTCCCGGCTACGATCACATAACCGGAGCAATTGGGGGGGCTCTGGCGGGAATGTATGGTGCTGACTTCTTGTGTATGACCACGCCGTCCGAACATCTCGGGCTGCCGTCTCAAGAAGATATAAAACAAGGGGCAATCGTGACAAAGATCGCTGCTCACGTTGCTGACCTTGCCAGAGGGATGCAGAATGCACACGAACTCGACAAAGAAATGGCAAAATCGCGAGCAAGCTTGGACTGGGAGAAGCAATTCAAGCTTTCAGTGGATCCAGAGTTAGCTCGGGCGAAGTTCAACTGCCATAGTCGAACAACTGACGCGTGTTCCATGTGCGGGGATCTATGTGCGATAAAAATTGCAAAAGCAGCTTTGGAGAACTCCAAGTTATAATTCCAAGCTGATTAAAGGTCTAAAACCTTATTTACCTCCACGTTAACTTGCAGAATTCTCAACGCTAGTAAGGCAGCGTTTTTCCCATTGTCTATTCCAACCGACGCCACCGGAACCCCAGCAGGCATTTGCGCAATAGAAAGCAGCGCGTCTAAACCGCTGAGCTTACTACTAACAGGAACACCTATGACAGGAGCGTTTGTTTTTGAAGCAATGATACCTGGAAGAGCTGCAGAAAGACCTGCGATAGCAATATAAACTTTAGCCCGAACTTCTCGAAGATATTCATCAAGGCGTATTGGATCTCGATGCGCTGATATTACTTCTACCTCATACGTTATACCCGCATCTTTTATGACCTCTATCGCTTTTTCTGCCACGTGCATGTCAGAAGTAGCGCCTACTAATATAGCCACGTCGGGTTGATACATCGCGTTGTAATTATCTCGCCACCGTAAAAACCCTTTCTAAACTCGAAGGACGTGAACACGTGCCGTACTTCGACGGTGAGTATAAAGTACTAATCGCGTCAAAAATTCGCTTTTGACCTAGTTTAGCGTGATTTCATTGTGAAAAACAGCTTTCTGTTTTTCGCGCAAGAGGCAGCATTTGCCTTTCAGCAACGTTTAGTGGCACAAAATTCTAAATAGGGTGTCACGGTTAAATAAGGAGGCAGAGAGCTGCTTGTTCGAAAATAATCATAAGAGATGCTACCATGGGCAACACAGCTGAAACTGAGCTAATAATGATTCCTGGACCGGTCCAAGTGGCCCCTCAAGTACTTCGAGCGTTGTCAAAACCGATGATCAACCATCGTGGGCCTGAATTTAAAAAGATATTAGATGAAAGTCGCGAAAAACTTCGCAGCCTTTTCAACACAGAGAGCGATGTAATCATACTGAGCGGGTCAGGAACTTGTGCTATGGAAGCCGCAGTCGGCAATCTCGGCGGTCATAAAAAATTTGTTGCGATTGAAAACGGCAAGTTCGGGGAACGATTGAAATTACTCACCTCACTTTATGGGAGCTCTGCCCCGATTATTGCCGAATGGGGCACGTCGATAAACACGGACAAGGTCAAACAAGCGCTGCAAGAAGGTGCAGATGCAGTCACAATCGTCCATAATGAGACCTCTACCGGTATGACGAACGATGTTGAGCAGATAGGAGCGCTGTGCCGAAAATATGAAGCACTTCTCATCATGGATGGGGTGTCCTCGATTGGTGGAATCGAAGCACCTATAGACAAATGGGGGGTCGATATAGCATTCACTGGCTCTCAAAAATGTCTAGGTCTTCCGCCCGGTCTTTCAATGATTGCTGTGAACGAACGGGCATGGGATATTATTAAAACGGCCCAAAAAAGGCCGTTCTACGCAGATCTGATTGCTCATATGAAATCTGCCGATAAGGGGCAAACACCTTATACGCCTACTATCCCGTTGTTCTTCGCGCTCGAGGAGGCTCTAAAAATGCTTGAGGCCGAAGGGCTTAGCGAACGTATTAACAGGTATCGCACTTATGCGACATCTATACGCGCTGCAATTGAAGCGATGGGCTTGGAACTATTTCCACAACCCAGCGCCTCTAGCACGTATTCAAACACGGTAACAGCAATAAAAATGCCGTCTGGAATAGATTTTGTTTCACTAAAGAATGAGATGCGACGGCGTGGCATCATTATCGCAGGTGGCCAAGAACGACTAAAAGGCCATATCTTTAGGATAAGCAATATGGGTAGCATAAGTGAAGGAGATATATTGCAGGTTATTGAGAAGCTTGAACTCGTATTACTTGAAAAAGGTGTAGTTAGTGAAATGGGTAAAGGAACCCTCGCTGCGGATTGCGTTCTTGAAGGATTGTGACGTGTGAGCTTTACGTTTATTGATGGGAATCTTTGAATGAAAATAGGAATAGCGGACACCACTTTTGCGAGGTACGATATGGCTAAGGCGGCTATAGACGAGTTGCAGCGGTGGATGTCAGCATCAATTCAAAGGTACACCGTGCCTGGAATAAAAGACCTGCCAGTCGCATCGAAGAAGCTCTTAGAAGAATCAGAATGCGATATTGTTATGGCGCTGGGCATGCCTGGATCGAAACCAATCGACAAACAGTGTGCACACGAAGCATCGACTGGACTGATAAGAGCGCAACTAATGACTAACAGGCATATTATTGAAGTATTCGTCTACGAGGATGAAGCTTCAAGCGAAAAAGAGCTTGCTCGATTAGCCGATGCTAGAACACGTGAACATGCACAGAATGTATTCAAGTTGTTGACTAACCATCTGACCCCAGAAGCCGGAGCAGGCAAGAGAGAGGGCTTTGCAGATGAAGAACCAGTTGAATTTTAAGATAAACAAGAGGAGTTGTTCATGGATAAAAGAGATGGAGAAAAAATACGACTAGGGTTTGTCGTAGCAGAATTTAATAGAGACATTACATATCAAATGGAGATTCTTGCAAAAGAGCATGCTGCATTTTTAGGCGCTGACGTTGTCAAGACAATTTATGTTCCAGGGGTTTTTGATATGCCCTTAGCAATCAAGAATTTGGCTTTAGATGATGAAGTCGACGCCGTAGTTACCATCGGCTGTGTAATTGAAGGCGCAACAACACACGACGAAATCGTTGCGCAGCACGCGACTCGTAAAATTGCGGATCTAGCTTTAGAGTATAACAAACCGGTCACATTGGGTATATCTGGTCCACGTATGTCTCGTTTGGAAGCACACGAACGCGTCGATTATGCAAAAAGAGCAGTTGAAGCAGCTGTAAAACTGTATGAAAGACTCTGATGAGACAAAGTCAAGTCATTTCTGCAAGAGTCAGAAGTATACCGCAATCCGCTACGATGAAAATTGCGGACATTGCGGCTAATCTTAGACGTGAAGGGCGAGACATTATCAGTTTCAGTCAGGGTGAACCTGACTTTGATACACCAGAGAACATAAAAAACGCCGCAAAAGACGCCCTTGATCGTGGCGAGACACACTACACACAAGGTAGTGGAATTCTGGAACTGAGAGAAGCAATAGCAGAGAAGCTGAAAACTGATAACCGCCTCGATGTCACTTCAAGCGACGTGCTTGTCACAACCGGCGCAAAACAAGCGATATTTGAAGCGATATGTACGCTCATCGATGAAGGAGATGAGGTCTTGTTGTTCGATCCAGCGTGGGTTTCATATGAACCAATCGTAAAGTTCGCTGGTGGAAAGCCCGTCGTGGTCCCTGTTTACGAACGGGATGACTATGCGCCAGTTGAGTACCAACGTTACATAACTGATGATACCAAGCTCATTATTTTAAATAGCCCTTGCAACCCGACTGGAGCTATGTACGACGAAAGTGTCATAAAAAGCGTAGCTCAGACGGCTGAAGACCATAACATTGTTGTGATTTCTGACGAGGTCTACGAAAAGATCGTGTATGGCACCAAGCATCACAGCATAGGTACATTGATTCCTGACTTAGCGATTACTGTAAATGGATTTTCGAAGGCATACGCTATGACGGGGTGGAGGCTAGGCTATGCAACTGCACCTCGATCAATACTTCAAGGCATGCTTAAAATCCAGCAACACACAGTAAGCAATGCAACGTCCTTCGTCCAACGAGCTGGTATTGAGGCGTTGAACGGGGATCAAGGCACCCTCCGTGCTATGGTGGCTGAATTCCAGATACGGCGCGACCTAATTATTAACGGTCTAGCTAGGATTGGAATAAAATGCGCGCTTCCAAAGGGTGCGTTCTACGCATTTCCAAAGATCACTCAATATGGTACTTCTGAACAGGTGACTGAAAAACTGTTGCGTGACGCTTCAGTCGCCGTGACGCCTGGATCAGCATTCGGCCGGAACGGTGAGGGCTATGTGCGGCTGTCGTACGCCACGAGTCGCGAAGACATCGCTAAAGGAATCGACAGGATCGAAGGAGCACTCAAATAGATTTTAACACTTCACCCGACGCTTAATGATCTCTCTAATTATGTTTTCAGTACCCGATAGATTGCCACTATCCTGATAAGGCAGCCTTACTACTTTTGCAGGTATGTGCCTTTTTTCAAGGTCCTCTTGAAGTTTGTTCTCGTCAAAATACTGATCGAAACCAAGCGCTACTATGTCTGGTTTTATTAGCGCTAGGGGCTCGAATATATCGCGCTCGCTCCCAAGTTCAGCGTAGTCTACCATCCCTAGGGCTTTGATTACTTGTAGTCGTTGTTGTTCTGGAAGTATAGGTTTTGACTTGTGCTTAATCATGGAATCGCGTGACACAATAACAAATAGTTCGTCGCCCAACTCCCGTGCTTTCTTTAAATAAAGGATGTGACCAGGATGCAAGATATCAAACGTGCCTGTTGCGAGAACTCTAATCATTTTCGTCGCCGAAGGTTTCCTTTATATCTCTATATACTGCGCTCTCTTCAATTTCAACGTCGAGCACATCGAGTTTTCTAAT
>PMYA01000080.1:30409-39540 GCA_003170935.1 Methanobacteriota archaeon
TCCACATCAGTTATGACCTGATCAGTCTCATATAACATCCCAGCAAATTCCTTAGGGTGTGAAGAGGCACTCACTTCAAGTATAAACTTCAATGCGTCACGAGCGATGCCTTTGATCTTTTTTTTCATAAGTGCACCTAGTTGTATTCTCTCGCCACATCTTTTTACTCTGTTTAAACACGAAGGATAAAAGTTGCTATGTCGGTTCGACTGTTTCTCATCGGTGCCTCAGAACTCATAGGGATCGTCATGGCGTCTTTAGCGCTCAGGATTTAAAATACATCATCGGCGCAAGTGCAATTGAACTTCTTAGTAATATAGGTATACCTCGTTGACCCAGCGACATCGATACCCATAAAAGGGGCTCCGTGAGCAATTAGCTTCATACTTCGCAAAAATAATCGTACGGGACGCGCCCAGAACCTAGATCACACGTAAAAAAGAACTACGACAAACGTTACGATGCGGAGGGAGGGATTCGAACCCGCGAACTCCTGTGAGAGTGGATCTTGAGCCCACCGCCGTTGACCACTTGGCTACCTCCGCTTTCGTTTGATTTAGTACAGCAATCACGTATTTCTAGTTAACTAATGCGCAGCGAGAAGCGTGTTTTCCCCCGAATTGATCGTACACGTCAGCTTAGTACGTAATACCACAAACGATAACAGCTTGTCTTTAAAAAACTCAAGACGAATGAAGTTTATATACGTCGTTCAACGAACCGTAACTAAGTTGGCTAGCAACCTACCTTTTTCGAGAATGTAACCAACTATCGCAATTTCTAAATACGCTTCTTGTGTTTAGGTAAAAGGTGATACTATGGTAGTCGGAGTTACGATGGTCAACGTCGTTCCTGGTGAAGAACGATACGTTTATAGAACGCTATTGGAATTAAGCGGTATTAGGGAAGTTTACCACGTATTTGGAGAGTATGACTTTGTAGTCATTATTGAAGTCGAGGGGCTTGCTGCTTTGAACAATTCAGTTGATAACATTCGAGATATCAAAGGAGTGACTACGACACACACTATAGTTGGCGCGGAACTGTGATCGGGAGAACGCTAAATGGCTGAAAACATCGCGGAGAAGCTTGCACAGAAACAGCGGGAGATTAGCATAGCCGAGTTCTTTGAGAAAAACCGTCACATCCTCGGTTTCGACTCTTCGACTCGAAGCCTTATAACGAGTGTAAAAGAAGGAGTTGATAACGCACTAGATGCTTGCGAAGAGAGCGGTGTGCTGCCCGATATTCTTATTGAAATTAAAAAGGTGGATAAAGACACCTATCGCGTCATAATCGAAGATAACGGCCCCGGCATCGTAAAAGAGCAAATACCGCGAGTCTTCGGAAAGCTCCTGTACGGCTCTCGATTTCATGCCCTAAAACAAAGTAGGGGGCAGCAAGGCATAGGAATCTCCGCAGTCGTGTTATATGCACAACTGACATCAGGGCGCCCTACCTCGGTATACTCAAAAACAGGAAAGAATGAAGACGCTCACTATTACGAGCTCGTTATCAATACGAAGACCAACGAACCTGAAATACTAATGGAGAAAATTGTACCGTGGGATCGACCTCACGGGACTAGAATTGAAGTCGAGGTGGAAGGCACATACGTCCGCGCGCGTAAGCAATCGATCTACGGTTACACGAAGTCAACTGCCATAGTTAATCCGCACGCGAGATTGACGTTGGTTGAGCCAAACGGAGACACAGAAGTGTTTGAGCGTGTCACGGAGATCTTGCCAATCGAGCCATGTGAGATTCTGCCGCACCCTGAGGGCATTGAACTAGGCACTTTGATAAAGATGTTGCGGTATACGGACAGAAGAAGAGTAACATCATTTTTAACTAACGAATTCGCGCGGATTGGACACAAAACCGCTAAAGAAATTTGCGCAAAAGCCGGTATCGACCCCGACGTAAACCCCGGTGACCTTTCACGCGATCAAGCAAAACGCTTGCTTGAGGCATTCAAAACCGTTAAAATTAGTGCACCTTCAACTGAATGCCTTTCCCCGATAACGGAAGAGCTGATAAGAAAAGGGCTAGAAAAAGAATACGACGTTGACTTTATCGCGACGACCACGCGTGACGCCTCGGTGCACACAGGAAACCCATTCATCGTCGAAGCGGGCATTGCCTACGGGGGCAGCTTGCCGAAGGAAGAGAGGGTAGATATCCTGCGATACGCAAACAGAGTTCCTTTGTTATATCAACAAGGGGGGTGCGCCAGCACTCACGCTGTAGAGAAGATTAACTGGAGGAACTATGAACTTATACAACCGGGCGGTAGCGGTATCCCGCAAGGCCCAATCGTTGTGCTTACACACGTTGCTTCAACCAATGTTCCTTTCACATCAGAGTCGAAAGAAGCGATCGCAGATATACCGGAGATAATAGACGAGATAGAACTTGCAGTCCGAGACGTCGCGCGTGGCCTCAAAAACTACTTAGCGAAACAAAAGCTCCTTGCAAAGAGAAAAGAAAAAGAGGAAATAATAGAGCGAGTTCTTCCTAAACTTGCCGAGAAGGTATCTGAAATAAAAGGAGCCCCACAACCTAACATTCAACCTATCGTAGCTAAAATAATGGGGAACGTGCTCGTTCAAAAGACAACAAAGCAAAACGATTCTGCGTGCACAGTGACAATCCGCATTAGTAACTTTTCAGAGAGTCTAAAAGATTTCAAACTTCATGAAGTCTCCGCTGTTGAGATAGAAGACTCGACTCCTAAGCCAAAAGTGTCGAGTTTTAACGGCCAATTCGACTACATGTGGAAAGTATCAATCAAGCCTAATTCAGAAAAGAAGGTTAAATACACGGTTAAGTCAGAAGAATCTGCAAATTCTAATCTCTTGGTTGAAGGGATACTTGCGGAGATGGTCACAGGGGCGGATGCGCTGCCCAAGAAGCGAGCTAGTGAGTGAGGTTAAGCATGAACGCAAAAGAAGACCTATTGAAAATAAAGAAAGAAAAAGACAGCTTGACCAAACAAAGGCTTTTGAAAATCATCGAAACCATGTACGATCAGTTTACGAGAGAACAAATTCCTCAACTGCTGATCCCTACAAGAACGAAATCGAATATTGAGTTCAATGAAGAATCAGAGGTCTGGGTCTATGGTGACCGGGAAAGTGCAAGAAGCTGCAAGACAGTAAGAGGAGCTTACAGCCTCCTCAAGTCGAGCTACACAATCGAATTCCTAAAAAAACAGCTCGATGAGAACCGCTCGTCAACGCTCAGAGAGCTCTACTATATCTCAGAAGGTTGGAAACTTGGGAAGTTTAGAGAGCAGCCTGAATCTGACAGAATGATCGAAGATCTAGAGATCATAACTGAACTGCAGCGCGAAAACTTTCATGTGCGTCCTGAAGAGAACGGCGCTACCATATTTGGTCCGATTCGAATCAAAGAAAACGTTGAAAGACGTGGGCAAGTGTCCGAACGTGTCATTCACTGCGTCGATGATGTCGGTGAAGGCGGTTACCAGATCCCATATAACGTCGATAATCTAGATTTTATCGAGCACGACGCTAAGTTTATTATCGCCATCGAAACCGGTGGAATGCGGGACCGGCTGATCGAAAATGGCTTCGATACCGATTATGACTCAATTATTGTACACCTGAAAGGCCAGCCCGCAAGAAGCACACGGAGGCTTTTAAAAAGAATGAACGAGCGGCTAAAGCTTCCCGTCGTCGTTTTTACGGATGGGGATCCCTGGTCTTACAGGATATTCGCCTCCGTCGCTTACGGCTCAATAAAGAGCGCACATATGTCAGAATACATGGCAACCCCGGCAGCTCAATTCATTGGCGTGCGCCCGAGCGATATCGTCAATTACGACCTGCCCACCGATAAGCTCTCTGATCAGGACGTGCGGGCCCTACAGTCAGAACTTACCGACCCACGTTTTGCAACTGATTTCTGGAAAGAGGAGATCAATCTCCAACTGGAATTGAAGAAAAAGTCTGAACAACAGGCGTTCGCGAGTCGAGGCTTAGATTACGTAACTGACGTTTACCTTCCCGAAAGACTCACTGATCTCAGGGTAGTTTGATACGCTAGCAACGATTTACACAACTAATTTTGGCGGGCGCTGGGACGATCATTTTTATGATAGTAGCGGGCTATTGAATTGACGCAAACCAGCCCCACATACCTGACTGCCCCACCCTTTCTTTACCTTGATAGAACCCTCACTGCATACGACTTCGCCACGCACCATAGTAAATGACGGAAAGACAGCGACGCAGCCTTCAAAAGGCGTCCACCCACACTTGCTATACAGCACATTCGGGGTTATTATTTTCCTATCGTTAGGATCAACAAGTATGAGATCTGCGTCATATCCTTCACGTATCGCTCCTTTGTTCTTTAAATTGAATCTAGCCGCGGGAGTTGCGCTTACCAGATTCACGAGCCGTTCAAGACTTATCTGATCGAGCCTCGCCAATAGCAAGGGGAGCAAAGTTTGAACCCCCGGCACCCCCGGAGGAGGGAACGAAATGTTCTTATCGGCAATAGAGTGAGGCGCATGGTCACTAGCGATCATGTCGATATAACGGAGACTTGACCAGAGGGTATTGACGTCTTGCCGGCTCCTAAGTGGAGGATTCATTATGCCAAATGGACCAAGTCTTGCTTGGTCGAGGTTAGATAGGAAAAGGTGATGCGGAGTTACCTCACAGCTGACATCCTGATCGGAACCTCTCACAAAGTCAAGCCCAGACGCTTCACTTAGGTGGCTTACATGTACTTTGGCCCTGATTTCTTTGTTACACGCTAAGACTGTCTTGATCCCGGCCAGTTCGCTTGAGATTTCACCGACACGTCTTTCAGCGTGAACGCATAACACGGCATTGAGGCGCTTGATAGTTTGAAGCGCATGATGCAATTCCTCGCGCGATTTTTCTTGAACGAATACCTCACCAAAAGCCGTAACCCCGAGTCGCCACAAGTCATCGAGCTGGTCAAGTTTTTCGATACCAGCGTTGATGCCATAATCCACAACAGATTTTCGTGCCGCGCGCTGCTTACGAAAATAGGCTCGCTCATCACATACCGGGGGCTTTGAGTTCGGTTGATCTATGACGGTAGTCACCCCCCCAGCAGCAGCTGCACACGAGCCAGAATACCAATCCTCCTTATATGCTTCATCCAAATCACGAAAATGAACGTGAGCGTCAATTGCGCCAGGCAGTAACAATCGGCCGCGTGCATCTATTTCTTGCCCTCCTGCACGGACGCTTCCAATCTTAGCAATTATGCCTCTTTCGATCAAGACGTCGCTGATAACAACTTGATTCCTGCAAAAGACTCTTGCATTTCGAATGACTGTTTGAATCATACGTGGGTCACTCAAGAAAACGCTCTACTACCTCGCCACCAGGGCGAAGCTCCGAAAACACCTGACCTTCAAAAACAAATATTTCTGCGTTGCGTTCGCTCGGGTTTAAACCTGCCTTCATATACGTTTGGTCCAAAAACTCCTGTTGCGTCCATTTACAGTCAGTTGCAACTTGCGGCAGAAGCAATCCTTGTTGCTGTCCTTTTTTTACAATGATGCCGTGCTTACCGACCACAATATCAGTAGGACCGTCAATTCTTTTGGGCTTAGTAAGAAGCGTGATCTCTACCCTAATACGCGTTAGCTCCTCTGCTCTGACCGGAGGAAATCGATAGTCGTACAAGGCAGCGCTGATTGCCGAGTCGATCAGGGCGTCTTTGATGGTTTTGCTTGCGTATGGATACCCGACACAGCCCCGTAAGACTTCTGAATGCAAAGTAACAAAAACGCCGCCAAGTTCATCAAAAATAGCGGGAAGGTCTTGGGGTGCCTTTATGCGATCTCCGGAATTCACCGCGATCTCTATTGCTTCGCGTGCGAGACGCACGCCGATACGCGCTTCGTCCAGATGCATGCTTCGCATGTTAGTGAATACTTATATTACATTTGCCTTCAAGATACGCCATGGAGAGGGGGTGAGTGGCTGCCGGTGGAACTCGCTGAGGAAAGTCCTCCCACCTTCTGGATGTGTGAGCGAGGAAACTCGCATGGCGAGAGTCATGGCTATGGCACAGAAACGATACGTCCCTGTAAATATGAGAATGAGGTGAAGAACCGACGAGAGCAGGGGTTACGATGGAACGGCGAATCCTCACAGGTGCAAGCTAAAAAGGGTGAATGAACAGTCCAGATGACACCCAGGTTAAGCGCTTAGATAAATGCCACTTGAAACAGAAGGAGGCTTACAACCCCCACTCCAACCTTGCTTCAAATCACTTTTTCGCTACGCGAGAAAGCTTTATATCACCCTCCCCCAAAATATCGCTGCCTTTCAAATGAAAAACTAAAGGCTTGAGGAAGAAAATGAATTTAAAAGAGCTAGCAGAGCAGATAAGAGATCGTTTTTCTAATCAAGGAGTTAAAATTTCAGCTAGCGAGATAGAACAGCGCTTACATAGTCTCGTCGATGATTTTAAAGTACCGACAGAAGAAGCGAGCAGAAGTGTAGTTGCTTATTATTCTAAGCTCAATCTACAACAAGTATCGGCTTCAGCGACTGAAGTTATCTACTCAAAGATCAAAGACATAAACACAGAGGACAAGTGGATCAATGTCCGCGTCCGTGTTGTTCAGCTTTGGGAGCCTAATTCACCATCCATCGCACAAGTCGGCTTGCTTGGCGACGAGACCGGAACTATAAAATTCACTAGCTGGTCTAACGCAAAGTTGCCTATTCTTAAGGATGGAAAAAGCTATTCAATACGTAATGTTGTTACGAAATCTTGGCAGGGACGTTTCAGTATCAGTTTGAACAAAGCATCAGAAATTACTCCGCTCGATGAAGAAGTCGCAGTCGGTCGAGCAGAAGAAGAAATTTCCGGCACCATTATCGATATCCAATCGGGTTCTGGACTTATAAAGCGATGTCCAGAGTGCAATCGTGTCGTCGTCAAAGGGCACTGTGCTGAGCATGGCACGGTAACCGGCCTTTACGATCTACGCATTAAAGGGGTGCTAGACGACGGTGAGGTTGTGACGGACGTATTGTTTAACCGCGAACTAACAGAAAGGTTAACAGGAATGACGCTGGCAGAAGCCAAAGAAAGAGCTATGGAAGCACTTGACCAAAACGTTGTCGCTGATGCTATGAAAGCTGTAACAATCGGAAGATACTACATAGTGCGCGGCAACAAAACGCCCCGATGGCTACTTGTAACAGATTTCACTGAGGCTCCACAAATTAAAGATGAAGACATTAGCGCCGTTCTCGCTCGAGCGCAGGAGCTCCTCTGATGGCGCTAAAACAGCGGGAAGTAGCGCGTCGCCTATATGCAAAAGAGCTGCAAGAGTCGACGCTCTTCTACAAAGAACACGATGATGCATACGCACCACAGTATCTTTTGACCCCTACTGGTGCAAAATGTAATCGCGTATTTGTTGTAGGCACTTTGACAGAAAAAGAAAACGTCGGCGTTGACGCTGACTACTGGCGTGCTCGAATAGCTGATCCAACGGGCGTTTTTCCAATATACGCCGGCCAGTATCAACAACAGGCAGTCACGCAACTAAGTTCGATAGAAGTACCTTCGTTCGTAGCCGTCATAGGAAAATTAAACGTTTTTCATGCTGACGAAGGCCCCGTTAAAGTGTCCATTCGTCCTGAGTTCATAAACGTCGTTGGCGCCGAAACAAGAAATAGGTGGGTCTTAGAGACCGCTGAAAAAACTCTTGAAAGGATTGAAATTCTAAAGCAAGGCGGCGAAAATGTAGCAAAAGTGCATGATTACTACGGCACAGATACAAGCCCATACATAGCAGTTGTGATAGAAGCTGTTAAGACGCTAGTAAAAGAGAGCTAGGTATAGTTAATAGTTATTCGCTTCAACGGATTATCCCGTAGTAATATGGTAATGATTTACGGTGTTTCATCAAGAATTGAACAAGACGTTAAGGAGTTTATCGTTAGCGCCGCTCAGACTTTTAATGCTATCGAACTCGTTTCCGAGTATCCACACGTACATTACAGCATATCTAACGTCCGCGTACTTACCGAACTAAAATCGAGCTACGGACTTACCTACACGATGCATGCACCTTTTTGTAGTGTAAATCTTGCTAGCATTAATCCAAAACTACAGGAAGCATCCGTAAACGAAATAGTCCACTCGATCACTTATGCCAACGAACTCGGATGTGAGCTAGTCGTTGTCCACCCCGGCATTGTGAGCTATCCAAGAAACCTGCCAAAGTTTGAACAAATTTCAAAGAATAATCAGTACGACTCTTTTGTGCAGATTTGCGAAAAGGCAGAGGACGAAAAAATGCTTGTGTGTGTAGAGAACATGCCCCGGCTTCCACAAGCACTTAAACAGACATGGACAGGGGAAGCCCTCGTGCAGATTGTCGACGAGTTTGGATCTGTTTTCCTACAATTAGCACTGGACGTAGGTCACTGTAATACTACAGACATCCCTATACCACAGATGATCCGATATTTTGGCTCACGGATCAAACACGTGCACATCCACGATAATGATGGGTATAGAGAGTCTCATTCGATCGTCGGGCAGGGTTCGGTGCCGTGGCGATCGGTTTTAGAGACACTTCACGAGATACGATACAACGGGCTCCTCATTGACGAACATCGGACGATTGAGGGACAGAAACTCGGAAAAGAGTACCTAGAGCCGATTATTCAGTCTTGTTCTTAATCGAAGATTCGATGCTCAGAAGTTGATCTGGCTAGATGTTGTCGATTTAAAGATTAAAGCTTGCTATCTGCCTCTAAATCAACTATAATAACAAATTGACGCATGATTTAACTTCAATTAATTCTACGCCTCATACTTGCTGTGAAAATCTCGCCCCCATCGTTTGCCAATGACAAAGGTTTTACCTGCAAATGAATGAACGCTTTCAAACGCTAAATGAAAACCGTAATTACGACGAATTAAAGCCGGCAAATAAGTCTTTCTAAAACACCTTCTTATTTTGAAGTAATGTGAGGGAGACTCAATCCCCAAGTGCCCTTAAACTTTCCCATGTTAAAAGTCATGTAATGCTCCACGACTTCATCCGCAAGTGCTGCAAATCGTCAATAAAGCGATTTGCTGATACC
>PMYA01000022.1 GCA_003170935.1 Methanobacteriota archaeon
CTACTTGAGAACAAGGTCGTCGACGGGGTCCTCGCGATGAGCCGTGGAAAGGACATCTATGACGGCGTGCCGACGCTCATTACCGATCCGGCGAAGATCACTGAGCTGTCGGGGTCGCTGCACTGCGCTCCGGTCATTCAGGCAAACGTGCTCTTCAATTACCTCGACGGCGCCAAGGACATGAAACTCGCTGTGGTTGGCGTCGGGTGTGACTCGCTCGCGCTACAAGTACAAATAGGGAAAGGCGTCCTGAACGCTGACAACCTCGTCCTCATCGGCCTTAACTGCGGAGGGACCCTCCCTCCGGTGAAGGCCATGGAGATGATCCAGAAGCTCTACGAGACCGATCCGATGGACGTCGCCAAGGAGGAGATCGCCAAAGGGAACTTCATCATCGAGACGAAGGACCACGAGCACAAGGAGCTCAAGGTCGACGATCTCGAGGAGATGGGGTACGGCCGACGGGCAAACTGCCGCCGTTGTGAGGAGAAGATCCCACGATCGATGGATCTTGCGTTCGGGAACTGGGGCGTCATCGGTCCTGACGCGGGCAAGGCAACGTTTGTCGAGGTCTGTTCTGAGGCAGGGGCGCAACTGCTCGAGGACGCCGTGAAGGCGGGCGCCATAATGACGAAGGATCCGATTCCGAAGGGGATTGAGATCCGGGAGAACATCGAAAAGGCGATGCTGAAGCTTGCGGCTAAGTGGCAAGCTCATGACTTCAAGAGCGCTGAGGAACGCGATGAGTTCTGGCTCGAACAGTTTGCAAAATGCATAAAATGCGGGGGCTGCTGGAATGCGTGTCCCGTTTGCGTTTGTGATGACTGCAAGCTCGAGAGCTGTGAGCCCATGTGGGTTGAGCCAGGCATTCCGCCTTCGCCGAAGCTACAGTACACGAGAGCGGCACACATGGCTGCCGATTGCGTGGACTGTGGTCAATGCGAGGATGCATGCCCTGTAGAGATTCCACTCTCGACGTTCTTCCACCAGTCGACGAAGGACCAGGCTAAGCTGTTCGCGAGGTTCGCTGAACTAACATCGGTTTAGATGACATTAGGGGGGCCTTCTGCCCCCTGTTGCTTTTTTTTTCGTTTTTTGCAGGGTTTAATATAGCTTGGAAATTAAGCGAAAATTATAAACAGCTGAAATATCAACTGATATATTGACTAGGCCCCCTCCTGCAGCAAGGCGATATGTTGCAACGTCTTCTTCTTGGGCGAGGTCTAGTCCTCTCATTTCTTCAGTTCAACTCGGGCGAAGAAGGCATCACTGGTAATGGTGAACAAGAAACTGTTACAGTTTGACGTGACTCAGCTCATCTTTACGTCGAAAGTAAGCTTTTTACACACTCAACGCTCTTCTCGAGTTTACATGATGGGACCTACAATGAAAGAACACCATAAGAACAGCGTCGCTACGCACCCCGATGTTTTCGAGAATATGTATACAGTCTTATTATACCGGAGAAGGGGCGAAAAATAGTGTGCTATAGCTACATCCGCTAAACTACAGTTGACGAAAGAGGACGATAGAGGTGTTCATCTAACGTCTCTTCTTCTTAGTTGTCTATATCTCGTAGCTAGCGCTTGCGAGCTAGCTTTAAGTTAGCTGGAAATGACTTTGTAATATCGCTCCAGCTGTGTTCACGGCTGGTCTGTGCGCCGCCGAATCTCTTCGAATATGGTCGGTCCAAGCAACGCCTCAGCATCATTCTTGTAGTGCTCGTGCATAAGGGCAACGAACATCTTGCTACCCTTGTTTGTAGTATGAATGCCGACCCGTTCGGCACGCGTTATCAGTTCATCCATTTCCATCATGCCCAAGATCGGGAGCACGTAATAGTGCGGCACCTCCAAAAAATCAGCGAGTCGGCGCGTCGTAGGCAGCTTGATGTGTATCGCGTCTTTAGAAAAACGCACGGAAATACTTTTGTCGATGGTGAGTAGAATCCGCTGGGCGGCATCAAGCACGATATTGAGGTCTAGGTCAACCATACCAAACAAGGGCCACGATCACGGAGCGGCTCTAAAGAGGCTGCAAAAAGGCAACGCTTGCAGTTCTGTTTGAAAAGGTTGCGGATCGACCTCTGACACAGAAAGCACCGCGGCTGCAGTGCATTCGAGTCCGGCGCCCACGACGCGTTCTCTTAAATGAGCCACTCTCGTGATTTGGAATAACTAGGACCCTCCTCCTTGCTTTTTCAACTCGTCGGGAACTGGCTCCAAGTAAACAACGTCGGCCCCAACGTCCGCTGCGATCTGTTCGAGCTCTGTCTTTCGCAGATGGGTTGCACGAATGTGCAGCTCTGTGCCCGTTACGGCAACAACCCTGAAACGTGGCTGTTTCACGCCCTTTCCTACCTTTATTCGCTCTCTCACGTATATCTTCATTTTTTCCCTCAATCGCTGTAAACACTTGGTATACCAACTGTTAACAATAACAGTTATACATCTGCAGCTATAAGAAGCTGTCGAAGGATTGCACATGCCACGAAGACTAGGATTGAAATCTGGTATGCAGGACGAAACCCTCGTACGACGGGCGTTCTTAGGGGAGCTTGAGAAGGGCGAATCGGTGCGTATGCTGCCTGAGCTCAACGTGATTAAGCTTGGCGGACATGGAACGATCGACTACGGCAAGGAGGTCGTCCTTCCGCTCGTCGATGAAATCGGCAAGGCCTCTCGCAACAATCAGATTCTGGTCGTCACTGGGGGCGGGGCGCGCGTGCGCCACGTGCTTGACCTAGGCGTTGATCTTGGGATGCCTACGGGACTCCTCGCCGAGCTTGCCGGCAAGGTGAGCGAACAGAACGCTATTATGCTCGCCATCTTGTTTTCAAAATACAACAGCGTCCGCATTAAACGCGAAGACCTTTTGGACTTGCCGATGCTATTTCATTTGGGTGTGCTACCGGTCATCCACGGTACGCCGCCCTATGGGTTGTACGAGACTCCTCCGAGGATTGGCAAGATCCCCCCCCATCGGACCGACACGGGCGCACTTCTCATGGCTGACGTGCTTGGCGCGAAGAACTGCATTCTCGTTAAAGACGTGACCGGGCTCTACACCGAGAACCCTCGAATACATCCCGATGCGGAGCTCATACCTGAGATTTCGGCAGAAGAATTGCTCCAGATGAATCTTGAAGACCTTGTGCTTGAGCGTGCCGCCGTAGAGCTACTGCAATTTGCTGTCAATATCAAAGCAATCAGAATTGTAAATGGCCTCGTCAGCGGTAACGTTACTAAGGCGCTGGAAGGGCACAATGTGGGAACCGTGATTCGTGCGAAGCCGTAGAGGGATCACAAACAACTATGACACTCCTGTGCTCATCACTGACGCGCGTGATCTGCCATCGTTTCATCCTGTAGGCGCAGCTTTTCCACCCTATAATGCAACCCAGTTAAGAGACATCCTGGAGTATGGCGTTGAACAAGCGTTTTATCCTAATGCATTGAGCAATGAGGTCATCCGTTATGCGCTGCCCTGGCCGCCCAGAGAAACGGCGACGCCCGTTACGCTCTTGATTTGTTATCAACAGCTGCTGACCTTTGTGAAGAAGAAGGTCGACCACAGGACAGAAGAAGACGGTCGCGTGCAGAACGGCTTGCAGAAGTGTCTTTGCTGCAGAGAGGTCGTGCGTCTCTCTACATCAGAAGGTGTTGCCGGAAAGCGTTTACAGCAAAGAGGAGAAACAGTCGCTACTGAGGTTTATAGGGAATTCAACAATATCATGCGACTTAGAGGCCGGGAACAAGTCTCACACAAGACGCTTTCAGCACTCATCGCTGAATTGGAATTATAAGCTATGTGGGGGTAGAGCGAAAGGGACGTGGCAGGGGCCGAGGTGTCGATTTTTACATCTATCCGACTGACTCGGTTGAACAGAAAGCGCTATTGGATGCGCTAAAGGATTTAGTTGTTTAGGATAAAATAGTGAATTATATGCTATTTTCTTTCAGAAATTCCCACAAATCTTTTGCGTTTTTGAAATGCAAACCCTGGAGACCATATCTTTTTGCGGCCTCCACGTATGCCTTAATATCATCGATATAAAGCGTTTCATCCCGTGCGATGTCTGTCTTCTCGAAAACGGCATCGTATACCTTCTCTTTCGGTTTTCTTGCGCCTACTTCATTAGAGAGTATCCACTCGTCGAGGGATTGGACAATAGGATAGCGTTCCATAATGTAGGAAAAATGGAGTTCGTTAGTGTTGCTGAGAAGGAAAATCGGGTAGCCTCTATTCTTCAGATGTGTAATAATCGCGTTAATTTCGGGATTCTCCTTAAAAATGTGGTTCCATATGTCTTTGAATTCTTCAAATTCCAGTTCCAGTTTGTATCTCTCCCTGAGCTTCTCGAAAAAATCCAGTGATGACATGAGGCCTTCTTCGTATAGATTTACGAAGCCCCGGTCTCGTTCAAAGAGAAACCTGAAAAGGTCCTCAGGTGTAAAACGGTTCTGTGTCCGGGAGACTTCGTGGAGTTTCACCGCAATTTGTCTGTGTTCAAATGGAAGGATGACGTTGCCGAGATCGAAGACGAAGAGCCTAATCATAAGGAAGACCTTTGCGGAACTAAGCAAAATGCGCATAAGGTTACTATAACCAACGCCAGCCGATGAAAATCCCGATAATTATCCCTATAACAAACCAAAGGACAAGGGTACGAGCGCGTATTCTTATTATAAGCACCTCTTTTCGTTTTTACGTAGCGGGCTAGTGGAGCGTTGGGGCTAAAAAGAGGCTTTTAGCAGCGTTTCTATCATATTAGCCCCCCACGGATTGACAGGTAGAACGCCAGAAGTCCGAATACTAGCATGAGGGCTATTATAACCGTTATGACCTTCGTCTGAAGTGAATTCATTTAGCCGCCTCGCCTATCGATGATCGTGCCTAACACTAGGCGCTTATGCAAGGGGCTAAAATACGAGTGACGTTTTTCGTGTCCATCACTCTCAGCAGCCCTAAAACCCGAAACGAGCGCACTAAGAGCCTGGGTTTAATCTAATTGAGCCTCGGATTCTTCATAGGCTTTCGTTTTCACTTCTGAAAGTGCACGGCACAATAGCTCCGCATCGCTGCCCGTTATGATTAACCCGCTCTCAATCATTTTTACCTCCTCCTCGTAATTTTAACCTGGACAGGCTCGACTTTTAGCATGATCGATTTTTTCCGTTGACGATGATGGTGCTATCCTGGGACCCGTTTCACGATACCTCATACTCCCAGCCGTACTCTCGCTGTTGGTTCAACTGTACCTGTATCTTTTTGATAATCTGTCGCACCTGCTGCCGGGCGCTATCAGGGAGCCAGACATCGTGAACGCGGTCCAGCAGGTAGCGGTAAGCATCCCAACTGGTCGAGCACTTCTTTAAAAGTTTTACGGCGGCCATGTCGGCATAATCATTTTTGTAGTCTGCCAGGTCCAGTAAGAGCTCATCGACTTTTGCGCAATCGTTCATAACATTAT
>PMYA01000124.1:0-4859 GCA_003170935.1 Methanobacteriota archaeon
GCATAATTTAGAGAATGCTAGTAGCTGTTTATGTGCATTCAAAGGTGCTCTCGATTCAGATTGAGCATTCTAGACGCAACATATTTTGCTGAGCCATTGAATTATAGACCTTTTATTTAGGAGCAAAAAAGTGCCCGTTGGAATTACGACTTACGGTGCGTACATACCCCAATACAGGATCAGAGTAGAAGAGATTGCACGAGTGTGGGGAGATGACCCTAAAGACATAAAAAAAGGGTTGCGTGTATTAGAAAAATCAGTCCCAGACCGAGATGAAGATACTGCTACTATTGCAGTCGAAGCTGCTCGCTCAGCCCTTCGCCGATCTTGTTTAGATGGAGCTGATATAGGGGCAATTTATGTCGGTAGCGAATCTCACCCTTATGCGGTGAAACCGACGGCGACAATTGTTGCTGAAGCGATTCGAGCGACACCAGAACTTATGGCTGCCGACTTTGAATTTGCGTGCAAAGCGGGAACCGCTGCTTTGCAGACGTGCCTAGGGCTGGTCGCTGCTGATTACATTAAATATGGCATGGCGATAGGAGCGGACACCGCTCAAGGTGCGCCCGCAGATGCCCTTGAATATACTGCAGCCGCCGGCGGTGCAGCTTACGTAATAGGAAAGAACAATATCATTGCCGAAATCGAAGACACCTATTCGTTCACAACTGACACATCTGACTTTTGGAGGCGTGAAGGCCAGCAATATCCAAAGCACGGCGGAAGATTTACAGGGGAACCGGGCTATTTCAAGCATGTTTTGGCAGGAGCGCGCGGATTGCTGGAAAAGACACAATGCACACCAGATGACTTCGACTATGTGGTCTTTCATCAGCCAAATGGCAAGTTCCCACGCACGGTTGCCTCGACACTTGGTTTTTCACAAGATCAGCTGAAACAAGGTCTTGTAGTAGAAAGACTGGGCAATACTTACTCCGGATCAGCGCTGATTGGATTGGCATCGGTGCTAGACGTTGCCGAACCTGGTAGCCGCATATTTGTGACCGCATTTGGGTCGGGTGCGGGCAGCGATTCGTTCAGCGTTAAGGTGACAAAAGAGATTAACAAGATTCAAGGTCTTGCTCCAACTGTTGCCGAACTGCTAGAAGACCCAATTTATCTAGATTATGCCCTTTACGCTAAACACAAGAATAAGATAGTGCTCTAAGGGTATACCCAAACATCAACACGAATTATTATGAGAGAAGTAGCTATCGTAGGCATTGGATGCACAAAATTCGGCGAAATGTGGGATAAAAGCTTTCGCGACCTGTTCATCGAAGCAGGCTTGATGGCCCTTTCAGATGCCGAAGTAAGCGGCGCTCAAATAGAAGCACTTTATGGGGGGAATATGAGCGCAGGAATGTTTCTCGAACAAGAGCACATCGGAGCGCTCATCGCAGACTATTCCGGACTGACTACGAATAACATTCCAAGCACCAGGGTAGAGGCAGCGTGTGCCTCAGGAGGCCTCGCGCTGCGAAGTGGGATAATCGCGGTAGCTTCGGGCTACCACGACGTCGTTATCTCAGCAGGCATAGAAAAGATGACGGACGTCGGCGCAGAAAAAGCCATGGATGCGCTCGCGTCAGCTGCTGACAGAGAATGGGAAGCCGAAGTCGGCGCTACGTTTCCCGGTCTATATGCCATGATGGCCAGGGCGCATATGCATGAGCTTGGCACTACACGAGAGCAGCTCGCCCAAGTCGCTGTAAAAAACCATTACCACGGTTCAATGAATCCCAGAGCACAATTCAGGAATAAAATCACGATCGACACGGTCATCAATTCGCCACTCGTCGCTGATCCTCTTCGGCTCTTTGACTGCAGCCCTATAACGGATGGCGCAGCTGCCGTCGTTTTAGTTCCGGCCGAAAGGGCGAAAGAGTTCACAGACACGCCCATCTATGTCAAGGCGGCCGCTCAAGCAAGCGATACCATCTCTTTGCACGATAGACGAAGCTTAACAAGCATAGACGCGACTACCATTGCAGCGGATCGTGCCTTTAAAATGGCAAGACTTCAAAGGTCACAAATCGATGTCGCTGAAGTGCACGACTGCTTTACTATCGCTGAGATAATGGCAATTGAAGATCTGGGATTCTTCGAAAAAGGGGCAGGAGGCCCTGTAACGCTTGCCGGTGATACGGCTATTGGCGGTAAGATACCCATTAACACGAGCGGCGGGCTTAAGGCGTGTGGACATCCTGTAGGCGCAACAGGGATCAAGCAAGCTGTAGAGATCGTCGAGCAACTCAGAGGCGATGCCGGTAAAAGGCAGGTCGATGGAGCGGAAGTTGGATTAACCCACAACGTTGGCGGCACAGGTGGCACTGTGGTCGTCCATATCTTAGCGAGGTGAGTGGATGACAGTCCCACGTTTTTGGAGAAAAATTCCGAATAGGTATAACCTTATCGGTACAAAATGTGAAAATTGCAACACCTACTACTTCCCCCCGCGAATCGTATGCCCTCCGTGCAGGCGGAAAGGAGTGATTCGTGAATATGCATTCGAAGGCAGCGGGAAAATTGTGACATACACCACAATATACTCGGCCCCTGAAAGTTTCACTAAAATGACCCCTTACGTTCTCGCTATAGTCCAACTCGACGAAGGGCCCAGACTCACAACTCAAATTGTTTGCGATCCGTCAGAAGTCAAGATTGGCGCGCGGGTTAAGTCAGTATTTAGAAAACTTGGAGAGGACGGGCCCGACGGCGTGATCTATTATGGCACAAAATTCACGCTTGCCTAAACACCAGATAATCATGTCGAGCTTGCATTGCATTTTTTTTAAAATGATATACGTATAGTAGGTCACGTCAAGGGTGTTAGCTTTTCTCACCCCGAATCGGTGTGTTTACAGATGCTGCACAACCAAATGAGTCAGACTAGATTGCAGCGCTGACAAGCAGGTTATGCCTTTACCGGCCGAGAGTCGCATGCGCTCTCGCGAGATGGTGTGTAGCAAGCGCAGCTAAAAGAGAGAGTTCCCCCGCAAGCACGGTACAACAAACAATCTCAGCGAATTTTTTGGCGTGGGTTCCCGGTGGCTCTCCCCCACCTGCTACGTTCATGATTGATAAACACTCCCGCTGCGTTTTGACGGTCGCCCCCCCACCTACTGTGCCAACTGGCAGTGAAGGAATGCTGACGGAAGCATAGAGTTCGTCTCCGCGCGTAGAGAGACTGGTTATTGCCGTTGATGCCTCGACTACGTGGGCAGCATCTTGACCTGATGCAATAAAGATAGCAGCAACTACATTTGCTGCATGGGCGTTGAATCCCAGCGATCCGGCTTTAATAGATCCTATCACGTTTTTTCGATAATGAACGTCCGACATGCTTTCAGGCGTCGTTTTCAGCACACGCTTGACAACGTCGCGAGGCATAGAAATTTCAGCAATAACGTTTTTGCCTCGACCTTCAATCAAGTTTAAAGCCGCGGGTTTTTTATCTATACACATATTGCCCGAAAGTGCGACAAGCCGAATATTAAGCTCATCGACGATAATGTCAGCCAGTCGGTCAGTAGCAATTGTGACCATATTCATACCAAGCGCGTCTTTGGTGTCAAAAGCACACCTTAAGAAGACATTATCAGCGACGACGTACGGGTCTATCCTGATAAGCTTTCCGTGCTTAGTGGTCTCCTCTGTAGCCTGTTGAAGCTTAGCAAAATTAGCTGGTTTTTTCACCCACTCAACAACACGCTGCGCTTCAGCTATATTGCTGACTGCAAAGACGGGGGCACGAGTCATTTCGTCATTGAAGATCCGAACGCAAGCACCTCCAGCTTCTGTAATTGCCTTAGAGCCCCTATTCACAGACGCGACCAAAGCCCCCTCGGTCGTAGCTAACGGCACATAAAACTCCCCATTAGCATATTCGCCCGAGACTGCCAAAGGCCCAGCTATGCCAACGGGCACTTGAATTGCCCCAATCATGTTTTCTATGTTACGTTTTGAAGACGATTCAGCATCTATTACGTATGCACTAATTCCGCCTAAATCAGCGCCAGTTAACTTTTCGACCGCCTTGCGCCTGATTTCTACGGCCTCAGAAGCGGGAAGATCAACTTGATGGAAGCCTAACTTACCCGCTACTATTTTATTGACAAGCAACTCCGCGTTTCTAATAGATAACTCCCCCATAATTCGTGCTAGCTTATTACTATAGACTATATCATGTCACCAATAGCGATAAGCCTAAAGGCTTGTTTTAGGCCTCTGACCGTCTAACGGCGTTATACCCCGACTCAAAATATTTATATAGTAACCTAGTATATAAATATGAATTCTGATGCCTCAGTGGCTAAGCCTGGTATAGCGCGTCCTTGGTACGTTTCCACGATCGAACACAGACAGGACGAGGTCGCGGATTCGAATTCCGCCTGAGGCTCTTCTTCGTGGACTTATCTATAAAAGACCATGTTCATCGGCGTTGACCACGGCACCCAAGCTGTTCGTTTTGCAACATTAGATAACAGAAAGCTCGAGCTTCCGAGAGAGAGCATTGCCGAATCTTCCGTCATTAACGACATAGAAGAGGGATTAAATCTCAAACTGGAGTTTGTCAACCTTATCGGTCTCACTTACTCTATGGGAGACGGCATTACAAGGATAACTAACATAAAAAAGGTACGCAACAGGGGTCTAAAAGCTCAAGGCGGAGCCGGATCTTATGTTGGGGGAGGTACAGCGGTCTATGATGCAATTTACAGTTCGAATGCGCCTGCTATCGTCTTGCCAGGAATTCACGATCAGTCAAACATAGACGCTCGTATGAAGTTCTTCTCTCATGGGGCCTCACCTGAAAAGGTTGGAGTGGCTTACTACATTTTAAAGCACTACAA
>PMYA01000124.1:4938-8448 GCA_003170935.1 Methanobacteriota archaeon
TGAGCGCGAGATGATAGAGACCTTAGCATTGTATGCAGCTATGGAGATCAGCGCATTACAGGTTCTCCTTCGCGATTATACGACGGATACCGCGATATTCTTGGCAGGCTCCGCTGCGCCTAAAATTAAAGATTTGTTAGAAGAGCACCTGAGCATTCCTTCAATTGTTCTTGAGCAGTGGAGCGCTGCAAAGGGGTGCGCTACTATTGCCAAAGACGTATGGGAAGGCGCCTCCGATCTTTTGGGAATCCCCGTTGAGTTCTGATGGAACGGATCGTGCATCACTAAAGTATAAAGCATTCAATCACACTCTCTAAATTGTGTAAACTTATCAGAGGTTTTTCCAATTGCTAGAAATTGTCAAGCAAGCGTTAATATCAAGTTATCGGGTTAGAAAGAATTAAATTAGGTTGAACGTCTAAAGATGAGCAATGGAGGCCATTAAGTGAAAGAGGTACGCATACACGGCAGAGGCGGTCAAGGCTCCGTTACTGCCGCCGAACTTCTCGCAGTCGCAGCTTTCGAGGATGGAAAATTTAGTCAAGCATTTCCCTTTTTTGGCGTTGAGAGACGGGGTGCACCAGTCACAGCATTTACTCGTATAAGTGATAAGAAAATACGACTGAGAAGCCAAATCTATGAGCCTGATTATGTTATCGTTCAAGACGCAACGCTGATTTCAGCTGTTGACGTGACCGCTGGACTAAAGCCTGACGGCATAGTCATCGTTAACTCCGAAAAATCTGCTGACGAAATTGGAATCGACACCGAGACAGATGTACGGACCATTGATGCAACAGGAATAGCCTTAGAAATAATCGGCCGGCCTATCGTTAACACGACTTTATTAGGTGCATTTGCAGGCTCCACTGGTGAGATCAGTATCGACTCGATCAAGCAATCGGTTCTTGCTCGATTTCCTGGGAAAATCGGAGAAGTAAACGTGCAAGCTGCGGAAAAGGCCTACCAGCTTACGACTTCGACTAAAAGAAAGCCGCATAAAAAGATTAAATCTCGAAAGAAGGGCGCTGTACCAAAGCAATCCGAAAAAATCCCAACAGTGCCATTCGGAAAGCCTGGAACCTCAGAAGTAACAAGGACGGGCGATTGGCGGGTTTTTTATCCTGAGTTTGACATGGACCAATGTACCCGCTGCGGTAAATGTCAAGAGAGTTGTCCCGATGCTGCTATCAACGAGCGTACGTTAACCGGACGCGATGCAGAAAAGGCCCAAGAAAGAGCAGAAGAACTCGAAAAAGCGGGCACTATCAAGAAGGCTGCGGTTAAGAAGGCGCATATACGATATGAACTAAATCCTACATACTGCAAAGGGTGTGGGATATGCGCGAACGAATGCCCAATTCAAGGTATCAAGATGAAGCTGGAGGAAAAGTAGCATGATGGAGATAATGGAAGGGTCTCACGCGGTTGCACTCGCAGTAAAAGCAGCGAGGCCAAAAGTTGTCGCCGCTTATCCTATAACCCCTCAGACACACATCGTCGAAGACATCTCTCAACTAATAGCTGATGGGGAACTTGAGGCAGAGTATGTAAAAGTTGAGTCTGAGCATTCTGCCATGTCAGTGTGTATTGGCGCAAGCGCAACAGGAGCGCGAACGTATACAGCAACGACCTCTCAAGGCCTCGCGCTGATGCACGAAGTAATCTTTAACGCCGCTGGTATGCGGCTGCCGATTGTAATGACAGTCGCTAATAGAGCACTCTCTGCACCCCTCAATATATGGAATGACCATCAAGATTCTATTTCTGAACGCGATTCAGGCTGGATTCAAATCTATGTGGAAGATAATACAGAAGCAAGCGACCTCACGATACAAGCATACAGAATCGCAGAAGATAAGCGAATTCAAGTCCCGATGATGGTGTGTATGGATGGCTACACGCTCACACACACCTATGAACCCATAGAGCTCCTCGACCAAGACCTCGTTGATGACTTTTTGCCACCCTATGAACCCACAGATTATCTAAATGTTGATGATCCAAAGTCTTTTGGCATGTTTGCTGATCCAGACTATTATACCGAGTTTCGCTACCAAAATCACGAGGCGCTGCACGCAGCAAAGGTAGTCATGGGCGAAGTAGCAAAGGAGTTCGGTGAAGTTTTCGGCAGGGACTATGGGGGCCTTATCGAAGAGTACCGCTGTGATGGTGCCGAGTATGTTTTAATTGCCATGGGATCGGTAGTGGGCACTTTGAAAGACACCGTAGACGATCTAAGAGATGCTGGCATCAGAGTAGGTGCTATTAAACTACGCGTGTACCGTCCTTTTCCCGCAGAGGAAATTCAGCGTGCGTTGACTGACGTAGAAGCCGTCGGCATTTTGGACAAAAACATCTCGCTCGGTTCCGAAGGAGCGCTTTCTGCAGATGTGAAATCTGCCCTTTACCGCAGCAAGACCACTCCTAAAGTGTTCAGCTTTGTTGCGGGTCTTGGAGGGAGGGACATTCCGAAAGGGATGTTCGTTAAGATGTTTGACTGCATGCGTGAGGATAAGAAGATATCAACGAGCGAGTTTATCGACTTAAGAACGGAGATTCTCGATTTTCAAGAGGTTTAGACATGCAAGCAAAATACGATGAGCGATCAATAGACCTTTTTGCGTCCGGTCACAAAGCGTGCGCCGGATGCGGCCCAGCACTCACGATACAGGCGATTCTCAGAGCAACGGGTGCAAACGTGTTTATTGCAAACGCAACAGGCTGCATGGAAGTCATTTCGACGCAATACCCACAATCCGCTTGGAAAGTACCATGGATCCACTCTCTCTTTGAAAACGCAGCAGCAGTCGCCTCTGGCATTGAAATCGCTCTTAAAGCACTTAACAGAAGCGAAGAAGGTAAAGTAGTCGTAATTGCTGGTGATGGAGGAACCGTAGATATTGGCATGCAGGCTATTTCTGGGATGCTCGAAAGAGGTCACGACATCTGCTATATTTGCTACGACAACGAAGCCTACATGAACACGGGAAACCAACGAAGTGGCTCTACGCCGTTAGATGCGTCCACTACAACGAGTCCATTCGGCAAGAGATCGTTCGGAAATGATCGCCCGAAAAAAAACATGCCAGCTATAGCAGCAGCTCACGGGATTCCCTATGTAGCGACGAGTTCTGTCGGCTATCCAAGAGACCTGGCAAAGAAAGTGCAAAAGGGAGTTTCAGTCAGCGGCCCAGCGTACCTGCAGATTCTCGCTCCCTGTAACATTGGATGGGGCTTTGACAGCGCAAAGACGATAGAAATCGCGCGACTCGCTGTAGAAACCGGGCTTTGGATGATGTACGAAATCGTCGATGGAGAGCTTACCAACGTGATGAAGGTGCGTAACCAGCAACCCGTTGAAGATTATCTCAAGCTCCAGAAACGATTTGCCCACCTTTTCAAGATGCCTGGAGGCGGCGCCCAGATCAAACTCATTCAAGAGTATGCAAATGAGAACCTAAAAAGGTATACTCAGAAAGAAGCCGGTGAAATTAAGCCATAGACAGA
>PMYA01000119.1 GCA_003170935.1 Methanobacteriota archaeon
ATTGCCGGTAGCTGCCTATTTTTTTATAAAAAATTTCAACGGAGCCCGTGCTGGCGTTTTCCTTTAGTCGACTTTATATACCGCATTCTGTTTGAATTAATAGTTGATGATCAAGATGGCATCGAATATGAACATGCAATCGGTTACGATCGACGACCTTGTTGCTCCCTGGCGCCAGCCTCCCGAGATTTCCGGGAGCGGTCTCGAAGGACAGCGGATCGAAAGACTACAAATAGACAGAACAAGGAGGGGCAGGTAAATGCCGTACAGAGACCCCACAAGACGACGCGCATACGACGCGGCCTACAAGCGGAGGCGACGGGCTCACGGATGGACAAAAAAAAGGATTGACAAGCGTCTAACCCCCACCCAAATTAAAGATGCCGAAGACCTGCGCAATCTCTTCAACGAGGTTCTAGTAGAGGTGCAGGACGCCGATGACTCCTCCCTCAAGCTGGAGGCCAAGCTCAGAATCAAGCTGCGGGCCATTGAGATCGGCCTCCGGGTCTTTGAGATTGCCGATCACGAGCAACGCATAGTCGCACTCGAGGAGGAACCGAAATGAGCCGACACGAAGCGAGAATTAGAAGACTCGAAAAGCACCGTGCCCGCCGCGCTGCGACGGAGACTGAGATCCCGCATGATCCCGTGGCGTTCGCAGAGTCATTGGGCATCGTACCCGACCCATGGCAACGCGACCTCCTCAACGCAACGGACGAGCGCATCATCCTCAACTGCGCACGCCAGTCCGGAAAATCGACCATTGTCGCTATCCGTGCCCTTCATCACGCCCTCACCAATTCTGGCTCACTTGTGCTTATCCTCTCCCCGACGCAGCGGCAGTCAGGAGAGCTCTTCAACAAGATCACCAAGTACTATCGGGAGTCTGGCGCGCGCGGCGGCAGCGACGCCAACTCGGCCACCACGTTGCACCTGAAGAACCAGAGCCGCATCGTGTCGCTCCCTGGGTCAGAACCGACTATCCGCGGCTTCAGCGCACCGTCTCTCGTACTGATCGACGAAGCCGCACAGGTTTCAGACGAGCTTTATTACGCTGTTCGACCCATGTTCGCCACTTCGAGGGGGCAGCTGATCCTTCTCAGCACGCCGCGCGGCAAACAGGGCATATTTTGGCACGCGTGGAACCAAGAGCCCGACTGGAAGCGGGTCAAGGTGACGGCTGACGAGTGTCCCCGCATCTCGAAGGAGTATCTAGTCCAAGAGCGACGCGCGTTACCAAGCGCGTGGTTTGCCCAAGAGTACTATTGTGAATTCGTGCAGGACGAGGCCAGCATCTTCAAAGAGGCGTGGGTTCAGTATTACGATCCTGCCAATGTTCCTTATATAGATACCGTCATCCAGTCGTGGGATACCGCGCAAACCAAATCGAGCACCTCGAGTTACGTGGTCGGGCAGGTATGGGGCCGTATCGGCGCCGATTTCTACTTGCTCGACCAAGTGCGCGCCCGTCTTGACTTTGATGAAACGGTGCGGGCTATCGAAGAGCTGTCAAAGAACTGGCCCCAGTCAACGGCTAAATTAGTGGAAGCTCAGGCGCTCGGCGCTGCCGTAGTCACGCACCTCAAACACCGCATCCCGGGCCTTATTCCGATCACCGTGAGAGGGTCAAAGGAAACGCGGGCCTTCGATTGTCTGCCGCTCTGGCAATCTAAGAACGTGTATATACCGAAACCGGATGACGGCGAGTACGCGTGGGTCTACGAATACGTGCAGGAGCTTTTGAACTTCCCGATTGCCGCCCACGACGACCAAGTGGATGCAACGACCCTTGCGCTAAATCAGCTGCACGGCACGTTATTTCCCATATCGAAAGTGCGTGAGGTCGAGACGGTTACCTCGCAGCCGCTGCCCCCGTCGCCGCCGCTGCAAGATCATTGCTACTTCATAGGGTGGGTCCCAGGGCGCTCACTGGGCGAGTATACCGTTCTGGTCTTTGACTACACTGATCTCAAGGTCGTCTTCTTCGAGCGCTTCCCCGCAGAGCCCATAGGAAACCAGATCAAAGGCGTTGCTCAACTCGCCCGACGCTATGATAATGCCGTCGTCAGGGCGTTTGGTGACACGAATGAGGCACTGGTATCCGCGCTCGAGGCGCACGACGTCTACGTGGAGCGCGTCGCTGCCTCTAAGCGCGAGTATTACTACGACAACGTGGCCCTCCTGATGGGGAATGACAAGATCACCGTTCCCGCCTATCCCGAACTCCAAGCCGAGCTCGATGTTTTCAAATCAGCCCCCACTTATGACGAGAGCGCTGATTATAGCCGACAGGTTGCACAGCAATCAGGGATCGACGCCCTGTGTCTCGCCACGTATGACCTCACCCCGGGACTGGTCCGCTACATGACTGAACCCGACATCTACTACAGCTACGATCCGGATTTGTTTGGAAGGATAAACTTTTGGTAGGCTCTTAACACGTCGCTTATGGAACCGCTCTCACTCGTAAGTGCCGTGTATATCAATAATATAACAGAGTTATAACCTATCTCTCTCAGGCGATAGTATGAAAAAAATAGCAACAGTTAATCCACCATTCGTATCTTGCATAAGCATATGCAGTTGAAACCGATAACTGTGATAGCTGTTCTATTGCTCATGGTTGCCTCTTTGCTAATAGCGGGTTGCACCACGAGCCCTACATCAAGCACAATAACACACGACGCTTTTTTGGAAAAGTATGTAGCAACATACAAAAACGTCTCCTACTCGGATAGCAGCCGATATATCAAGGCCTGGAACCTCGCGTGGATTAACAGCACTTCCGCATGCTTACAATATACATACTTCAATAACTCCGACAACACTGCGTGGGATTATGACGAGATAATTATCGTATTTCCAATGTCACAAGCCGCGACACAGTACCTCGACGCTATGAACAAGACGGCATACACCCTGTGCAGCACGGAATACGCAGGCGGAGGGGCCTATCAGGAGATAACGGGCCACGCACCACAGATTTATAAAGACTACACTTATAACGAAGGAAATCCGTTGAATACGTCAGAATACAGGCTTCACGAAATCGTTCAACTCGATAACATCGTTTTCGCAACTATAGGAAAGAAAAGTTATAATGTGCTCACCTTTGTGATTCATCTATAAATGGCTTCAAAATGGTATTAACGACGCAATCGTTGTTCATTGTCTATTGAAGAAGAGGCGTTTTCTGCCTAAAGATCAAACGCTGCTTTTAAAAAAAAGTGACATGGTTTTGTTACCATTTTGTTACCATTTTTTCCACTTGATCGTCCTTAGCCAACATTCGTATCCGCGGGGATCTTATACAGAATCTGATCTCTGCTCGTACATGTCGCTGGCTAAAGAACATCAAACGTGATCATAGGTATTATGGTCAGACCTCTGGCAAGAGCCAACGCCCTATCTAAAAGGTGACCTACACCATCTTAGTCCCGGCTTCCATAGAGGCGCTCTGGTTCCAGACCTCAACCGGCGTGAAGGTCCAGATGCCCTGGAGGGTCATACCCATCTGCTTGATTTTCTCTGACATACCATCAAACATCGGACCAGAGGTGACGTAGTCTCCCACTGCGCATCTGATCTCGTAGGACGTAGGGCCGGCGAGGACCAGGAACGAAGCGGTCTTGCCGTCCTTCTTCATCGCTTCCAGGTTCTTTCCTGTCCGCTTCATCAAAATAGCGCCGGCAATCATCATCTCGTTCGAAGGGGCCGCGATACTGCCAGCTTGGATGGCGTGCGGAGCGCCGTCCGGGCCGACGGTTGCGAGGATCTTCGGATTATCCTTGTTGTTAATTGCCTCTACTACTTCATCAGGTATCTTGACCATGACTTTCACCTAGTCAACAAGGTTCATTCATCAAACGTAAATAGTTGCCTAAGTTCAACGCGTCATCTTGACTGGATCTGCAGACTACGTAAGCCCTGCCTGAAGCCAAGTCATGGATATTTTTCCTTCAATCCCCGCGCAAATACGCGTGCGTCCTCTAGATCTTCCGCATTTGGTCTCCCCTTATTTATCCCCCCGAAAAGTTTCAAAGGCCCAACGGTGTCCCATCCCTTGCAGGAGAACTCACCTGTAATGGAGAAACCTCGATTCACCAGCATCTCTTTCAGAGCAGCATGTCCCTGTCCTTCTCTTCCGCCCCTGGTATAAAAGATAAAACTTTGTTTCCCAGTGACGGCAGGGAGCCCCTTTACAAACTGCAGGAGGGTCTTATGGAACTTCCTGCCATAGATCCCTGATCCAAAGCCGATCAGGTCATATGCAGTGAGGGTTTCGGGTTGTGCCTCACCGACAGGGACAAGGTCCGCCCCAAGCTCTTCTGCCATCACCTTTGCTACTTTTTCCGTGTTCTGGTGGTGAACTGAAGCATAGACGATCAATGTGTTCATGGTGAGTGCCCTTGGTGGCGCTTATTGTAATATTTTCTGCCCTTGTGACCACTCTACGATCACTTCTTGCCGAATTTGCCAGCTATTTCGAAAATCATCAACCGTTGCACGTTTCGGCTAATCCAAATAATTAAAAACCTAGGCAAGGGAGACTTTATTTGAGCAACACGACGTTTCCCATCCCACGCCGCCTACGCTCTATAAGTCCTCGGCTTTCAAGCCCATAAAGCGCCCGGCTGACGTTAGATTTTGGCAGCCCTGTCTTTTCGACGAGCACACTCTGGTCGATGACTCCTTCATCGATAATAGCCTTGTAGAGCGTTTGCTCATCATTTTTAAGCGTTTTTGCGACCTCTTCCCATCGTTGCCGCCGCTCTTCTAAGATAACTTCTGCTGCGGACGCATTAGGCGTTAGAGCCGGCGTTACTCCGTCGTCATGCAGCAAGATGTATGCCGCTGTGGCGCTCATGAGGACGAGGGCTGCTCCGATTTCTAGTACGTCGGTGTACGTAAATAACCCTGGGACTTGACTGATTATGGCAGTATCGCCCTCAACGAGTATTTGTACGGGTGTCGGATTGAGCAGCTTGAATGCGAGAACGAGTACCGAAGCGAGAAAAATGACTGCAGCGAAAAGCGTTTTTCCTCGAATTCCCCCCCTCATGATAAGTATGCCTCACTTCGCACGGCGTTGGGTTAATCCGAGCACCCCGGACCGTAGCAAATGCGTTCCTCTACCGAAATTATTTTTTCATGCGGTATATCGATATCGATCTTGTAAAACTTATCAGAGACTTTCAAAAAGAGAGATGCAGTCTCAAAGGGTTGCTCCGCAGATTGAGATGGGGGTGCTCTTGAAATAGCGATCGCCACAACAGTGTAGTTTTGACCGGCAAGAAGTGCTCGTACGCGTTCGTCTTTGTTTGCAATCTCAGTCAAATTTTTAACACGCGAATCAAATTGAGACTGTTGTTGTGTTGTTTGATCTGCCGATTGCCCTGTCGGTGACGGCTTAATTACGCTAATATAATTATCGTTACTGCCAGGTACCGCCTTTTCTGCTCCGATCACGATAAGAATGGCTCCTGTCACAACTCCGACAACCAGCAAAATGCTTAATAATGCAAGCCGTCGGTTAAGTCCAGCTCTCATCATGCCGTCTCCTTACCGTGTAATTAGTTACCATTCGCTTTAGTTTATTGCCTAAATTGCTTCCGTTTATTAATCAGACGCTCAATCAGGCCTGCTCTTAGGCTAATTGCTATTCTTTAGCGCATAATGGGGGGCAAATGCTAAGGAGTTTATAGATTTTTGTCAACTCGCCCTAGGTTTAGCAAGTTTCCACGATCAATGTGGGGGCTTCACGTGAAATAATACGGCAATGCTTCTTTAAACGTCTTTACGCTGACGACCGTCACGTTATAACCCTCCTTGCGCAGCTGCTCCTGCAAGTTCACGTTCTTCACAGCGTTTGAAGCTAACGGATTATCGGTGCTTACCATCGTCTCACCGCTGGGAACGATAATTAGGCGAGCTCCAGCTTTTGCTGCTGCCTCTGCCTTTAGATAAACGCCCCCCACACTGCTTATCGCGCCGTTGCCATCGATAGCTCCAGTAGCGTAGACCGAAGCGTTAGTCGACTTGTTTGTTAGAGCGGAATATGCCGCTATGGCCATCGGGAGGCCAGCGCTCCCCCCATCGACCTCTTCCACACCCCCAGACATAGTCACAACGAATTCGAAATCACGTTGGTTGGCATTGAGCTTCGTCTGGTTCGTGGCAACTTTTACAGCGTCTTTCGCTGTCTCCTGAAAATCAACTCCAGTGAGCGGTGTAGTTTCTGTAAAAACGTGACCACTGCCGGGTTGCGTGTAAACCTTGATTTCAGATATGGCCCCTATATATTGGTTCTGGCCATTTGTCGCGACCGCGAGCATGTGCGCGGTCCCGGTGGTTGTTTCGCTAGCATTAATTCCGAGCGGAGATTGGGATGAACTAAATTGTAAGTTTAACGTGTTTGTGCTCACCGTACAACCGGCGGTTCCGAGCGACAATAGCAGCAGAACGCATAAGATAGAAACCGCATAGTGTCTTTTCATATGTAGCATCCTACTGAAGTTTCGTGGAAATCGCGTGTAGCGTAATGTAACCTTTACTCATTGGACTTTCTCCAATAATCTTGGATATAACGACTTTATGGGTTAATACGACGGATATTTCACCGTCTCCTTGAGTAGAGTCCAACTATTATCTCAAATACACTTAGCGGGTCATAACCGCCCAATCTTAATTTAATACATGCCTCCACCTAATTCAAGCCAAACGAGTCGTACCGTTTTGTCCTTTCCTTACTTTTACGTTTATCTTCTTCCATCAAATCGTTAAT
>PMYA01000069.1 GCA_003170935.1 Methanobacteriota archaeon
ATGTATATCTGAGCAAAACTTTGTAAAACACCGGCTTGCCAGAAAGTGCTTGCATTATAGTTATTTTTAGAGGATTTAACTTGAATAAACTCTGCCGAAGTTTGATTTGTAGATAATTTAAAAATAACGTCAATGTCCTCAATCCCTTCTAAGCGAATGAAATCTTCCTCTGATCGGTCGTCTAACGTCAAGTGGGAGAGGATTTTATACGTAGCGTACTTAAATTGAAACTGAAAGCCCCGAATGCTGTCAGATCCACCCGTTCGCCTTTCGGCAAGTATATCTAACTGAGTCTTAGGAGAACATCTCGAAGATTGAAACAGCGATGATGTCTTACCTTCTTTGTTACGATCTTTTTGTCGGCTTTTTTTTGATTTCTTTGACACGATCATTCACATCTGAAAATCAGAGTTTTTATTGCAGAAGCTTGATGACAGTCACTAACTGAACCGTAGGTGTTTTGGTGACTGTCACTTGTAGGCCAGCTGATGAATCACTAATGGTCTGTGCGGTTGTTCGAGTGCAACCAGCTACTAAAAAAGAAGCAACCGCAAGAAAAAGAACAATTAATGCAATTATTGGTTCCAATTGCATACGCGTACGCAAGTGGTGAGAGTTAGCTTAACAGTTACGATTTTTAAACCTAAATCAAAATCGAGATATAATCGTTAAAGCACTACCTTTCGTCCTTTCTCCGGAATGATCACATTATCATGTAGGTTCTGAAATACCTCAGGATTCTGCGTATGAACAGGAATTACTGTCTTTGGTTGTACGGTCTGGATGAATTCCTTGATCTCGTCGTAGCTTAGGTGTCCAGAAGCATGAATTTGTGTATAAGGGAACAAATTGAAGTGCTGCAGCCAATTCTCAACTTTTTTCAGATCCAATTCCATCTCAAGGTCAAACGGCTCACAAACGCTTCGGATGTAACAACTCCCCAGTTCAGGTTTGATGTCGATGAGCTCCTTAAGCTCGAAGAAGTCGCAGCGGACTATGTAATCCTCTTGATTTTGCCGGATATCGTGAGCGGTCACAGCGTGGGGATGATCAAGGAACTCACGTTCCCAATTATCATAGTCTTCAAGCTGAATTTTTTCCGAGAAGCGATCATCCTCATATACGCCCCATGTTTTTCGAGGAATATAGATACGAATGTGATCGTCGTCAATTCTCGGTGTATCTATTCCTGATTCTCTAAAGAGTTCCAACAAATAAGCTTGTTTCAAGTTGATGACCAGAGCCCTGTCAGTTTGTTGAGCGACTTGAAAGAAGCTTTGCATACGATCTGTGTCTCGTACTGGGAAGTTGACGATAGCGAGTTTTTCGGTGTTTTCGATTCGCTTTTTAGCGACATCTCTGACTGTTTCTTCGCTGTCAGGAAGAGTCGAGGTGATCCTCGTCCCCTCACAAATGAGTACTGTTGGATCGACTTCTGCGGCACGTTCGGCGAACTTTTGTGTAAGGTCTCCTTTGTAGCCGTGGAACCTGAAATCTCCTGTGTAGACAATAGAGCCTGCGTTCGTCTCTAAAATATAAGCAGTTGCACCTTCGAGTGAGTGGCTGACAGGTAACGCTTCGACCTCAAGCTCTCCAACATTGAATGAGCCCTTCGCTTCGTTATACTCCTGGGCTTCTTAGTCTTCTCACCCGTCATTTTGGATTCTGCGCCTTGTTTGTTCGTATAGGTCTTAAACGACTCTTTGAGGGAGATAAGTTCGCACGTTCCGCTCGAACCAGTTTCGTCAAGAGCTTGCATGATGTCTTTGGAAGCTTGTGTGCAGTGAATTGGGATATCTTCCCTGAGATAATGGATGTAAGAGCTATGATCCATGTGTGCGTGGCTGAGAAGGAGTCCATCAATGCTACACGTTTCTTCAGATGGAAGCTTGCAATGGTCAAGGTAATCACACCGATATATCCCATCTAAATTAGGAAGTAAGCCAAATTCAAGGAGATCGAGTATTCCGTTGCACTTCCGGGGCTGCATGAACTCGTCGAAATACTGGTTAGCAAGGCTGAAACTCATACCAAAGTCGAGAAAAAGTCGTGTATTCTGATCCTCAAAAAGGATCTTATTGCCCCCGATCTCGTTAACTCCACCGTAGAACGTTAGGGAAACCATTACTTGAATCAAGAGACAAGCTGGCTGAAAAGATTTTCTATTCGTTTTTTTGAAGTTTAGCGGTTTAGAGTGAAGCTAAGCTTCGGTCTCAAGTTGCTGCAACCGCTCAAGTATTGCGGTGATATGCCCACATGCGAACATACAATCAAGATGCCCTTCACAAAAACGTTCTTTCCGAACGTGGGTGGTTAACAGTTTTCGCAGTGTTTCTAGGTCTGCTTCTTCGAGCAACTTTTCGTCATTCACATATCGGACTGCTTCGTCTTGCCAAGAACCCCAATCGAACGGAATGATCCACCCGTTGTCGTAAAGGGCTTTGTAGAAATCATGTGCTTCACGAGAAAGGGTAAAATAAGGAAAGACGCCTTTCTCTGATGTCCAGTGACCAAACTGGAAATCTTCAGACTTAAAGATAGGTAAAAAAAGCACAATCGCTTTGATTTGGTCTTTAGAGATGGGTAGTGCTTCTTTCATTATGGTTTAGATTCTTAAATGATGATCTCTAGAAGTAAAACGCTTGAGCTACAAAAACCCCTTATTTTCGCGTCAAAACGTTGAAATCGTGTTTGCTAATTTTGTTAGTCGCTTGAACGTACCAAGCCCAATTTTTATTTGAGTCTTTACCTTTAAACGCATCCAGGGTAGCTCGTAAAGCAGCATCGATAATAATTGGATTATCGAGATACAAGCTTTCTTCCTTTAGATCAAAGATCCAAGGGTACCGATCAGCATGACGGACACTAGGACGTGACTCTTTTCGTGGAGCTGATACTATCCTTGCGTGGGCGACAACTCCCTTCGTTGTCGCATAAAAGCAAATCCAATCTCCTGGTTTGATATGTCTTCTTCCAGGGGTTCTCTCTCCAAAGGCGTAGATATGCTCGGTTTGAACGAGAGTGCTTATGTTATCCTCGGCAGTCCCTTCGTCGTCAGATCGCACTGGAGTTAGCCAATATGAGGTATCTATTTCGGTTGTCAGCGGTTGATGCCCCTCTGGTTTATTGTCAGGCGGCGTTTCAGGAGACTCTGCAGGTGGAACTACCAAACGTGCCATAAGGTCGATGATTGGATCAATAGTAGGGCCTGAAGGACGAATCACAGCAAGCACGTCAGCGTGACTCATATCGTACTCGTTCATCATCTCTGCGAGAGATAGCAGGGACTCCACCGAAATTATCCGCAGCTTGTCTGACCAGTTCTGGGCAATAATCGCATTTTCTAGTTGTTTCAATTCAGGATCGGGACGTCCAACAACATAGAGTCCTAGAGCATTTTCCCATCCTGGAATTCTTTCATCATCAATCAGATCGTTTACATAACCTAATAGCGTAGCAGTCTTGATGGCATACACTTCTGTGGTCTTAGTCTCAACAACGATGTGAAAGCCGTTTGGCGATATCCAATAACCATCAAAGCCAATTTCACTTGAGACACCTTGATAACGCCCAAAGGTTACCCCAAAGCCTAGAAATCGCCCGATATGGTTCACTAGATCTTGTAATGCGCGGTTATATTGCGTTCCAGCAATCCTTAAACACTCGCTAATATAATCTCTAAGTTGTCCCACTTCTTGCACATTCTCGGCCAGGAAACGCCTGAAACGCTCTCGTGCTGTGTTTTCTCCTGAAGTATCATCGAGTGAACCCACGAGTTCTAAAATTTCAGAAAGAGTGATATCCAATTTTTACACATCCTTTCAGTCAATTTCTACAAGTAGAAAGACGATCCATTACTTAAGAACTGTTTTTAACTGTGTGAGGGTGAGACCTGTGAAGTAATCTCAAAAAATAGGTCTAGTACGTTTAGACTTTAGGATGTGTATTCTTTAAATAACCCAAAAAGGAACTGTAAGCGCTCTAAATCTGTGTCGAAACGTTCCACTCGATAACAACGATCTACAGCCTTGTCTAGCCGTCTATGTGCATCAAGAAGCTGCTTTGGCATGGAAAGCGGATCGTATAAGTCTGCTAAAGAAGTATCTGGATATGAATGTCTAGCCCTAATCACGCCTTTTGCGGCAACCATAACATCATCTATCCGCATAGAAAGTGGATTTGATGGCCACGGAAAGTTATTATAGACAATGTCGTTCGAATAACGAAAATCTCCTTTTAGCCTGCCACATACCTGATGAACCCAAGTCATGTGCATTGCTGATTGAAGCACCCCGAAATGATAGGCAGTAACATCTCTAATCATCGCCATTGAATCGTGGACGATAACGTTTGGCTCACAGATGGCTAGTGGGATATACCTCCGATTTTCTGAGGTATGTCTTGGCACGGCTATATAGGGTGTTTTTGGTTGGCGATTCTCTGCAAATAAATATGGCTGGTCTGCGAGTCTTCTAGTTGGCTTTTTTTTGCTGGCTAATCTGAACTTGCGGACACTTGCGATTCTTTGCCTTAAGAGAGGCAACCTCCGAATTGTTGCTGGGTTGACATCCGTTAGCCAAAAGCACCAGCGTTTTTCATTGTGTAAGAATTCTTTGGCACTAATAAGAGGACGTATATATTGCACACCGCTTGGTTCTGCAGTGACATAATCGTTTTTTTCGCTGTCTGTCAAAAGCAGAAATTGTCCGTCTACCGGTTTGTTACCCCACGTTATAGCTGGAACATTACAGATAGGCTTCTTTCTAGGCGTCATTACGATGTTCTCAGCTTCTACAAGGTAGGGATTGATGTTTGTTACTTGCAGCTCTAAAGGTTCATCAGAAGCCCCTACGTATTCAAATAACTGCTTCTTCTTCCTGTCAAAAGTAGCGAAACCGATTATAACAACAAAAACAGCCGCTTTCCTTCGCGCTTGGTTTGACCAAACAAAGGTTCGATGAGCGAAATTAATCTTTATGCCACTTGCGAGTAGATAGTTCCACAAAATACCGACCTGTTCTCCTTGAGTAATAGAATTCGTCGAAACAAAGGAGGTTTGGATATCTGTGCCGCTGATGAATTCCTGTGTTTTTACGTACCACGAGCATACATAATCAAGAGTCTTATAGTTACGAATTTTGTCTGCAAATACAATATCCATATCATCATTTTGTGCATCTGAGCGAAGATGTTTCCCGACATAAGGAGGATTCCCGAAGATGTAAGACAATCCACTTTTTGGGATAATGTCCTCCCAATCGAGAGTAAGGGCGTTGCCTTGTATGACGTGGGGTGCTTTAATGAGCGGCAATCGCGCGTAATAGTGCCCAAACTCGTTTTGTAGCTCTATATTTGCTTGATGGTCAGTAAGCCACAGGGCTACCTCGGCAATCCTAACTGGAAACTCAAAGAGGTCTATTCCGTAAAACGAATCAACGTTAATGTCGCGGTTGAATACTTCAACCACGTCAAGCACCATACCGCGATATTGGTCATTCTTGCTTTCAAGTCGTTGTAATTGCTTATGAATCACCAGCTCAAGCCTTCTTAGCTCCTTGTAGGCTACAACTAGAAAAGAGCCGCATCCACACGCTGGATCTAGAAACTTCATAGAACCGATTTTTCCAAGCAGTTCGTTTAAGGCGCGCTTGTTGTGCTGCCTTGCCTCAAACTCTGCATAGAGCCCGTCTAAAAAGAGCGGCCTAATAACCTTGAGTATATTTTTCTCTGAGGTATAATGAACCCCGAAATCTCTCCGCTCTTGAGGTTCTACAACGGCTTGAAATAGTGAGCCGAATATGGCGGGCGATACCGTAGACCAATCAAAGTAGCAGCATTTGAGCAATATATCGCGTGTTTTCCTGTCGAACGTCGCAATAGGGAGCGTCTCGTCAAATAGCGACCCATTGATATAGGGAAATTTCGCCGCGTCGTCGTCGAGGTTTATTTGTCGCGCATCTTCTGGAGTGTTTAGAAGCTGAAAGATATATGTAAGTACCGCGCCCACGTCCGCGCCGTCTTCGCGGGTGCGCTCCTCGATGTAATAGGCAAAAAGCCCCTTCTCAAATATAGCCGTATCATCAGCAAATAAACAAAACATGAAGCGGACGAGCAAGAGTTCAAGGGCGTGTCCGGTATAGCCATTCGCCTTAAGAGCATCGTGCAGCCGGCCCATCAACTCAGCCGCTTTAATATTGACTATATCCACGTCTGGATATTTATGACGCTTATGCCCTGTCATAAAGTCAAAGAGGTGGATGTGCCTAGGTAGCTCGGTTAGTTCAAACGACCATTCTTCACCCTCATCAAGGTCATACAACCGGAAGCGCTGAAAGTCTGAGAGTATGATATAACGAGGGAGCTCTTCGTCGAGGATACCGCTCATATAGTTAAGGACTTGCTTGTAAGCTGCGTCCAAGCTCTTACCGCGGCTTTTATGTTCCGCGATTAGCGTCCCTTTCCAAAAAAGGTCAACGAATCCTTGCTGCTGGTTGCCTGAAAGCTTGACATGCTTCTCAAATACTGCAACCCTACGTAGCGGCATCCCGAACACATAAAAAAACTGATTCCAAAAGGTCTGAGCCTCGGCTTTTTCGTCTCGCGCGTCTCTCCACTCATGAACGAACTCAACCGCACGTTCGTTTATTTCAGACCACGTTATCTGCATAGTTCAGAAACAAGAATTATGACGTCGTTAATATAAGCGTTGGTTCCCCAATCTTGCAGTTATCATGATCTGCAGCGCTTATCTAAGAGCTTTTAGGGAATACCAATATGCTTTACTACACTTTCTAACGATGCACTCTCACAAGCTTATCTTTAGCGTTGCTAGCAGTCAAAAATAAAACTGATAGCTACCACCTTGCAAGCAGCTCTTTCTTTTTGTCAAAGAACTCCTCGTCAGTGATAATACCGTCATCGAGGAGCCCTTTCAAATCGCGGAGCATCGCGGGGATATCCTTTGGATTAAGCGCTGTTTCACTTTGGATTCTTGGCGGCGATGGTTCCAAGTTCTCCTTTACAAACAAGTCGTCAATAGGGACTTCTAGAATGTCGGCTATGCGTTGTACGATCTCTTCGTCGGGCTGTTGTAGGAATCCGCTCTCAATGCGGCTGTACGTTGATTGCGTCGTTCCAACTTTATGTGCCATTTGCTCTTGAGAAAAGCCTTTTCTTTTACGTGCGTCTCGCATCTCGTTAGTCTTACCAAGCGCAGTAAATGCTTGCCGATCCCCCTCACGTATAGGCTTGATTACACTTATTCTAGTGGTTAAGAGTGACTTAACCCTTCATAGAGATTCAACCATGCCATTGCGCACACTGCCGCGACTATCCTGCAACAGCATGGGCATCAAGTCACATTCCACGATCTGTATGCGGAAAACTTTGATCTGCTGTTGTTTCACGTCGAGTTTCCGAAAGATGCGCCGCTTCCACCGAGGCGTCGATTTTTATATATATGTATCCGACTGATTCAGTTGAACGGAAAGCACTTTT
>PMYA01000166.1 GCA_003170935.1 Methanobacteriota archaeon
ACCGGAAGGGCTTCTACATCAAGTCCCCCAACGGTGAACGAATTTTCAACGACATTGTACGGCCGGGGTTTCTTCGCTTTCTCGCCCATTAGCTTTGATTCCCCGCCCTTACTGTTGATGTAAGTTTGAAATGACTCTTTCAGAGAGATGAGCTCGCACGTCCCGGTCGAACCCGTCTCATCCAGAGCTTGCATGATATCTTTGGCACCCTGCGGGCAATACAGCGGAATATCCTCTCTGAGATAATGGACATAAGAACAATGATCCATATGGGCGTGGCTCAGGAGGATGCCGTCAAAGGCGGGTTCTGGATCAGGAGGCAAGTTGCAGTGAGACTGATAATCGCAGCGATATAGCCCCTTTAAATCAGGGAGCAAGCCAAATTCGAGCAGATCTAAGATACCGTTGCACTTGCGGGGCTGCATGAACTCGTCAAAATACTGGTTGACAATACTGAAGCTCATGCCGAAGTCGAGAAAAACTCGGGTATTTTGATCCTCAAGGAGGATCTTATTGCCTCCAATCTCGTTGACTCCACCGTAGAATGTGAGGGAGGTCATATGAATTCAACGAAGCTGAAAAACGTTAAAAAACTTTCGTGTCTAGCTAAACTCAACGAGTAGTAGTGATGATCGATTCCGCTTGGAAGATAATAGCGATTATCGTCGCATTACCTACAAAACTTCTAAGGTTTAGCTTCTGACGCCGTCAGCGCAATGTATCGTTCAAACAAAAATCTCAGCCGCTCAGCATCAGTCTTGAAAGCTTCGCGCCGATAGCAGTGGTCTACGGCTTTATCTAATCGCTTATGTGCGTCAAGTAGGTCTTTTGGCATAGCAAGCGGGTCATATAAGTCTGCGAGAGATGAGTTGGGATAGCGCTCTCGAATAGCGAGGATTGCAGCCGCTGCATCTTCTATAGCTTGCACGTCTTGATTGCGCGGGCCTTGGGGCCAAAAGAAGTTATTATAAACGAGGTCATTTGAATATTGGAAGTCGCGTCTAAGCCGTCCGCATACTTGCTTCGTCCAAGCAACGTGCATCGCTGATTGCAGAACGCCAAAATGATAGAGGTTTGCATTCTTTACTATATACATCGTAGAGTTAGTGACGATATCAGGCTTGCAAAACCCCAACGGAATATATTTTCGAGTTTCTGAGGTGACACGAGGCACAGCTAGATAAGTGCTTGTCGGTTGTATCGCCGGAGTTCTAAATAAGTGAGGTTGCTCGGCTAATTTTCTCGCCCCTTCGTCCTTGCTTGCTAGCCGACGCTCCCTAACTTTTGCAATCCTCTCGCGCAATATGGGCAATAATCGAAACTCCGATGGGTCGGCATCGGCCAACCAAAAGCACCAGCGTGTGATATTGTAGAGAAACTCCTTAGCACCGAGAATTTGACGTAAAAATTTCTCGCCTTGCGGCTCTCTCTTGATATATTCAGCGCGTTCTACGTCCGATAGTATTAAAAACGTGCCGTCTACGGGCTTAATCCCCCAAATCATTTTCGGAACGCCGTCGCAAATCGGGGCCTTTCTAGACTTAATCAGTATATTTTCAGCATCTACAAGATATGGGTTAATGTTTGCAACGCGGGTCTCTATTGGTTGGTCCGCCTTGCTAACATACTCAAATAGTTATTTTCGCTGCCTGTCGAACGTAGCGAAGCCAATAATAACAACTGTTACGCCCGCCTTACCGCGCGCTAGATTAGTCCAATGAAAGGAACGGTGTGCGAAGTTGATTCTAACGCCCTCAGCGAGAAGATACTCCCATAACGGCGCGACTTGTTCTCCTTGCGTTATAGAATTAGTAGAGACAAAAGCAACTTCGATAGGCGTCTCTTTGATATATTCAAGAGCTTTGATATACCACGAGCAAACGTAATCCAAGCTCCGATATTTCTGAATCTTGCCGCTAAAAACGGCCTCCATGTCGCTGTTTTGAGTTTTTGAGCGTCGAACGGCAGTTACATATGGCGGATTGCCAAAAATATATGAAAGCTCAACTTTTGGTACGATTGTCTCCCAGTCAACCGTGAGCGCGTTGCCTTGAATAATGTGAGGCGTGCTAATCAGTGGCAAGCGCACATAGTACAGTCCAAACTCGCGCTGTAGCTCTACATTAGCTTGGTGGTCAGTGAGCCACAGAGCAACCTCAGCAATCCTTACGGGAAACTCAAAGAGGTCAATACCGTAAAACGAATCAACGTTTATATCGCGGTTGAATACCTCAACCACGTCGAGTACTGTGCCACGATATTTGTCATTTTTACCTTCAAGCCGCTGTATTTGCTTATGAATCTCCAGCTCAAGCTTTCTTAACTCCTCGTAGGCTACGACGAGAAAAGAGCCGCATCCGCATGCGGGGTCTAAAAATTTCATTGAGCCGATTTTAGTTAGTAGCTCATTTAAGGCGCGTTTATTATGCTTCTTTGCTTCTAACTCCGCAAGGAGTTCATCCAAAAAAAGCGGTTTAATGACCTTGAGTATGTTTTTTTCCGAGGTGTAATGAACCCCGAAATCTCTCCGCTCTTGAGGTTCAACGACGGCTTGAAAAAGTGAGCCGAATATGGCGGGCGAGACCGTAGACCAATCGAAATAGCAGCATTTGAGCAGTATATCGCGCGTTTTCCTATCGAACGTCGCAATCGGGAGTGTCTCGTCAAATAGTGACCCGTTGATATAGAGAAATTTCGCTGCATCCTCATCGAGGTTAGGAGGTCGCTCGGATTCTGGCGTGTTCAAAAGCTGAAAGATATAAGTAAGCTGTGCGCCTACGTCCGCGCCGTCCTCGCGCGTACGCTCCTCAATGTAATAGGTAAAGTGCCCTTTCTCAAATATGCCTGTATCATCAGCAAATAAACAAAACATAAAGCGGACGAGCAACAGTTCAAGCGCGTGTCCGGCATAGCCGTTCGCCTTGAGTGCGTCGTGCAGCCGGCCCATTAACTCAGCCGCTTTAATGTTGACTATGTCCTCTTCTTTGTAGACATGCGGTGCATGCCCTATCATAAAGCCAAAGAGGTGTATATGCCGAGGTAGCTCGATTAGGTCAAACGACCATTGTTTATCCTCATCAAGGTCATACAACCGGAAGCGCTGGAAGTCTGAGACTATGATATAACGAGGGAGTTCGTCATCACTTAGGCCGCTCGCGTAGTCGATTGCTTGTTCATACGCTGAGTCTAAGTTTTTTCCAGCAGATTTATGCTCGGCTATAAGCGTGCCTTTCCAGAACAAATCAATAAAGCCGCGACGCTCTCCCAATAGTGCGACGTGCTTCTCAAAGGTAGCAAATTTGCGGCGTGATATACCAAAGACAGAAAAAAACTCGTTCCAAAAGGTCTGAGCCTCACCACGCTCGTATGTCGCGTCTTTCCACTTATAAACGAACGAAACAGCATGCTCATTAATCTCAGGCCAAGTTATCTGCATTGCTTAAGACACGATGATTGCGCATCTAATAAAAAGCGTTTGTTTCGTGTGAAACCAACAAACGTCGGTAGCGTCGTTCGATTATCCAAATTCAAAGGATATTCATTCGGCTTACGGGTGTGGCCAACGCCGGAATCATTTTGAATATCATCTTCATAGACATTAGCACAGGTTAGGAATCAAAGCTCAAATAAGCTTAGAATCGAAAAAAGAAATAAAGAAGGCGGAGATAAGGAATAGGTTGTAGGAACACGCTATGCCTGTTGAGCAGTTACAGATTTATCGTAATCTTGTTCGTATAGTCGTCATACGTTAGCGACTTTGGCGTTGCACTCGCTGGTATTTGGAATGTTATAAGGCCGCTGTACTTATCCCCCGGTTGTGTGTTGCTTTGAGAAGTAAGCCCCTTCAATGTCACGCCGTTTACTTGTTGCTGCAAGCTGTACGTGAATGAGTCATAACTGTAAATATTGCCATTCGTGTCGCGCAACTTGAGATAATTCGGATTGCCTATACCCTCGTCTTGAGCGTTGTTGTTTTTGATGTATACGGCATACGTTACAAACTTGTTTCCCGTAACCGCCGCGGTGGGCGTACCATAAGAAGAACTGAGGCTATTTGATGAGCCTATAGAAGTTGCAGTAACGCTTATATGAGGAGTTATCGTCGTAAAAGTAAACGAGTTTATTGCTTGCTCTGCCTGCGTCAAATATTTGTTATAATCGCTCTGAGGTGCCTTGTAGGTTATAACATAACCCACGTTATTGTTGACGACGTACGTTTGCGTCGCTTTGATTGGCACATCTTTAGACGTTGTTGCGCTGTATTTTATCGGGACAGTTCCTTGCCAAACGATAGTGTGCGCAGGTTTTCCAGCAAACGTTGAATCGGTCTCGCTTTGAATCGCAAAGTTCTTGAAAATCCCTGTACTAGCATTAGTCTTTAGCGCATTAACTTCACCAGCTGCGAAGGTGTTGAGCGTTTGACCAGAGCTAAGACTTTTTATGGCAACTATAACACTGTCAACTGCTTCATTTGGATTCAAATAAAGGTATAGCTCAATTGGCGAAGCCGCGTCAGTGTTTACGTCCTTTTTCCACGTTGCGGGATACGTGATGCTGTAACCGTTATCGCTTGAGAACGTCGTTTTGTCGCTCTGGACGCTTGGCGTAGCACTTGCACTAGTTGTTTGGTCGTTAGTGCTTGTATTGCTCGAAGTGCAACCAGCAACAGACAAAGAAGCAACCACGAGTAACAGAACAGCTATCACCATTATCGGTTTCAATTGCATATGCTTATGTAAGTGGTGAGCGTTGGCTTAACCGTTCCTATTAGAGGGTTTATAGGAACCCGCCGTATCGCTATTTGTTTATCCCGCTTGAAGTCAGTTCTACAACAAACGTATCATATTGGGCTTTGCCATTATTTCCCCAATCATCGTGATTCCCGTTAACGACTGTTGGCACCTTTCCCGTTAGCCTGTAATAATCAATAGGCCCATACTGCCAGTTTCCGTTCCAAACACCAGACGACCTAATACCGGAGTAATAGTTGGTTGCAGCATCAGTTGACGGAAAGTGTGTAAAGGTGAGGTCTTTTTTGGTCACGTCAAAGGATTTTGTATTGACTGTCTCTATGTGTACTTTGGCCTGTGTGTTACTAATCCAGTTTACGGTAAACGCTTGTGTTTTGTAATTGCCAGAGGACGAATCACTAGGACGCACTTGTTCTATCGCACCGTCGATTAGCTTTGAACGTCCTGACGTTGGATAATCTGTTGACACTGTGCTGCTTGAAGATGATGATGTGCAGCCAGCAACAGACAAAGAAGCAACNNGTTATTGATTTTAGTTGCATAATAGGTCACTTATGCTAGAGGCCAACGGTGGCTTAACAATTCCGATTTCACGCTGCAAATCAAACAGTTTTGCTTAATGTCTGAAAAGAAGCCCTACACGTAAAGGAAATCGAAAGAAGAAATAAAGA
>PMYA01000059.1 GCA_003170935.1 Methanobacteriota archaeon
TTTACCTTTGTACATTTCAATTTGGCTCAAGAGTGTGCCTCCAAAATACTAACCATCAAAACGGTTCTTAGTTAAATGCTGCTTTAGAATTGCCGTAGCGTTCAACAACCCCCTATGCGCATTGGTGTTTCTGTTCATCAGCGCCACTTTGTCCTTTCGTCACTTGGGCAAATAGGTGGTGAGAGTAAACAACGAAGTTGATGTACGCCTCGACGAATTCCCGTCCCGCTCTGACGTCGTTTACGCCATAGTTCTTTGTTGAAATGGTGCGTTTAAACCGTTGCTGCAAATCGTCTTCGATAGCGCGCAGAACGAAGCTAATCGCGTCAGTCGCATCATTTGTTTCGATGGCCTTTTCCGCCCGTGGCACGACAGGACCCCAATCAAGCCCAGCCGGTTTGAGGCCTGTGAACGGCGCCCCTTCGCCTGCTCTATGCAAACGTACAACGTTTTCGAAAAACCATTCATCGGCCAGAGCTTGCTCTTCTGGGCCTTTCTTTCTCACCTCGAGGGTCTTTTCGAACACATCTTTCAGCTCACTTTCTGCACTCTCTGGTACCCAGATGAGGACAAAATTCACATTTCCCGTGTCTAGCGCTACTCGTGCAGCACTGACAACTGGACCATCTCTCGTATCGCAATGTGGTGGCATTGGTTCTCTCCTAAATCCTCTTTCTCCTTATCTGCTGAGCATCGATTTTGGTTTGATGCAATAGCCTTCGCTTTCTTTAAGCGAGCATCTTCTTGATGTCTTCGTCCGGTGTGCTTATCAGCTTGATATCGTAGGTATCGACGAGAAGGTTCAGAATTTCGTCGTTAACCCAGCCCGGGAGGATCGGTCCGAGGTAAATGCCTTTCAAGCCTAGTGCGAGTAGACTCCAGAGGATGGAGACTGCCTTTTGTTCCATCCAGCTCACCACTAGCGTCAACGGCAGTTCGTTGACTCCGACGCCGAAGAGGCCGGCGAGTGCCTGTGCGATTTCAATGGCGACAATCGCGTCATTGCATTGTCCGAGGTCGATCAAACGAGGAACGCCTTCTATATCGCCCAAATCAAGATCATTGAAGCGGAACTTGCCGCACGCCAGCGTCAGAACGATCGTGTCATTCGGAAGCTTCTGTACGAACTCGCGGTAGTACTCGCTCTTCTTCATCGGGGTATCACAGCCACCAACAAGGAAGAAATGGCGTATTTTGCCCTCTTCAACGAGCTGCTTGATCTTGTCTGCGAGCGACAACACGACAGAAGCTGAAAAACCAGTGGTGAGTACATACTCGCCTGGTGCGTCGGGGAGCTCCGGCAGCGACTGTGCTTTTGCGATCACAGGCGCGTAGTCGTAACCTTCGATGTTTTGCACGCCCGGCAGTCTGACAAGGCCAGTTGAGAACATCCGGTCTTTGATGTCCTTTTTAGGCACTAGGAAACAGTTGGTCGTCCCCAAAATTGCCATTTCGTACTTGGGAAACAGCTCGTACTGGTCGGGCCATGCTTTGCCGAGATTGCCTACAAGGTTTGCATGTTTCTTCAAACCCGGGTAGCCGTGCGCAGGAAGCATCTCAGAGTGAGTGTATACGTTTACGTCAGTGCCCTCGACCTGCTTGAGGAGCTCCTCAAGCACCTTAAAGTCGTGACCAGTGACGAGGATACCGTGCCCCTTGACCGTTCCTGTCTGAACTTGGGTAGGAACCGGCTCCCCGTAACGCTCGATGTGTGCCTTTTTAAGCAGCTGCATGGTCCTGATATTCATCTCGCCTGCCTCAAGGGCGAGCTTGACGTATTCCATAGCGTCCATGTTGACGTTCGTAAGCGTAGAGAAAAAAGCGCGTTCGATGAAGGCATTTACTGCATCGTCGGTATAACCGAGCTCCCGCGCGTGGTAAAGATAAGCGCTAATACCCTTTATAGCGAAAATCAGATTATCCTGCAAGCGCGCAATCGTCGGCTCCTTTCCGCACACGCCCTTCAGCGTGCAAGCTTCTCCCATCACTGTCTGCGAACATTGATAGCAGAACATATCAGGTCTCTCTTTTGTTGCCATTGTTAATCCTCCGTTTTTTTGGACTTATGAGCGTTTTTTCTCTCTTTTGGGGATACAACACAAAGTAGAGATGCAACCGCGATCACTCACTACGCGATCTGCCCTCTTGCAGGATGCGAACCAGATGTGAATGGAGGGGGGCGGCCTTGCTGAGGAGGTCAGAAGCGCATCCCTCAGACCGCCATTCCATGACTGCATTGCGCATCGCGCCCATGTATATGAGAGCGAATACCTCGGGATCGAGGTCTCTGGCTACCTGACGCTTTGCCTGTGCATTCCTGACCATTCTGGCAATCCGGTCTGCTCTCTGATGCCGCCTCTTGTCGAACCGCTCCTTGACCGCAGGGTACTCGCGGAAAATCTCCTCTTGGAATAGCACGGATGTCGCCTCAGGCGCTCCCTGGAAGGAAGAGAACTGGGCCGCCATCATCGCAAGAAGGCCTGCTTCGACATTTTCATCGCCTTCAGGCTCCCGGACCATGTACTGATCGAACACCTTCGAGGCTAGGAGGTCAATCAGGTCCTCCTTGTCCTTGAAATGACGGAACAGAGCGGCCTCAGATATCCCGAGGCCCTCTGCCACGCGGCGAAGAGTGAGGTTGTGTATCCCCTCCTTGTGAATGATAGTCATTGCTACAATAAGCGCTTCTTCTCTCCTTGTCTGCGTGTTCTTACGTTCGGTTGCCATAACTGTGTTAGTAATCGATAACTAACATATCGATCTTGGTATATAATATTTCATATCGCCGAGATCATACGTTGCTGATATCTTCGTGCTTCGCGCAACCTATGTTGCAATTATTAAGTCCGGCATAGAGTATGTACCCTCATGCTCCCATCTGGGGCAGCTCCATTTCAAGCGTTATGCGATCTTATATCACCACTAATGAGTCGAAGTTCAAACGGGTCGCATTTTTTGCACTTACGAGGGCATAGAGAATCAACAGTAATTTGATGAGATGATTAGAGACGTTCTGTAAACATCTTGCCCATCGCCAAAAAGATGCCAAGAGAAGCACTTATCGAGACAAGCTCGGCCAGTATGATGATAAATTGAAAGCGCTATAGCAACGTGGATCGCCTGTACCAGGCGGAGACTCGATCCGGAAANNCCCCGAACAACAATGCGGCCGATCCATCCTTCAAGAAAAACTCGATTAAACAAGTGAGGCTATTCGACTTGCCCTAAGGTTGTTACTTCCTCAGGAACTACGACGACCTCGGCGACCGCACAGTTGCGCTTTATCTCCTTGATTTCAACCTTAACTGAATCGTTGATCTTTGTGTTTGGAACAAAGACCACAAGCCCGCTAATGCGCGCAATGCCGTCTCCTTGTCGAGCAGTATCTTCAATTTTTACGTCGTATTTTTCGCCAACTTTCACTGGGGAGTCTTTGGACGATCCGCTTCCGTAACTTCCAAAACTACTACTGCTACTGCCGAAACTACTGTTATTCGATTTGTACACGTTTCACCTCCTTTTCTTTCTGTAAAACCATATGTGTGGAGCACATATAGTCTTATGCTACGTTGCTATGATTCGTGCTCGTCTTCTTGAGTTTAAGCAATGTACGAGGAGAGCGAATCGAGGCCCTCCCCGAAGCAATTACCGAGGAGATTTTGCTCAATCAAGTATCGCACAAAAAACCTTACACGCGCCAAGATACTCTCGAAAATACAAGTTATCCTGTCAAGAGGGCAACGAACCCGCCTTGATTAGTATAAGGAGACAGGATATGTCGCGGCGGAGGAGTTCTTCAAGCTTGCTGGGCTGTCAAGAATGTTATATAAGATCCGACAGTTTTGGGGGGGCTAAGTTATCGATCTAAAAGTTCACTATATACCTTACGCATGTTCTTTTCGGTTAATAAAAAGCTAAACCTGCGGAGTTTTAGTTTCATGTCTAATAGACATGTGTCACAGACTGGTTCCGCCCCTTTGTAAGTCCTCTCGCAAAACTCACAGACTTTCGGAGTGGGGTCCTTTTCAATTCTTGTCTTAAGATCATAGTTCACAAGATAAGCGTTGATTGCTTGAAGTGCAGTGATTAGCTCTTTTTTGCATATGGATAAACATTGATCTTCGTCGTCATCAGTCCAGTTGGCCCAATCCGTTTGTAGCTTTTTGTGAATTTGTTCGATGTCCATCGTGTCCATGAGATCACTTGTACCATTTACACTCACTCTCCTTGATTATTCTTTTTATCCTACGCGCGGAAAACGAGTCCAAACCCCTGGAGCAGGAAGAAACAAACTCCACGGCCCACTCACACAGAATGCTTGCGTGGGTGTCTGTTAACAGCTACTCATCATTTGTATTTTTGGCGTATCGTTTCGTAGTTAGCCTTGATTCCAAGTTCTTTCCAGAGCCCCGTCACCCATTCTTTATCAGTCAAGCGAAAGTTGGAATAATCGGTGCAATAAATGATATTGACATCACCAATTTCGTCCAAGAAATGTTCCCTGAACTGTTTCCCAATCTCGGAGTTATATTCGCCTAGAACGACGTGTCCGTCTTTTTTGTGGTGTCAATGTCTGAGATCTCCTCAAGAAAGAAAGAAACATCATCATTCACCGCCTCATCCGTCAAATAGTCTCGAACCTTTGCTGAATTTGTTTCCTTGATGCCCTTGCACACTTTGGGGAGGAGTTGCACAACTCAAACGACCATGACCTTATGTGATTTAGCCCCAAAGCGCAACAATGAGCGAGATTTGCATTTGACCGGTGGATGCCCGAGGGACCAATCCTCCTCGATTACGTCTGACCCTAACTCACCGAGGTCGAGCTTATGCCATGGGGTAGGTATTAAAGGTGTTTCCTCTTCCCCCTCAACGCTCCAGTTGTGCGGTTCCCAGCACATGTACATACAGACGTAATCATCGGGAAGGCAACGTTTCTTGTCAACAGCGGAAAGTGAGCTACGCTCGACAATATCCCTTCGTCTGTCTATACACTCCTTCAGCTCTTTCTTCATCTGTCTGATGTCTCGGAGAACTTTTGTATCAACCACGTTTTCACAGCAATGATGCAAGCCGCACGACACGTTCGGCCCATCCAAAAGAGGTATCACAGCAGATTGCGACTTGTCTTTTACTTCCGACCAGTCTTTGATAAGCTGGTGTTCCAACGCCCAGATCTTTATCCGTTTTAACGTTATGACAGCAGTAAGCCGCTCACACTTGCCGTAGATCGGTGTCGACTCGGCACAAAGTACGTCGAATGCCCGCATGTAGCCCTGATCAGCATCTATTTTAAGCAGGCCTATGTTGAGCTGAGTCCAACCGTGAACTGGGATCAGGGGATCAATCACGGTCAGTTTTGGTTTTTTGCCTGTTTTATCAGTTGCGCCGAGATTAAATTCAGTGATCTCGTCTATTAGGATCGCGGCCGTCCGATTTGCGATGTCGAGCACATCGCATTCATCGCTCTCCGGATTCCAGTTTCTGTTATTCATGACCCAATCCTCAGGTCGGACATCAAGCAAATTGCTCGTGCCCCACTGCATACTCACTTTCCCCCCTTCTTCGCTACTCACATCTAGAAATGCATGCTGTCGTCTGTTTTCAAAACGTGGAAGGCAGAGAATGGCATAGATATCGTCGGCGCCGCATTCAATCGCTCCCTTGACGGGGACGACCTCTCGGAAGCCGCCGTCGATGTGATAGCTTCCGCACACCTTAACAGGCGGGAATATCACCGGCACCGCTGCCGAAGCAAGGGCTGCTTGGACTAACAGGCTTGACGATTGACACTGCACGTACAGCGTACGATCATGAGTACCAACTAGCTGCTTATTGTTCGTAAAGCACGTTTTTTCCCCCGTCTCCACGTTTGTCGCGTACAGACAGAACACAATTTTTGGGTCCAATGCTTCTTCTATATTGTCGATCTTGTCTAGCATCCGTTGCTTTAGCTTGTCCATTGTGTAAAGGGCACTCTCGCTTACTGCGGTTCCGAAGATGTCTTCCAAGTCGTTAATTCCGCTGATGATATCTCGAATAGAGTTCTCCTTTGATTCTTGGAGGAGGTCTGCTATCGCCCAAATGCGTCCGATAAAACGGAGGCGTCCGACAGAAAGTTTAGAATGTTTCTCAGATAGAATCAACGCTTTTAACATTGGAGCGATGCCTTCGGACCAAGTGTGTTGGGGAATCAGATCTTTGCTGCCAATCACATCCTCAGACCAATACCTTTCCAGGCGCTTGTCACAATCTTTGCCAGTCGAGACGATTACCGCGTTGATCGCGCCAATTGACGTTCCGCTAACGCACTTAATGTCAGGTAGGATGCCCTTTTCGTATAGAAATCTTAAAGCGCCTACTTGGAAATCGCCGAGCGTTCCTCCGCCACCGAGCACAATTCCTGTTGGCATAATTTCACCTCTATATCCCGTTTCTTCCGTTCTTGATCTGCGATTTAAATCGAGCCCACACGTTTTTTTGAAACTTCGATGTCTGACAGAAATTCAATCGTGGTTCCATCGACCCGCCCGAGGTTGCTCACTGCCAAGCTCCATTTAAGCGGGCGCTCAGAGAGCTTCTTAAGCTGCTTGCTGCAGAATTGATACGCCGAATAGCAGCGAATCCATAAGTGCGAAGGTGGTGCAGCAAACGTAACCATCAACGCTAGTGCGAATACGAGCGCGGTTTATAATCGTATATAAAGCCACAGTCTTCGAATATCAACGTTGTGATCCAAGCTAAACAAAACTAAAATACAGCAGTTTCCCATGCGGCAACGTGGAGCGAATTGACACACGTTATCAAAAGCATTACCATACGAGTGTCATCGAAAATCTCACCTTCATCCAGCAACATTCGCTTGCCACTTTTATGGAGCGTGAGAATGCGAAGTGGCGGTGTGTGCAGTGTGGAGCAGCGCTGTGCTGCCATAATGGGATCTGTTACAATTGCAGCGTGGATCGCTTACAAACGAGGAAGAAGTTGTACAGGTGGGATGACGAACAATGAAATTGACTCCAACGTTGACCAGCGAAGCGAGAGAGTAATCATAACTTCTTAAAACCCGGAGCTGTTGAGACTGACAAGCAGCTTAAGATGTCACAGCAGTTTGCAGCTCAAGAGTAATCTTAGATGCACACAAAAAATGAGCCTGTGAGCAACCCCTTCGTAATTGAATGCGCGGACTGTAAAAAATGCTTTCGCGGGTGCTTAATCCGAGTATCGAAACGGCCCTCGATTGTGTTTGGTAGGTGGGGGAGAGCATATACAGCGAGGGGGTAACGGACTAAGCGTACCACTGCAGCGCTCGTAGAACGCGTGTTGTCTGTGGCAGAGACGCTTACTGTTACGGGCAGCGCTGCTATCATAACGAGCACGGCCATGACTACCACCTTTTTTACGATATCGTGATATGCAGGCCGATCCCTTCGGAGAGGGATGCACCCCCAAACGTCGGCTTCTATCTTCGTTGCACTCAGTGTCATAACGTTCATCTCCAATCCTGAGAGCTCAGGAAAGTTTCATAAGGCCGCGTGAAGCAACGATTTCGTGGAAAAACGTGACAGACTGGTTTGCGTCACTACGACTGCCTATAGCACTTGGCCTCGGCTCTCAAAAAAATCACAAAGACGGCTGGGCGCCTCCTACCAAGCGCTATGCAACATGCTCATAAGCTACACTATAACCAATGCCAGCCGAT
>PMYA01000073.1 GCA_003170935.1 Methanobacteriota archaeon
TATTGTGGTTTCACGGAAATTGCGGGACAACAAAAAAGGAGACTTCAGCATTTCCTAACAAAAGGAGAGAAGCTCACCAGTTCGATTGTATCATTCGAGAGAATGTTAAAACTGACGGTTCAACCGCCTACCGGATTGGCAGACCGATTAGTGATATGTCCACTTGAAAAAACAACACTACGACCGGACATTGTGTTGTTTCAGTGTAACCCAGAACAAGCGTGTCGGCTGATAACCTTGGACACCTACTGGGATGGCTTATCACCACAACAACAAGTCATAGGAGCATTATGCCATAGTTCTATAACATATCCCATAATGACTGGGTGTACGAACATAACGATGGGTGATTGGACGGCACGAAAACAGCAAGGATTTGAGCCAGACATGCTGTTCCTGTCAGTGCCGTACGAACGAATGCACAATTTAATAGCTGCCGTCCCCAACTGCTCAGCAGGAGATGTAGAGCAGTAATACCCGAAGGATTCGAATCAGGGTAATTAAGATCAGGGTAGTCCTTGAGTCTTGCTTGATGTTTTATCAATGCTGGCACCAAAATGAGACTTCCTGCACGTAGAGCAACTATCGGCGATCTTCGCCTGATATAGACGAAGCTGTAGTTCTAGTATCTTCTGATTTCTTAGCACTTTTTTCGGCGGCTGTGCTGCGAGATCCGACAACAACTAGGAAGGCCAGTGCTCCGTCGTGCACTGTTTGAAAGATCCGCGTTGGCAGCCCTGCAAGCGTAGACAATTTATGTGGCAGCAGAATCGTTGGATAGCCATAATTTGCTTTTGAACGGTGGAGGGAAATTTTGCTGCGATGGATCTCCAAAAGCTCGTTTTTTGGCAGCAGCGCGCTATCGGCAAAAAAGTTTAGGTAATGCTCAGCAGCTAGCATAATGGTGGATGAGGTCAGTGCTGGGAACTTAAGCGTTGTGATTAGCCGCGAGCGCCCCAATCAAAGCGTTCTGAAACAGAAGAAGACGTGACCGAGCCAAAGCCCTCGCCCGGCGCACTACCGCTGAGGTGGTGGCCGCGTATGACTAAGCGTTCAACGGTTATGAGGGGCGCATGATGCCCACACTTAGCGTCGCGACAATCCCCCAGGAATTGAAAGATCGTCCGCAATGGGTCAACTGGAAAATTGAGCTGCGCGAAGACAAGGAGACAAAGGTCCCATACCAACCTAACGGCTTGCACGCAATGTCTAACGCTCCGAGGACATGGTCCGGCGTTGAAACGTGTATGCGTGCGTTTGAGTTTCGGCACGAGGACGTAACTGTTGAACCTTCAGATAAAGACAGCGTTACCGGCCGCTACGTCCGCTCGCGTGAAGTGATGAAAAAACTGCTTGGCAGATGATCGACTGATATGGCTAAGGCTGAACGAGGGGACGCGGAACATCGGAGGCCGGCAGAGATTCTTATGGTGTTTTCAAGACCGGTGCTAACGACGACGAAGTTACGGCATTGGCATTGTCGCTCCTTTCATGCCAGACTTGGGGCATGCGGTCCGATAAGCTGATCTGGCAAATCACGACTGCACTAAAATCAAAGAAATCAAGACGGAGGGCATTGTAAAATCCGCGAGCTTAGAGCAGTAATATCTTTACCTTTTGTCCCTTATATCGCTCTGTATGGCTCGGTCATTTGAAATAAACCCCCAACGCAGTACAGATTTGGACAATACGTTATCCGATAAATGCCCACACTGCCATGTCGCATTCACCGCTCGCAAAATCAGGGAGTATATTGGAGTGGACGCCGACGGGGACTGGGCGTTTTCTGGAGCGCTATGCCCCGCGTGTAGTCGCTTGATTATATTTTTAGAGAAGGGCGAAATGGGCTGGTTGAGAAGCGGAATAGGAGCGGATAAAGTAACTTTCCATCCTAAGGAGCCACGGTTAATACACCCGATATATGTGTTGCCTGAACCAATTCCCAAAGATACGCCACCCAAAATCGCTAAAGATTATCGAGAAGCGTCAATGGTTCTTGCCTTTAGCCCTAACGCGTCAGCCGCGCTCAGTAGGAGATGTTTACAACACATCATTCATGAAAGATCGGCTCAGGATATACAAAACTTCAAGCCGGGCAATCTACAGGACGAAATTCGCCAAGTCGTAGACAATAAAGCGATCCAAAACGACAATCTGAATAAATTACTCGATAAAGTGAGGATTGTTGGAAATTTTGCCGCACACCCCAACAAAAGCAAATACAGTGGATTGATAATGGACGTTGAACCAAATGAGGCAGAATTCAACTTAAAGGTGATCGGCAGGCTGCTATTTTGGTATTATACTGAGTCGCTAGAAGAACAGAAAATTATAGACGACATAGATAAAAAACTACAAGAAAAAAGCCGATAAATAAACTTCAGAGCGACAATCAGCAGGGAGTGACGGCCCAAGCGAGGAGTGGATATGCAATTTGTGTGGTCGCGCCGAATATGGCAGTGAATATAGTAAATAACGTGTCAGCAGCTACGATAAATGCTGCGGTTTCAAGAGGCACATGCTAAAGAATCACAAAGGAGATGCACCCAAAACTCAGGGTGTTATCAAACGGGTCCTACTTCAGCTGGGAATACTAACACATTGAGATAAAACACGTCGAAACGGTAGCCGCTGCAACATCCGTTTAGGACTGGGAGTTCTGGCACCCCGGTCAGTTTGCCGCACAATCGTAATACTTTAACCGGGTCCGACCGAGGTCAGAGGATCCAAAAACAAGGAACGCCGGAGCGGTCAGGATCATTTCTCAAAACTGAACAAAAGAGAAGTTTTGTATCCTAAAATGGCCTTTCGTATATGCTCGATTATATATTCTTGACCGGGCTGCTATGCTTGAACCAGACTTATATGTTAAGATATGAATTACTGGGCCGGTGTGGCTTTGCACGTTGAAGGGCGATGGTGTGCGTGCAGATCAGGTGCATGGGCGGCAAATGCATTGTGAGCGTAGAACCGTTATAGTCCCACCATGCAAACGACGTGCGCCGTGAAACGATGTGCGATGTGACTGGACAGTTACAAGCTTTTATCGTGGTAGGGTGCCCTTAAACAAATGTGAAAAAGAGGCAAATGACAATTCGAAAAACATCGATTGTAGCATTGTAGCAGCCTTGTGTTTGGTCCTTATAGGCATACTGACAGCCACTACAGGGGTAACAGCAGCGTCAACGGACGACTCAGCCATTCAGCGGTTTGACATAACGATAGGGGATTACAGATACGGTGAACTCATTGTTGACACGCAGACCGATCAATTCGTGGCCAACGCGAACGTATGCAAACAACTGGCAGACAAACAGGTGACTCTAGTTGCACGAAACGACGGGGCGGGCCCGCATTATGTAGATATTGCACGTTCAACAGTTAACAACGACAGACGGGTCCACTGGGTGGGCACCCTCACTGTAGCACAATTAGCCTGGATTCACGCATATGGCGATGGTGCGGTCTTCTTCGTAAGAGGCAATTATTAACTGTTTTCACGGACGCAGCACAGCGCCTGCGGGAGCTTAGAAAGTTCTGTGAGCAGGAGGGCGCCATACTGCAGTAGGACCAAGGAGCGCAGCGGCCAATTATATAAGACTCAGGCCTTTAAGGGTGTTAACGATTTGATCGACTGCATTGGCCGCGTCTTCGGGCTTTCGACCGCCCGTGATAACCAGTTTACCGGAACTGAACAAAAGAACGACCACTTTAGGATCTGACAACCGGTAGACAAGACCGGGGAACTGTTCCGGCTCGTACTCAATGTGCTCAAGCCCAATACCGATGGCGACTGCATTTAGATTCAAACTCGAGTGAAGATCTGCGGAAGCGACGATGTTTTGCACAATAATCTTCGGCGTTCCCTTCACGTCGACTCCGACGTTTCGTAGACTTTGAAATACGTGTTTAACGCCTTTATGAAGCGCATCTATGCTCTTTGCACCCGTGCAGACGATCTTTCCCGATCGAAAGAGTAATGCAGCGGTCTTCGGATCCTTGGTGCGGTAGACAAGGCCCGGAAACCGTTTTGGATCGTAAGCTGCGCCCTCTAAAGCAAGCGTTAATTGATTCAGATCCATTTCTTGCCCAATGCTAGTGGATCCAACTACATTTACAATTTCAATACTGTCCCGCGGTTCAGCCATTTTCCCCCTTCCCTGTTTTTTATAAAGCCTAAGCTGGACAGTATGGAGAGCAAAAAGGACGGAGACCAACGGACGGCTCTACGTCCAGCGTCATTTCCCAATATTAATATTTAGGAAGCGTCCACTTCGTAATTCCCACGGCTCAGCTATGACTCAGCGTCGCACTAGCGACAAAAGACCATTAAATTGTAGAGGTAGTGTGTAAAGGCTTAAAATTTTCTCTTTTTACCGACCCTGCTTAGGCATTAGTTCCTAGTCGTGCAGCAGCCCGTGCACCTTTTCCTTCGATATATTGGAAACTACGAGTCTGATTCTCCCGTATCGACCCCTATTAAACTTCTTCGCGCTGATAAGGCCGAGCATATCCAACTCAGAAATAAGACTTGATATGCGTGCCTTACTTAGTGGAGTTGTGCCGGACTCCTCACACATCGCTTTATATTGCTCATAGATTTCGTTGGTCCCGATTTCTTTCGAGTCGTTTGATGCAATAACGTAAAGCGTAAGTCTTTGATGATACGGAAGCGTCTTGACTGTCTCAACGATTTTATCAGATTCTAAACGCTTTTGGGCCTCTCTTACGTCAGATTCAACAACGGCGTCACCGCCCCTCTCAACGGCAACCTCGCCCGCATACCGTAAGAGCATCAATGCTTTTCGGGCGTCTCCGTGTTCTTGTGCTGCAAGGGCCGCACAAAGCGGAATAACTGCATCATCAAGCACGCCTTCTTTAAAACCTTCTCTCGCCCTTTCATCGAGAATTTCTCTTAACTGGTGCGCGTCATACGGAGCGAAGACAAACTCTTTATCACCAAATGATGAGAGGGTCCGAGCGTCTAATCGTTCTTTATACGTAAGGTCGTTTGAAATTCCCAGGATGCTTACAAACCCATCTGTAATATCGAGGTTTTCACGTGCCCTGGGGAGGTTATAGAGAATATTGTCATCCTCAAGCTTATCGACCTCATCCAAAACGACTATTATGATTCCTTTAAACTCATTTAACACGTCCCAGAGTCTTTGATAATATTCAGACGTAGCAATCCCAGTTGACGGGACCTCAACTTCGGGCGCTATAACGTTGCATATTCTTTTGAGTATCTTCGTTGTCGTGTTGATTTGGTTACAGTTCACAAACGCCGATTTGACCGGCGCTTTAGAATTTTTGACTTCTTGGTCGAGTTCTAAAAGTACATATTTGACGGTTGCCGTTTTCCCGACTCCCGTTTTTCCATAGATAAACGCATTATCGGGTTCGTCACCATTGAGCGCCTCTGAGTTCCCGTCGATATTCAAACGCTTGAAATCGCGGATCAGGGGCTTGACGACGATCTCTGACGTAAGGTCTTCGTTTACTTGTGCCAGGATCAGCGACTTATACGGCTTTAGGTTATTATATCCGATATCACGAGCCTCTCCTTTCATCAGCTAATACTCCATCTCGCAACTGGTCGTGCAGTCGCAGGAGTCAAAGCACATACCAGTTTTTTTAGCGATTAATAATTGGTATCAGGTCGCAAGTTCGATATTCCGCCAATATCGCATGTAAGTGTCGTAAACGTCTTCAGGAAGTGGGTGCTTGTAATGTTCCCAGTCCACGCCGGTCATTCCGTGAGCTAATACATACTTACGGTTTGTTGCATCCCAGCCAATAACGTCTCCAAATTGTTCAGCAAACTTGCGGAAGTCGCTTAACCACAAATGCGCTTTCTTTGGGTTTCGCACTCTTGGGAGTGGGATTCTTTGCCGTTCTAGCCACTTTTCAAATGAGTTGAACATAAAGAAAGGCGTATCATCGTCGTTTTCGCCAAAATCGTGCGCTAAAGCCTCGCTAATTGCCCTAACAACCGATGGATGCAGAGGCACGTAATGCTCGACCCTGTTCTTCTCCTGCTCGGCGAGAACGTGGAGTACGGGCTTCTCTTCGTTGAGTGCAGTTCTGAACTGCCCGACTGTCAAGCGCTGAATCGTGCTCGGTCGTAATCCTGTGTAAGATGCGAGAAGAGTATATGCGCAGTAATTGCGCGTCTTTTGAGGGCTGATTTTCCCCTTCTCTGCATAGACATCGATTCGCTTAAATAGAGACGTAATATCTTCACGAGTCACAATCCGCTCAGTAATAGCTTTCTTAGTTCTCGTTGTCTTTGGACGCTCCAGAAAGAGTGTGAAGGAAAGATACCGCGGATCAACTCTCACTTGGGCTAAATACTTGAGAAACGCTGCTGCAAAGCCTAGCACCTTCCTGTGCGCATCGACTGACGAATACTTGCTGAGAACATACGTCCTAAAGCTCGTCATAGTCTGATGTGAGATCTCACCTTGTGTTGAGTCCCACATAGCCTGTGAGGCCCTATTGATCCAATCCTTCGATTTCTTCGCAAGACCTTCGTTGCGATAAACAACGTATTGGTCAAGAGCGTCTCGCGTAAAACTGAACGTTAGTGGCGTAGCGGTGTTGTCACGTCTAGCACTCGTCGGTTCATCAGCACTCATCCCATCGTGAAAACGGACAAATACGCGATCTTGGGAAGCAACATCGATCCGCTGCCGTGATTCTTCTTTAGCTTGTAGATCTGGGGTTACTTCGCTCGATATTCGAATATCGAGAGGACGTGCTCCAGACTTGGGAACGGGTAAGATGGTTTCCTTGGGCGTTTCCTCTGGCGTTCGGACGAGGTTAACGATATCCGTGGTGCCAGGCTTCAGTCTTTGGACTTCTTCTAGGCGAGATATTTCTATTTGTGATGCTTCTAAGTCCTTAATTTCATTATCAATCAGTTCACCAGTAAGGAATTCACGCGAATGGATATTGCCGTCTTCATCGGTGAAGTAGTAGATTTCTGAGCCCCCTTCATCTTCGTCTTGAGGTAATAGATCAACAGTTTCCTGCCAACTCAGATCGAGCTCATTTGAGTTGTGCAACTTTTTATCCTTGTTGTGCTTCTTTTGAGCCATGATTCTCGTGTCAGAGAAAGCCCCATTAGACGGCTCTAGCTTGGCCGATTCTAAAAAGAATGATGGGCTCGGCCGGATTCGAACCGGCGACCTCCGCCATGTCAAGGCGACGTCATAATCGACCGAGTTATACCGAAAAACTTGTGACTTGTTTTTTTTGGTTTTCATTTACAGGATCTAGGAATATCTCACGCATCTACGTGATGCCGCGCGTCAGCGTCACTCGGTACGGGTGCGCGCACGAGAGCAATATCTTCACGCTCGTGGCTTTCACCGGGAAGTTAAATGATGTTCTCAATATGCCACTATGTGCGACTCGCAAAACTATTTTAACAATTACCCCTCTCATTTTAATAGAATTCTGCTAGTTTGCGCTGTTAGCATTCGCATTTGATCCGTGCTTGCTTAGCAATTATTTGCTACAAAAGTGGATCGCAAAGCTGTGAATTTGTCATTGCAAAGAGGGGTGCTCGCGATCGGAACTCGACTCAGGTTTGTACATCTCAGCGACAGTCACTTGGGCTATCGACAATACGGATTAAAACGACGCCTGCAAGACTGGACCAGAGCAACACAAGAAATCGTCAACTACGCTGTCAAGAACGAGGTTGATTTTGTCCTGCACAGCGGCGACCTCTTTAACTCAAATTTAGTTGATCACACAACCCTCATCCACGTCATCAAAATACTAAATCCACTAAAAGAAGCCGGGATTCCCTTTTTCGTGATCGATGGCAATCACGATAGGAGAAAAGGCTCTCAGAGCGACACGGCCAATAATGTCCTCGAATACCTAGAGCTGGTCGACTATCTTGGCCCAGATGGGGACAATCTTGAAAACGCGATTAGGCACATCGGCGATACAAATATCATAGGGCTCGGGTATCACGGCATCTATCTGCGGTCAAAAATTGAGAATTTTTTCAATCAAATGCCGGATGCACCCAACATTATACTTTTGCACGCTGCAGTTGAGCATCACGTTGCCGAAGGGCATCCGGATATTTCATTGTCAGAGCTTGAAATACTCAGGCCAAAAGCGGCGTATTTGGCACTCGGACACGCTCACAACAGCTTTCAGATAAGTGACTGGATTTTCAACCCCGGTAGCCCGGAATACTATAGATTCACTGATCAAGAGTATAAACGGGTCTTTTATGACGTGGAGTTAGAAGACGGGGTCGCCGAGGTTTCAGAAGTCGACGTTCGCAGCGCTCGCCCCATGGTTAGTCTCAATGTCGAGCTAGCCAGTACCGATCAAGCAACCGAAAAGGCCCTTGAACTGTTGGACAGAGAAAACACGGACAATCAACTTGCCGACTCTCTCGTCAGGGTGGTGTTCGGCGGTCAAGCCCCTCCGAATCTGAGCTTGGCCGAGTCAAAAGCAGCAATTGAGGTTCGCTACTCACCACTTTACTGTTTGATAATAGACAATACCGCAAGTGACGAAGGCGCGTTTTCTGAAGTCGAGACTTCGATGGACGAACTTGAACTCAAAATGTTTGAACACACGTTTTCCAGCTACGATCTGCAAGCACCAGACGTAGCCGCGTTTGCGCGAGGCATTATGAAAGAGGTACTCGATACGAGCCCTGCAAGTGCCGAAGACGCCAAAATGATAGCGCAGCACGTCTCAAGTTTTCGAAGAGAAACCTTATGAAGATCGACAGCATTCGCCTTAGGAATATTCGGACATTCGTTGATTCGGGCGAAATCCTGCTTGGTGACGGTACGATTTCTATTTATGGGGAGAACGGCGCAGGAAAGAGCACCATTGTCGATTGTATAGGGCGGGCAATTTTCGGTTTCGACCCGCAAGGAATCAAGTCTGCCGTAATTGATCATAGAGGGACCAAATACAAGCAAGGCGTGGTAGAATATCTTCTTAGGAAAGGCGAGACTGAAGGTTTAATCGAAGTCAAATTCTCCAGCAACGGAAAAGCGTTCCGCGTTGTAAACACACTCTCCCGTTCGGCGCCGCAAACGTGGGAGCTTTACATCGACGAAAGGAACTCCAAACTATTCGGAAAGGAGGAAATCCACCAGCGAATCATAGATGAGCTTGGCATTTCGAGCGTCTACAATGATTCAGCCAGCAGTTTGTTTTCAAATGTCGTTTGTGTTCAACAAGGCAAGATCATCGATGAGTTCGAGTACAGCGCTCAAGCTCGTAAAGACCATTTTGACAGGGTGCTCGGGTTATACCGTTACAGGCAAGCCTTTGAAGATTCCAAGCACGTCAAGAACAACTTCAAAGAGCAGGCAATTAAGCATGACGGCGACGTTCGCGTACTCAAGTCAAGCGTTGAACACCTGGAGAAACAAATCGAGAGCCTGGAGGAACACGAAGATCAATCGATTATCTTAAAAAACGAGCTTAAAGACATCGAAAAAGAAATAAGTTCAATAGGGACCCGAAAACAGGTTCTAGACGAGCTCAGTGAATCAATCATCAACCTGGAACGCGAGCTCCGTGATGCGGCGACCCAAATAGCTGCTCTAAAAATGAACCAGAGCAGTGTCGAAAGAGATCTGGCAGATAGTCGCAGGGCTAAGGCGGTAGTCGAAGCCAACCATCAATATTTTCTACGATACAACAAGATCTCAGCTGAGCTTCAAACGGTGCGGGAGTATCTTCGACAAATTGCGAAACTTCAGGAAGATCATTTCGCCAAACAAGGGGACTGTGACCGTCTTGAAAATAGAAAGCAGAACAAAATAGCTGAATTAGATAATTTTCGAAACTTCAAACAAAGAGCCGAAGGGCTCAAAAAACACGCTGACGATTATAACAAGCTTCAGGCTGAATTAGAGACGTTACAGAGTAACCAACGGAAATATGAAACCCTCCAGGACAAACTAGACGAGAAGCACAAAACACTCAACGAATACAACGCAAAAATTAACGCGCTTGAGCTAGAACTGCGAAGTTACGACGCTCTAAAAACAGAAGCTGAGCTTTTGGAGGGTTTAAACAGGGAGTATAATGACATAATCGCGCTACTGGGCGAACGCAATGGCTTAAAGCGGCAATTTGAGAAGGAGTTGGCAGATCTGTTAGAAGGGATCTGCCCCTATACCCACGAAACCTGTGAGTCAATTTTAGAGCTCGGGCAAAAGCAGCGGCAAAAGCTGGAGAAACTTCAACAAGATCTGGTCAAACTGGAGTCACAAAAGAAAGAAAAATCGGGAGCTATTGAGCAAGCCGCTGTAGCTGAAAAGCAACTCAGGATACTCGAAAAGAAGAAACACGAGCTTGACCTTCTAAAAGAGCAAGTGGACAGCGCCAACACCGAAATCAAGCGATTGGTCGCCGATTCTGTCGTCTTAAGCGATTCTTCTGAAGCAATCAAAAACACAAAAGCACTTCTTGATGAGTTGAAACCACGAGCTGACGAGTTCAACTCGATATGGTACAATCTTCAAAGATTTGATGAACCTGCAGCGCTGAAAGAGATCTCTGAAGTCGAGGAAACACAATATCAACTCACCCGGGCGCTGGAACGCATTGATAGTGAAACGGCGAAGCTTTCTAAAGCAGGTGGGAACGAAGAAAATGAAACGAGACTTGCCCAGGAACTGCAGGAAGTGAAACCAGCGTATGATCTTTACTTAGCATCTAAAAGTAGCGCCGAGAAACTGGAAAACTTAGAGACCAGTTACGGTCAGTTATGCAGCAGACTTCAGGATTTGGAGGCCCAACGAGCCGAATTTGATAGCAAAGTCCTCGAAACTAAAGCGGTCTACGACAAACGGGAACATCAGCGAATCATTGAAGATCTAGAAGGGAAACAACGAGTTTTCAACGAAAAAAAAGGCGTCCTGACGCAATTACTCAAACAGATTGACCAAGAAAAGTCAATCAAAAGCGACGTTAAAGAGAAAAAAGAAGATCTAATGGTCGCTGAAGTCGAACTTACTGAAATTGAATCCGACGCTAAATTCTTTGACGAGGTTCGCGCTAGTTTTAAGAAATTGAGCTCATTACGTCCCGTCTACACGAGAGAGATTAGCAAGCACGCGGAGCGGTACTGGTCAAGTCTCGTCGGTGCAGGGTCTCAACTGTTTTGGCAGGAAGATTACCTAATCTTCAAAACTATAAATGAAAATGTAATCTCGCTGTACGAAATGAGTGGCGGCGAGAAAATATCAGCATGCCTGAGCGTTCGCTTAGCGCTTCAGGAAGTTATCGGCGGACTCGGCCTTTTCATTCTTGATGAACCTACTGTACATCTTGATGAGGAACGCCGTAACAACTTGGCTAGCCAAATAGGTGCAATTAAAGGATTAAGCCAAGTCATCGTCATAAGTCACGATGACGCTTTTCATTCGCATACTAGGCAGCAAATCACAATTCAAAGAGGATCTGACGGTGGCGGCAGCTCCGTTGAATGGTGAGATAGGGCACCGCTCGTTAAGCTAAATTGCTTGAGAATCACGTTTTACAATTATACGCAAAACAAATCGTGATATGCAGTGATCTGAACAATCGCGTGAGACCTGATGTAGGCGGTATNNNTCAACAAATTTCGGCCGTTCGTTCTTGTAATCTAGGTAGTAGGCATGTTCCCAAACGTCGAGCACCATAACAATGTAGAAGCCGGTATAGACGTTGACGTTGTGCTTTTCTATCTGCATTATGGCTAGCTGTTTAGTCTTCACGTCGATAGCGAGTGCAGCCCATCCTGAACCCTCAGTGGTTGCTGCTGCCTTGCTAAACTCCGCCTTGAACTGGGCAAAGCTGCCAAATGTGTCGTTTATAGCTTCTGCGAGCTTACCTGTGGGCTCCCCACCGCCGCCTTTTCCAGCAGGCGCCATAGTAGGCCAAAAAATAGAATGCAGTTGATGGCCGCCTATGTTGAATGACAACTCTTTCAGCATTGCCTTAACGTCAATTTCTGCTTTGTTCTTTCGTGCTTCTTCAAGCTTTTTAAAAGCCGCATTCGCCGCGTTTACGTACGTGAGATGGTGCTTGTCGTGATGAATCGTAAGTTGTTGCTCAGAGATATACGGCTCTAAACCGTTGTAGTCGTAGGGCAATTTTGGTAAAACATACGCATTGTCTGTTCCCATAGATATCATCTCCTTTTTGTTGTAAGAGGCTTTAGACTCTATGTGGTAAGATATTTATGCTTGGTTATCGCTCTCCAAGGCTTCTAACAAAGCTAACCCTCCAACGAGCACGCCTTTTTTGCCCCGACTTCCTTCAAGGTGCTATGGTACTTGCAGGTCGCTGAGCGCCGAACATATTTACTCTTACAAGGGGTGAGGATATAAATAAGAAAAGCAGATTTGTAGGTGCACGTGAGCGTTCTCAGTTAGGAGGGCTCACACGGGAGATTAGCTAATTAGAGGGATCAGAATGACAACAAGAGACGATTGGATTCAAGAGGTTATTGCAAACGTGGGGGGCGTGCTCGATGCCGCGCTTGCGACAGTGGAAGATCTTTACCAAAGATTCGTTCCTGAGGAACAACGCTCACAGGCTGAGCATTTATACAAAACGTACGTCCCCGAGATAATGCCAAGGCATTGGAGCCCAACGAGGACGCCTGAAATAGATGTAATCGACCTCGGCACAGAACTTCATCTCGTAGCGGATCTACCAGGGGTCAAGAAAGAGGACATTGACATCGACCTTATGCCCGACACTATACACATTTCCGCTGAACCACAAGCTGAGGTGGAAGGTGAACAGCAGTCGTATGCTTGTCGAGAGCGGGGTTGCGCGTATAAACGAAGGATATCCCTGCCGGCCACCGTAATTCCGGAAAAAGCAAAAGCGCGATTCAATAACGGGGTACTAGAAATCACTATGCCAAGGAAAGAGCCTGTGGAAAAGGTGAAAGCCGTAAAAGTCAACATTAAAGATACAGGTGGACAAAAATAAGCGGTTAAAACAACGTCTCTTGGTCCCCAAGAACGAGTGAAGATATAGTTGCGTACAACAGAGTAACAACTATAGTGTCTTTTTTAGGCTTTGCTGGCTCCCGCTGCTAGGCTATCTGGTATCAGCTTTGAGACATCACGCGTCAATAAGTTATACTTTAAATAATTTCGAGCGAAACGTGGGGAAAAAAAATCTGATAAGCCCCACTCGCGCGCACACGGCTTCGTTATCATTATATTCTCTACGGCGAATATATGTGCTGTAGCATAGCGCCGTTGAATATGTAGTCGCCAAGATTTTGCTCACTTTAGACATGGAGATTTTTTCTGACGTGAATAAATGAAACAGGAGCCTCGATGGCATAAATGGTGCGCTATCCGGCATTTTCTGAGCCAACAGAAGAGGAGAAGGGTTTTCCACAGCTGTTGATACGGGTAATTCCCAAAGGCCGACAAGTGGAGTACCACTCCAGTGAGAACTACGTTGCAGGTGTCCCATCGCGGTTGCATGCACAGTTAAGACAGACGATCGCTCAGTTTAAACGGGATTTCGCCACGTGGGTCGCACTGAGCCGATCTCCCAGAGGGCCGCCGTTAAATGTAACCCTAACGGCTAATGCCCGTGCTCTCGTTGATGAAGCAGATAACGTTGCTTTGGCGAGTCTGGAAAACGACGTTGCTTATGTAAGCTATGCATTACTGCGCGACGGGGTACCAGTCGGGTTCCGACTTGGTGTGTTCGAGTGCTTGTTCGGTTGTTTGGTCCGACGAGAAAAAAACGACAAAGAACTTCTTCGGGGACTGTCGTTGCCCCTTCTTGTAGACCAGATCAACGTGTTTCGAACTCCAGAACGTTATGCTATCTTTGCAGACAAGGGCTGGTTGGATGTCCTAGAGGTATCGTTGACTGAAAAAAATTCAAGGTTGCGCACGCAAGCGGAGCCTAACGCTTTATCTGAGCCCGTTTCTTTAGGCACGTTGGTACCACCGTCGCAAACGCGAGGAGTCGGGCTGTCAGAAACACAAAAAAGACAAATAGCACAGTTAGCTGCAAAAAACAAGATGGATCAGGTCCTCCTCCTTCAGAAGATGCACACCTTGATAACGATAATCTCTACGGGATTAGGAGAGGATGTTGATATAAACGTCATTCCCGGAGAAGGGTGGGCCTATGACTATGAAAACAACACTGTAACCTTCCCCCTTATCGACCTCGTTACGGCACCACCGGACAAAATCGTAGGTTCATTGTTGCACGAGATCGGTCACTATCAGATAACGCGAGTGGACAAAAAAAATCCGACCTTCAGACAACTCCTTTCGACCGAATCGTTGCGGTTGCTTCTGAATACATTTGAAGATCCGCGAGCAAATAACTGGATCAAAGCGACGTTCACCGGGACCTCCCGATATTTGGATCTCATTTACGACGATCTGCTCTCTGAAGACCTAAGCACCACATCCTACAGCTATAAACTACAAAAGGAGGTTCAAAAAAGCTCTAATTCAACAATTCAGGCGTATCAGGTCCTCCCCCATTTTGAGTATCTGTTGTCCGTCTTGTACTATTGGCAGTTTGGTAAGCCTCCTTCACTCTTTATCAACCCAGAAGTACGGACAGTCTTCGAGACCACCGTTCAGTTTTTTGAATCTATCTTTACCCATCACCCTCGTGGCCGCGCTTCAGAGCAAGAGAAGCGTCGTTTTGCGCGGGAAGCAGCTGAAAACGTGCAGAAGTATATTTTAGAACCGTACGATACGCTGCTCAAAAAAGCTATCGAAAACATAGCGCTAACGATTGAGCGTGGGCAGCGACCTCTGGGCGAGGGCGATAACCCATCGGAGATTAAGTTTCAGCAATTGGAGCAAGAGGCGCAACAGATTCTGGAGAAACATTCAAAAGAATTCGCCGATCGGCTATCTGCGAAGCGCACTGTGCCTGAATCACTTGAAGCCAATACTGTTGAAAAAAGAATTGGGGCAAAAAGAGACCGAAGTGAAAACGTGCGAATTTCTTCAGAAAAGCCGCACTCTGAAATTACCCGCAGGGATCTTGTCGCTCAGCGTCGGCACCTTCAAAGCAAAAGCATCTCGGACAAGAACGAATATAACAAGGCGTTTGCTGCGGTATCGGGATTGTTACAAACGCTTGTTGGAACGCTGGATAACGTGCTTGCAAAAAACCGAAAGCCAAAGTACGAAGGCTATTACTCTTCCGGTCAGAAACCGGATTTACGCCGAGTNNATTATGTTACTGTTAGACGAATCAGGTTCAATGCAGGAGCCAAAACGAACTGCTGCGTTACAAGGGGTCCTACTCTTTATGGAAGCGTTCGATTATATCGGGATTGATTACGCGATCATCGGCTTTGCGGACGCGCCAATAGTCCATAAGCCGTTTGGCGACAATTTTACGCAGCATGAGCGCGAGCAAGTATTTGAGGACGTATCTCAGTTCATACCGTTTGGGGCGACGGCAGATGCGGACGCTCTTGCTTTGGGTATAAATCTTTTCGAACGAGAGCCCGAAGATGTTTATCGTCTTATAATCGTTGTCTCGGACGGTGAGGGAAACGTCAATAGTACCGGCCTCACCTTTAAAGAACTTCAGGACGTAGCTACAACGAAATCTATCCACGTAGTAGGGATCGGCATAGGAGAAGGTGCCACATCAATACGCACAAGGTACGACCGTAGGATACAAGTTGCGACGGTTGACGACCTGCCTTTGATGTTGGGCAGTGTGCTTGCAAAAGAGGTGACCTCAGATTCGTAATAATACCTCGATGAATTATAATGGTTTAAACGACGCCCGAGAGCATTCACAAACCATTGATGATCGATTTAGTGAGGAACTTGGGGCGCTAATCGCTCGCGTTTACCTGAAGCTCAAGCAAGACTTTCCCGAACTTTTCACAATAAGGGACCTAAAACGGGCAACTGAGGCGCTTGCGTTATTTTTGGACTCCGGGTTGTCAGAAAAAGACGCCTTTGTTGACGTGTGTCACTACGCTTTTACACAGATACAGCCAGAGAGTGATGGGATAGTACAATCGATAATCGAACAAGATGGCCATATTAAAGCAGTGCTGCCAGATTTCGAACCTCGTGATCTGACGTTGCTTACTCGTCGGCTTCCTGCACTCGTCACGTCTATTTCAGGGGGTCTCAAATCCTTTTTGCAGATTCTTGAGACCTATAACGAGAGCCCGACTGTCAAAATGTTGCTTACCATGCTTGCCAGTTTGGTGAATGCGACAGACAGAGAAACCTGGATTGCGGCACGAAAAATCGCTTATGACTTGCTTTTTGATGATTCTTTGCGCGACGTCATCTTGGAGGAATTAGAGGAGGAGTTGACTGATACGGCTTGGACTGCGCGCCAAGCGGCCGTCGTCGTTCTTGCCACTCTGTATGGTGATCGCATTGCGGGTGGAAAACACACCGACTGGCATCTATTGGAAACGTTGCTTCGTGATGATGCATGGGCTGTGCGCCAAGCCACTGTCGAAGCGCTGGGCAATATCTACCCCACCCTCATTCAAAGAGACGTAGACGTTGATCTCAAAGGGCTTGAAGCCGCCCTTACAGATCGATCATGGGTGGTACGCAAAGCAACGGTGAACGCGCTAGGTGACGTCTACACAGCACGCATCGAACGCGGGATCCCGACCGACGTTGCCCCATTAGAGCGCCTACTCACCGATCACGACACAGAGGTCCATCAAGCCGCTTTAGGGGCGTTGGGTGACGTATACTCAATACTCATAAAGCGGGGCAAGGACGTTGATATCAGTTCTCTCGAGGCAGATGCTGCAAGCCGTGACGAAAAAGTCCACATGGCGCTCATGATTGCCCTTGGCAGTGTTTATGTTGCGCTACTGGATCGCGGGATAGTGAGCCCAATATCAAGAGTTGAGCGCGGCATTTCCAGCGAGTTTCTAGGGGTCCGTAAGACAGCAGCTTCGGTTTTAAGTGTAGTTTATCCCGCTTTTATTAAACACGGAGAAGCGATTGACTTAGGACAGCTTGAGATGGGGTTGGATGCGCTTCTTGATTACCACCGGCAAGTTACAATCGAAGCGCTGGGCGTTATTTACCCTGCGCTCATCGACGTTGGCATCCAAGTAGACCTGCCGCGTTTTGAACTCGGGCTTAATGATGAATACTGGGCTGTGCGCCAAGCCACTGTCGAAGCGCTGGGCAATATCTACCCCACCCTCATTCAAAGAGACGTAGACGTTGATCTCAAAGGGCTTGAAGCCGCCCTTACAGATCGATCATGGGTGGTACGCAAAGCAACGGTGAACGCGCTAGGTGACGTCTACACAGCACGCATAGAACGCGGGATCCCGACCGACGTCTCGTTACTCCAACACGTCCTAACGGAAAATAACGATGAGCTCCGCAGGGTTTCAGTAGAGGCACTGAGCGGCATTTACACAGCACGCATTGAACGCGGGATCCCGACCGACGTTGCCCTATTAGAACACCTGCTCACCGATGACGACATCGAGGTCCGCCAAGCCACAATCAAAGCATTTGGCCTGGTTTATCCTGCACTTATTCACGCAAAAAAGTCCGCCGTAAGGGTCAAAAAGCTAGAGAATTCCACGAGTGACAAACACGCAAAAAATCGCGTAGCGGCGGCTAAAGCTCTCGGCGATATCTATGCAACACTCATTGAGTGTGGCAAAGAGCCTGATATAAGACCGCTGGAACAGCTCCTAACTGATACCAACTCAGACGTGCGCCAGGCGGCCGTCGAAGCGCTAGGGCGAGTATACCCGAGATACGTCGACAAGGGCATGGCCCTTAATCAGCACGCACTCCAACAAGTATTAGATGACAATGCCGTTGAAGTTCGTAGTGAGGCCCAGAACCTTTTCGGTAGCGTCGCGCGTGCTATGCTCCTAGGCTCTGACAATGGAGAGTTTCAAGAGACGATTCGCGAGCTGGGTGACGAACTTGATGCGTCTCTATCTACGCCGCTTTCTGGCACTTATTCGCAGTTTGTCCAGTTCAAGGGAGACTCCCTGCAAGTAGGGCACCTCACGATGCAAAAAAAGACGCTGCACACTAGTGCGAAGCAGTGCATCGTAACGAAAACTGCGTATGAGCTGCTTAATGCGATTGCTTCAGCGTTTCTTTTGAACCATCCGCTTCTCCTGATGGGTCCGACGTCTACCGGGAAAAGTTTCTTGATAAAGTGGTTAGCTGAGACCCTGGGTTACGAGCATATTTCGTACACGCTCAACCCGTACATTTCGAAGTCAGAACTGATAGGCGGTATAAAACCAAACAACCAAGGAAAGTTCGTCTGGCAGGATGGAATCATCTTAAAAGCAGCCAAACGCGGAACTTGGCTTGTTCTTGAGGAGCTAAACCTTGCGGCCTCCGAGGTCCTCGAGATACTTAACGATTACTTAATCACGGGCAAATTCGTCTATTCTGAGAATGGCGATCAACGCGTTGTCGAGCCGTCGGGCGAATTCAGGCTGTTTGCCACAGCGAACCCGTCAAGCTACGCACAACGGGAACGGCTGTCACAGGTGTTTGTGTCGCGGTTCAAGGTCCAATACCAAAGGGAGCTGAGTGAAGAGGACTTGATTGAAATTCTAAGCGGATTATTTGGTATCCCCGCTCATTTGGCCTACTCGATCGCGTTTTTTCACGTTACCTTACAGGAACAAGCCAACTCGAAAGTTATTGGTAAGGAGGAAAAGGAACCATACATCTTCAGTTTGCGAGATTTGATACGGCTTGGAAGGCGATTGGAGCCCGCTATACAAACGAACGTGCCCGAACACGTATTTATGCGTCTCCTTGGTACAGAATTAGCTGACATCTACGTTGCACGCGTGCGAAACCGCGACGAACGGGAAGGTCTGCTAAAGCTTATTGACACCATCTTTGGCATCAAAGCAGAGGGCAGCAGCGGTGCAGATGCGTTGACCATTCCCTCCGAACAGCTGGGGCAGACACTCGCTGACTTGCCGGTGACGAGGGGTCGCCGCTTCATTCCAGGCGAAGAAGCTCGAATCGTGCCGACCGAAACGCAGAGACGCACACTCGTGAGCATGCTTAAAGCTCTTAAGTTTGATGAGCCGATTCTTCTAGTTGGCTACCCTGCTTCAGGAAAAACTACGTTAATAAGATACCTGGCGCGGCAGAAGAAGACGGACCTTTACTACGTGAACCTTTCATCAGATTCGGGCATCGAGGAGCTCCTAGGTGGCTTTACGCAAGACCGTCGTGGCAGGTGGCGCTACAAGCGAGGCCTCCTCTTTCAAGCCGTCAAAAGCGGTGCATGGCTTTTAATCGACGAGGCGAACCTTAACCCCCTCTCGGAGTACCTCAATACACTACTCGACTTCGGTTACGTCACAGACGAAGAGGCAACCGTATTTGAACTGCATCCTAATTTCAGATTGTTCTTTTCTATTAATCCGCCGAAAATCCACCCTTCGAGAAACGTGCTCTCCCCCGCACTGCGCACTCGATTCAACGAGATCTGGCTTGAGGAGATAACTGACGCTGCAGAACTATCTGAATTAGTCGATAGGTGGAAGCGGGCTTGACTATCGGCGTAATAACTCAACGCGGTGGCCCCACCGAACGACCTTTAACAATCCTTAAGTAGACGCGAAATCTCTTTTGCACGATGAGTGAGATTGCGCTCATTTGGGATCGTCCGCTTCTTTTTGAGAAGTTGTTTGTTGAATATGGATTAGCATGTGTGCGTGTGTCGCCGTTGCAGATTGGCACCGCGTACTCCCCGAAATTTAAGGTGGCGATTCTTCCCGTTGGTTTTGGGAATCCGGCCTATAGTACAGTCGCTAAATCAGTGCGACGCGTAGGTACGCCCCTGCAGCAGTTTATGCGAAAGGGGGGTGTTTTAATAGCGTTCAGCCCGTACGTCGACGACTACGACTTTGCGTGGCTTGGTCTGCTTTACAGGGTTAAGCATCTCGCCCGAGACACTCCGATGAAAATAGATGTCAGGAAACAGCATCCAGCCGCGCACATCCTCAACGTCTTTGAGGCCTATACAGATGGCTACTTGATAGGCGTAGATGAGAACGACGTGATATTACAGTCTGAAGACGGCGCTGTTTTGATAGTGAAGCCTGTGGACCAAGGACTTGCTATCTTGTCAACAATTCACGAGTTTCCTGCAAGACAATTCATCACGTGGGCCCTCGATGTAGCACTATAATAATACTGATGGATAAGTTAACCGCGACGTCTTCGAGCAANNATTGGCGCTGCGAGTCTAACTAAAAGTCCCTCGCCGCTAAACGCGTTTATGTGGTCGTTGACCGTCCCGCCATGTGCCATCTCTTGTGATAGGACTTGCTGGTTTGAGGCACTAGATGTGTGAATTACATGCAAATCCGAAGTATCCTGCACTACGATCGCATCTGAAGAGTCGTTAATGACGACGTGTCTCGTATCACTGACGGCAGACGTATACGTCAGCTTGTTTGATATATCGGCTGAGTCTTTGCCGACGGCCTCTCGCACATGATGATCGTCAACAAAGCCTAAGGTTTTTTGCGGCTCATATGGCACCCATCCTAAGTCTGGGTAGTACACCTCTATCCAAGCATGCGGTCCAGGACTCCACTGATAGCTGGAAGTCAGTATATCTCCGTTTAGGTTAATCGTTCCACCTACTAGGTAGCCACTGACGTAGCGAGCTGGAATTCCTACGCTCCGCAATAGTGCCAATGAAAGGTGTGCATAATTCTCGCACGTTCCCCGCTTGTTGTGAAAAGTCCAAGAAGCGTCATGTGGTGTCGCGTTGAGGTCATACTTGAGGTTGTCACTGACCCAGAGCATGATGGACGTTACCGCTGCGCTCTCATAGGTCGTATTGTTGACGATTGCCTTCGCTGTTTTTGCAATCTCTTGGTCGTTAGACTGAACAAAGGTCGAGGGGGCTAAATATTTAGCAACGCTCTCGTTGCTGCTAGGAAGCTTGAGGGGTAACTGTGATTCTGAGTTCAATCCATCGGCTTTTACGTCAATCGTTAGATTGGTGTCCATTGTGTAGCGCAGTTGTGTGGGTGGGTTAACCCACGTGGCGCTAATTCCTTCACTCGTTGCCGTGACGGCATCGGGTTTCTTACTGTATGAAATATTAGAGGACTCTATTTTTAGCGAGTACGCGAAGAGCGAGGCATTCGACGCGCTAGGGAGCTGCACTTCTAAATTTTGAATTCCGGCGGGAATCGTGAGCTCTCGAGTTTTAACGGAGTGCACCGAACTCGTCAAATTGCCATGGCAAACTAGCACGTCACCCGAGCCTTGAAGGGGTATCAGAAAAGCAAACACGATAAGCGCACAAGCAACAAGTTTCATAGGATGGTCTGACGCAGCTGCAACGCTAAGTATTCTTTTTTTGCGGGTATTAAAGGTTAGCTTGTGCTGAGGATTTACGCGCCATCTTCAATAGTGGGATAGAAACGTTGGCAGATCTTCATCCGCGGCTATGGTGGGGCCTACGTATCATCCGACGAGCAGCGTTTTAAGAAGTAAAGTCACTTAGCCTCAATGAATACTCTTTATACAATCAAAAAACCTCAGATGCCACTCAGCCATCCTCTAAATTGGCAGATCTTAATCGTTAATAGTGTGCAGCAAACAACTGTCATCTTATTAAAAATATAGTAGTGTGAAAAAATCGCCGCTGGATTGTTTGATCACAAATCGAGAGTCATTCACGGGCATTCAAACAGGAATGCCAAGCAGGACCAACAGTATTACGAGCAAAGCTCCAGGAATTCCAGCCAATGCACACGCAAGGAT
>PMYA01000134.1 GCA_003170935.1 Methanobacteriota archaeon
CTCTTATGTGATATCGCAACGATGAAACAAACGCGTCGATCTCGAAGAGTTAAAATAGAGGGCCACTATCACAATGACTAGTAACTAGCCCTTGCGGACCGACTGCAGCGCCCGCACAAAGGACTGCAATATAAATCTGGACGTCGTACTCGGTTTGGAAGAGCTTACGTCAATCATCGGCTGGCGTGATTGCCGCAGTTGTCAACCACATAAATAAATATTACGGCGCAAGGACTCCAAAATGACGTCAGTAACGAATAAGCCACTTCTTATCACATGCGGATTGCCTTACGCGAATGGCCCTTGTCACATCGGTCACCTGAGGACGTATGTCCCAGCAGACATCTACGTTCGCTGTCTTAAAAAGCTTGGACAAAACCCGCTTTTCGTATGCGGTTCTGACACTCACGGAACTCCGATCGTTATTAACGCTGAGCAGCAGGGGACCACACCTGAGAAGCTTTCCACTTATTACCACCGTTACTGGGAGGACCTCTTCAAGGCATTGGCAGTTGATTTTAGTCATTATGGAAATACCGATGCGCCTACAAATCACTTCAGAACGCAGGAAATCGTAAAAGCGCTGCAAGAAAACGGCTACATATATCCGCTGGTCATTAGACTGGCTTATTGTCCCGAATGCGATCGCTTCCTACCAGATCGATATGTAGAAGGAGTGTGCTTTTTTTGCGGGATGCCGGCCCGTGGAGACGAGTGCGATCAAGGGTGTGGGCGCCATCTCGAATCGGGAGAAATCGTCGATCCTAAGTGCAAAACGTGCGGAGCAAGCGCTGAATACAGAGAAGAGGAACATTTCTTCTTTAAACTTTCGGCGTTTAAGGACTTCTTGTCAACGTATCTTGAGACGCTCGGAGGAACCGCCAACGCCCGCAACTATGCGCAACAATGGGTGACAAATGAGCTCAAGGACTGGAACATTTCACGGAACCTTTCATGGGGGGTTCCATTTCCGGGAACCGATCTCGTCGTCTACGTGTGGGTTGACGCCCCTATTGGGTACATTTCGTTTACCGAAGAGGCAACGAGCACGTGGGAAGACTACTGGAAGAATGAGTCGACTATCATTCACTTCATCGGTGGAGATATAATCTACCATCACGCCGTTTTTTGGCCAGCGCTGCTAAAAGGAGCAAACTATACAAGGCCTGCGGCCATCGTTGCCTCGGGAATGGTTAAAGTCGACAACGAGACTTTTTCTAAAAGCCGAGGCAACGTCGTTTGGGTTGATGACGATTACCTCGACCACGGATTCCATTCTGACCTGCTGCGGTATTATCTCGCGTGTTACACCTCACATACAAAGGAACTGAATTTTTCGTGGAAGGTATTTGGGGAAAAAGTGAACCATGAGCTCGTCGGGTCCCTCGGCAACTTCATTTATCGGACACTCCTCTTTGCGTACAAGAACTTTGGTTACATCCCAGACACGCCGGTTGACGCTGCGATTACCCAGGAGATAGCTGCCACACGCGAGAAGATGGTGAATGCGTTGGAAGAATACGAGTTCAAGAAGTTCGTCGATGCGGCGATGTCGTTGTCAGACTTCGGCAATGTATATTTCCAGTCAAAAGCGCTTTGGAACCTCGTAAAATCTGACAAAGAAGCGTGTGCGCGAGAGGTCAAGAACTGCATTCAGCTTGTGAAGGCCTTGGCTGTGCTTTTGGAACCAGTCATGCCGTCGACAATGAAGGGGGTGCAGGCACAGCTCGGTGAGACTTCGACCCAATTCTCGGATGCCACAGTCGAGGTTGAACCGTTGCGGCTGAACCAGCCAGACCTGCCCTTTGCCAAGATCGATGAGAAAAAGATCGTGGAACTTGAGGCCACACTCAGTAAGAGAATGGCTGGGTTGGTTCAGAAGACCCCCGCGAACGAAGTTCGGACAAAAATAGCGACAATCGAGCTCGAAGATTTTAAGAAGATGGATCTGCGGACTGCTCGCATTTTAGACGCGGAATCGGTCAAGAAATCAGACAAGCTCCTACGAATTACGCTGCAATTGGGCGATGAAACACGGCAAGTTGTTGCAGGAATTGCCAAAGACTATCGGGCCGAGGCACTCATAGGCACTGACGTAATCGTTCTCGCGAATGTCACGCCTGTGAAGTTGATGGGTGTGGAATCTCATGGCATGCTTCTCGCCGCTGAACATGAGGGTAGGGCGGTACTTATTCGACCATCGCAAAAGGTTCCCTCTGGTACTAAAATCAAATAAGCAAGTTGATTGAACGTGGCAAGCTCAAAGCATAACGAGCGGATCGTCATAACGGTTACCGGTTCTGACCATCCCGGAATTGTCGCAGCTTTGGCAAACTTGTTAGCGACTGCCAATGCCAACATAGAGGACATCAGTCAGACTGTCGTATCTGGAGTGTTCACGATGATCATGATCGTTAACATTGGCTCTGCAAACCTTGAGGAGTTAAAAAAAGGCTTGGAATCAATCGGAGCAGCTCAAGGGGTGCTAGTCACCGCCCAGCACGAAAACATCTTCCGTTATATGCATCGCATATAGGGTCTGGAAAGGTCCACTGATTTGATTGACGCAGCGACGTTTAGCCAGCTTTTCCGAAACATCCGGTGAAAATCTCAGCGNNGGGAGTCCTCTTCAATCCGTGGTCTCTCGCACCTCATTTGCGCACCACGACGATCTCTCTTGTTAAACTCTTGTGAACGTATTGAGTGTGACGCCCCTCAATTGTGAAACCTACATCTAAGACTTCACGCTCAATTGGGTTGTGCGATATCAAAACGGCACGCGCGCCAGACTTAAGTATGCGAAGGATTTCGTCCAGAGCCATTTCAGTCAGCTGCCCTAGCGATTGGGCGTGTATGCTGACAGAACGTCCATATGGAAGGTCAGTTGTGACGGCCTCTACGCATTCATCTTGTAGTGCTAACCTCATAGCGTCTTGAACCAGCAAGGTACTCTCTACACCAAAGTAGTCGAGATTCATCTTAGTTCCAAAGACCATCCTGCTGTCAACATCTGACCCTAAAGCAGTTGCTCCGATGAGTCCTGCTTCAAGAAGTAAACCCCCAGTGCCACAAAAGGGGTCGAATATGAGCTCATGAGCTTTTATTCCAGAGAGGTTTACAGCGGCTCGTGCGATCCGAGGCAATAGTACGCCGGGATAGAAATATGGCCGAAAACGAGGCCGCCGTGATTCAAATTGAGACCGATTTATCTGTGTTAACGTCTTTCCGATTATGCAGACATCGTCGCTAAGTAATGCCCTGACGAGGAGCTGCGGATGAGCAAGGTCTATTTCAAATCCGCGCTCAGCAAGGGCCTTTCCGATTGTCGCCTCTACGTCTACGCTTTTTAGGCCGGGCCCAATTCGCTTAGCTCGTACGGCGACGCTAACACGAGGTAATTCAATGTTCTGTGCCGCTTGGTAAATTGACGTGAGCTTCTGCGCACAAACATCCTTGACTTCGATTACTGCGTGCGTCATTGCAAGTCGATTGGCTAGCTGTTGGTCGAAGATTTCGACGTCCATCACCACAACGCGCTCTATCTCTTGAACTACGAGACCGCGGAAGATGGCGAGAACCTCAGCTCGCGGAATGCTTTCACTCTCTCCGGATAGCTCGAATGCTAGTCTCATGTTGTTCGGGCGATGTTCATCGAGTATGCGCGAGACGCTGCTGAGCTTATTTACGCAAATGCTTTTGTTTAAACTTAGGCCTAGGTCGGCTTTTACGACCCCCCATACGATCTAAGCTGGAGTCGCAGCGCGGCATACGTATACACTTACGTCCGAGGTAGATAAAAATGCTGTGCACGTGTATTTGCCATACAAGCGAGATTTTGGGCTGAATCTCTTTCAGAACCCCCACTAGCGCACCTTAACGTTATATATACAAAGCATTTATAAAGCAACACGGAAGGGAGACGCGATGGTTGGGAGGACGGGAGACGCAACGGTTGGAGACGCAACGGTTGAACCGCGGGACACTATTAAAATTGAAAATGTGGTTGCCTCCACCAGTATTGGGATAGAAATAAATCTAAAGCAAGTGTTACTTGCTTCAGAGGGCGCAGATTACGATCCTGAACGGTTTCCGGGCCTTGTCTACCGTACCAAGGACCCGAAGACCGCTGCACTCATCTTTCGATCGGGAAAAATTGTCTGCACGGGTGCAAAGAGCATTGATGACGTGTACAGGGGTCTGGAAAACGTATTCCAAAGCCTCAGGAATATCGGCATCGACGTCAAAGGAACTCCGGAGATCAAGGTGCAAAACATCGTTGCGTCCGCGGATCTTCACTCGGTTTTGAATCTAAATGCCATTGCCCTTGGCATTGGGCTTGAGAACATTGAGTACGAGCCCGAGCAGTTTCCCGGTCTGGTTTACCGGTTATCGGAACCTAAAGTGGTCGTTCTTTTGTTCGGTTCAGGCAAACTGGTTGTCACGGGTGGTCGGAAGCCCGAAGACGCGGCTGATGCGGTCGATCACATCGTGAAGGAGCTTAAAAGCCTGAGCCTCTTACGATAGGACTGGGCTTACTGTTAAATGATTATACCTGAATCAGAACGTTCACCCGCGCCGTTAGTTGGAGAGAAAGTATTCTCTCATCCCGACATGGTTAGGGCAAATGAGTACGTGCTGCATGAGTACACCCCGCCCGTGCGTAACGTCTGTATTTTTGTGCCGTGCGCCAAGGTGAAGCCGTATCATACGAGTCCGAGTCATAGGAATTACGACAAGGTCATTTTCAGCGTTTTAGCCCCGGAGGAGGTGCATATCGTTGCATTTGGCACCTGTGGCGTAACGCCGCGGGAACTCGATACTGAATATCCCTTTGCTCACTACGATTTCGTGCTTGGCAATTGCAACGTCCTTTCCGTTAAGAAGAGATTCGTTGAGCTCGAGAGTAAGCGACTTTATCACTACTTAGAAAAGACGCGCAACACGTATAAACATCGAATTGCTTACTGCACGGGTGACTTTAGGCAAGCCATGCAAAGGGCATGCAAGAAGACTGACCTTGATGTAACCATCTTGCCACACGCGGAAACGCTCGAACGTTGTCGGGTACGAGGTAGGAAGTTTGAGTACGGGAGCCTCAGCAACGTTCACTACTTGGCTGATTTGAGGGCTGCGTTACTCTCGATCTCAAATGCTTCAGCGCAAGATGTGCACTTAGAGACGCTGGAAAAGACGGTGGGCGATAATGATTGGTATCTGCTATAAACGGTGAGCACGCAGAAACGATGAAAGAAACCGCGTCTCTTTATTCTGAATTTCTAGCGCAATTCGTATTCGTCGTGCTTGAAGGTGGGGTGATTCAACAGGTGGAGCTTGGACCGTGCTCTCGTCCTGATAACCTGCAGGGCGCGAAACCAGCCGTAAAAGCTCTTGAGAAATACTTGCGAGGGGGTAACGTGGATCTTAGCGTCTTCCCTGTCGATCTTGACAACCACTCTGTTTTCGAAAGAGCCACACTACAATATGCACGACAAATACCACGGGGAAGCGTCGTTACGTATTCAGAACTAGCGGCAATGTTAGGTAACCCCCGTGCAGCGCGAGCCGTCGGGAATGCGTTGCATCGCAACCCTGTGCCCCTATTTGTCCCCTGCCATCGAGTGGTAGGAGTATCCGGCCTTGGCGGGTTTGCCTGGGGGCTCGAAATCAAGCAAAAGCTGCTTCAACTTGAAGGAGTGCATTCGCGTGTTACAGGTACCGCTTACAAAACTCTGCGATAAATCTCGTTTATTGTGAGTGCGTTACGGATTTTCCAGCGAGATATCGTCGCCTAAATTCAAATTTAACTCTGTTGCAGCGCTGCCCTTATTAACGGCGATTTCTATCAAGTCAAAGCTCCCTACGGTGAGCAATGGCTGGCCTCTAGCTACATCGTCGTACGTCTGCACAAACTGAATTGCTACGTCACCGTTGAGATTATGTAAGCTGCCATGGCCTGAGCGCTGTATCATCAACGTTCCGGGAATATTCGTCACGCAGTTGCCGAATCGATCGACATATAAAATGGTTCCTGAAATGGCGTTTTCAGACGAATGCGGTTCGTCGAATAGAAGATCAACATAAGTCGGCGCAGGCACAAGGCTTTGCATGTGGCCCATTAGTAAGTGCGCACCTACAGGCGCGAAGACGTCTCGTCCGTGAAATGTGCTTGACTCCGCTTCAATTTCGATCCGCAACACTTCGAAATCGCCTAAGGAGCGCGCTGCAGGGATCAGAATTCCGTTATCGGGACCGACAAGATAATGCCCTGCCGCTGCTATGACAAGACCCCGTCTGTCTGTGCCGACAGAAGGATCGACAACCGCTATATGCACCGTGCCTCGCGGGAAGTATTTGACCGTTTCGCGGAGTACGAAGGCCGCCTCGCGAACGTTCTCACATGTGATCTCGTGACTTACGTCGATGATGGTTGCATCAGGGGCTATACCTAGGACAACTGCCTTCATCACCGCCGGGTAGTAAGCGCCGAAGTCAGAGATTAGCGTTATGATCCCCATAGTCCAAGGAACGTCAAATGAGGTTTAAACCCTTTGCGATGTTTAAAGCTGCGCGTCGCTCGGAGTCGCTCACGTACCGATTCATCTCGGGGTAGTTAACGACGTTGTAAGGGGCATACTGAAACATAAGGTTGAACTTGACGTCTGGCGCGTGCTCACGCACCCATCCGACGATCGGCTCCGTGCAACACTGAACATGGCCGGGCATAACCAGGTGACGTATTATGAGCCTGTCTTTTGAAGCGAGAAGGTTACGCGTGACGGCTCCTATATAATTGTCGACATTCGAATACCGATGTGCACAAGAGTCGTTGCCATACTTAAAGTCACTCAGGTAAACGTCAATCACGCCATCGAGAAGCTTATGAGCTTCTGTGGAGTAGTATGCGTTTGAGTTGAAAACCATCGGGACGTTCAACAATCGTGCATCAACCCCACTCTCTCGCTCGAGCGTGGCGAGGGCGCGCGTCGTTTCCAATATCATACATATGTGGGGGGTCGGGTCTCCCCCCACCCAGTTCACGTTTCGTGAGCCCGCCATCGATCGCGCGTATATTCTCCGTGCAAGCACCTGCGGGTCACAGACTACACCGGCATTTGGATGATAAGCAATATCCCGATTTTGACAGAAGACACATTTGAAGGTGCAGCCCGTAAAAAAAATAGTGTGCGATGGAACGAGTTCGCGTTCTTCGCCATAGTGGAGAAACTCTGAGGAGTATTTTGACCCTAAAACTCCGCAGAATCCTGGCTTCTTGATTCTATCTGTGAGGCATCGGCGCTCGCAGAAATGGCAGTTTTGGTATATCCTGTGCGCGATTTCAATCTTTAAATCGAGAAGGGAGGGGCTGACAACGCCATCACTATGCTGCCCTCCTTTCGCAAAACGATCGTGAATCTGCCATAGGTCGTCAGTCGACCCGTTAAGGTCAGCGTTTGTATATGTGAGCTGTGTCTTTCTAAAGAGCGGCAACGGCTCTTCTAGCATGAAGACCGCCTCAATTATGTGCTGAACGCACGCGCAAAAAACTCACTGAGGGACAGCGCTCGAATAGCCCTTCAGATCATGCGAGTTACCCGTGAAATTCTTTAGATGCTCGAGCAACCCATCTCGCTTTCGACCGATAAGGCTGTTTTCGAGGACCTCACCGATAGTACCGACAGGGATAATCTGCACCTTGTCTCTGAATTGCTTCTCGATCATGACGTCCCCTTCGTTGTCCTTCGGGATGATTATACGCGTGATACCTGCCTTAGCGGCCGCCTCAACCTTGTGCGTCACGCCGCCAACGGGCAGCACCTCTCCGCGAATCGAAAGCGATCCGGTCATTGCTACAGACTGATCCACTGGAACGTTTTCGAGTGCTGAGATGACTGCGGTTGCAATTGAAATTGACGCCGAATCGCCCTCGACCCCCTCATAGGTGCCAATGAACTGGATGTGCACGTCTTTGTCTGTAATGCCTTGGCCTGAGAACTTCTTGATAAGTGCAGAAACGTTTTGGACGGCCTCAAGAGCGATCTCTTTTAGCAATCCAGTCGCGATTACGCGACCCTCCTCTTTGGATTGTGCAGGTGTGATCTCTGCAACGATGGGCAGCACGACACCCGAATCATCTCCCACCACAGCGAGACCATTGACGCGACCAACCTCTGCGCCGGTGTTCCGAAACATCTGGTAGTCTCTACGGCGCTCGAGATATTGATCAGTGAGCTGCTGCTCGACCGATCGTGCCATTTTCTTCGCATCGATAACGTGTGTAGCAGTCGTGTACTCAGCGCCTTCGGCACGAGCGATATCTCCTGCGACTCGAATAAGCCCGCCGAGGTCTCTCAGCATTAATGTGACGTGTCCTTTCCTTCCCGACCTTCGTCGCGCCTCGCGGATGATCTCTTCAACGGCATCGGCAGTGAAGTGAGGTATCTTCTCGTCCTTTTTCACCTCTTGGGCGACGAAGCGCACGAGTTTTCGCCGGTTTTCTGGCGTATCTTCCATTGAGTCGCGCATGTACACTTCATAACCATAACCGCGGATACGCGA
>PMYA01000130.1 GCA_003170935.1 Methanobacteriota archaeon
GCGCATAATTTTTGGATGCGTCCGTCCGCACTCGCACTCCTCCCACACGAGCGAGGTGATATCCCCCATTCTGTAACGTATGAGTGGGAGTGCCTCTTTTGAAAGCGTCGTCACGACGAGTTCTCCTTTCTTTCCCTGTTTTACTGGCCTGCCGTGATCGTCGATAATTTCAAGCAAGAAGTGATCTGCCCACGCGTGAATGCCATTCTGGGCGGAACATTCGGTAAAGAGCGGACCGCTCATTTCAGACGTGCCGTAAATGTCGTACGCCGTTATCCCAAGGCTCTGCTCAATGCGTTTTCGCGATTCGAGCGACCAGGGTTCAGCCCCTAAGATGCCGACTCGTAGTTTAGTCTGCGACGCTATGTCGACCTTCATTGACTCAGCGACTTCTCCAATGTGGAGAAGGTATGATGGCGTACAGGCCATGGCTGTCGTTCCGAGGTCTTTCATGAGGCTTACTTGTCTCGACGTCGATCCAGCGCCGATTGGCAGAACGGTTGCGCCGATTTTTTCGACCCCGTAATGAAGACCAAGTCCACCTGTAAACAGACCGTAGCCATATGCGACTTGGACAACGTCACCCCGTCCTAATCCGCATGCCGTCAATGAGCGTGCTAAGCACGTTGACCACACGTCGATGTCGTTAACGGTATAGCCGACGACGGTCGGCACGCCCGTCGTGCCGCTTGAAACGTGAAATCGCACGATCTGGCTCTGTGGGACCGAGAACATGCCCGTCGGGTAGGTGTCGCGCAGATCAGTTTTGAGCGTAAATGGGAGCTTTGCGAGATCTTCAAGTGACCGAATATCGTTTGGTGAAATACCGGCCGATCTAAAGCGTTCCTTGTAAAAACTGGAATATTCGAACGCGTTTTCGACCAGCCGTCGAAGCTTGCGTTCCTGCAGCTGTTTGAGCTCTTCCTCTGGCAGACGTTCGATGTTGGGATTCCAAAACTCCATAGTAATCATCCTTGCTAATCATTGGCACGTACCCTTTGCCATTTTAGTACTTTAACGTTATGAGTAACCGTGTGCTGTTTAATAGCGTCTCTTTGGCGAACTCGCCCACAAAGTGCGCAACGAGGGTTAGAAAAAAACGCATTGAATTGGCGGCAATGTATCAACAAGTTATATATATGCTAAAACTGATAAATTGGAGTGCAGTGTTAACTACATTTTGATTTGCAAATGCGCTTTGATGCAATGTGAGTGTTCATGAAAGCTATCGAAACTAAGGACTTGGTCAAACGATTCGAGGACGTTGAAGCAGTTAAGGGAATAAATCTTGAAATTGAAGAAGGTGAACTCTTCGGATTGCTCGGACCGAACGGTGCAGGCAAGACGACTACCATCTCGATGCTGTGCACCATAGTGAGGCCCACGAGCGGCTCGGCCACCATCTACGGACACGACGTGAGAAAAGAATCTGACACGGTCCGTGGATTGATAGGGATTGTGTTCCAGGACCCGAGTCTCGACGACAATTTAACCGGAAGGGAAAACCTCGATTTCCATGGTCGGCTTTATAAAGTGCCCCGAGGCGAAATAGCAGGGAGAATAAACGACGTGCTCGAGCTCGTGGAACTGAGTGACAAGGCCGATGTTATCGTCAAGAAGTACTCTGGGGGGATGAAACGGCGTTTAGAGATCGCGCGCGGTTTGCTTCACCACCCCAAAGTCCTCTTTCTCGATGAGCCCACGCTCGGGCTTGATCCGCAAACCCGACGGCACATCTGGGAGTACATCGGGCGTCTTAACAGGGAAAAACAGATAACGATGATCTTGACGACGCACTATATGGACGAAGCCGATCAGCTGTGTGATCGCATTGCTATTGTGGATCACGGAAAGATCGTAGCGATGGACACCCCCGATAACCTTAAACACGACGTCGGAGGTGACGTCGTGATTATGACGGTGCCAAATGGGGGTGAGCAGCTCAAGGCCAAGCTTGAACAGCTCGAAGTCGTCAAATCAACTCAACTGGTCGATTCCACGTTGCGGCTGAGCGTTGATAAAGGCGAGACTGCGATACCGATTTTTATGGACGTGGCGCGTCAAGAGGGGATCGCCGTGCCCTCGATTTCACTCCACGAGCCTACGCTCGAGGACATATTTATCAAGTACACGGGACGCGAGATTCGGGCTCAAGAAGCTGCCGGCGGTTTCGCCGGGCACGGTCCAGGGAGACGATAGAGATGCCAAACGGACGAATAGAGTTTATGGGTGATATCTATTCGATTTGGCTCAGGGAGATGATCCGGTATATCCGCGCTCGGTCGCGGGTCGTTACCTCTCTTATTACTCCGCTTCTGTGGCTCATTATATTCGGGTCGGGATTTAGCTCATCGCTGTCGTTCGGTGGGTCTGGCGGTAGCACGAACTACATCAACTTTCTTGCGCCCGGGATCCTCGGCATGACGGTACTCTTTACCTCGATATTTTCAGGAATGAGCGTTATGTTCGACAAGGAATTCGGCTTCCTGAAAGAGATTCTCGTGGCTCCTGTATCACGGACGTCAATCGTCCTGGGAAAAGCCCTCGGCGGCACAACGCAAGCGTCAATACAGGCCCTGCTGATACTCGCCCTTTCCACGCTGATCGGCGTAAAGATATCGGGCCCGCTCGGACTCGCTGGGGCCTTGGCGCTCATTCTCGTGACGATGTTCTTCACCGGCATGGGTTTTGTCGGGCTCGGCATCAGTATCGCCTCACGGCTTGAGAATATCGAGGGCTTTCAAGTAGTCGCTAACCTACTGGTGCTTCCAATATTTTTCCTAAGCGGGGCATTCTTCCCCGTCACATCGCTCCCCGACTGGATGAAGGTCCTCGTAGACCTCAACCCACTCGCATATAGCGTCGATGCTATGCGCTACGCGGTTACTGGCCTGCACACTTACAGTATAATGCTTGATCTCGCAGTCGTATTCGGCTTCTTCGTGTTAATGACCGTTCTTGGATCCGTTCTGTTTCGAAACGTGCGCTAGGGCAACGTCTCTGCACGGAAAAAAAGGAAATTGCGCCCCTGGCAGTGAGCGATCGTTATCCCGGGTTAGATGAACTGTTCCGGATCTCGCTCAAACATCGCCTTGCAACCAGGCGCGCAAAAAAAGTACTTTTTGCCCTTGTATTCACTGACGTACTTTGCCGTCTTTTCATCGACGTCCATATTGCATACGGGATCTTGTGCCATTTTTTCCTCGCTATATAATCTATCTACGTGTTTAAATTATTACCTCAGTCGGTTTGGTTGCTGCGTTCCCAGAAAAAATCAAAAAGTTCGGCGAGATCCCGGTACTTTATGTGAGCCGCAGGGACGAAGAATCCACATGAAGTATCCATGTCGTACCCTTCTCGGGTGGTCACCCGCGGGAAACAGATGAGCGCGCAAAATTCGTTAAGCAGAAGCACGGTGTTAACGTCATCGACACATCGAATGGAGTCGCGTTCTGTTGTCGCCGTGCGTTTGCAGAGCACTGCAACCGCGGAGGCCTTGACTGTTGTCATATCAATGATGTAATTCAAGACCCACAGGAAGCTTTTCGCTTCGTGTACTATGTCCATCGCTGCTGTGACCACAAGGTCACCCTCGGAGATAAAAAACTCACTAAGGTCGGCAGGTAAACGTTTGAGGTGCTGCGGAAGTTCAGCCGCTGAGTGGCGTTCCCAGTATTCCAACAAATCTTGGACATCGCTTATGCCCTCAACGAAGGTTGTGACCACTTTTCCATATTCCGATATGGTGTAGTCGCCATTTGGTAGTTGACGGACGAGCCCTACGTCTTCCAACCGACGGAGATGGCGCACCACTTCGTGTACTAGCAAATCAAACCGTCTGCAAATGTCTACGACTGACGTTTGTTCATACAGCTGGTTGAGTATCTCGAGCCGGCTAACGTCTGAAAGCGCCAAAAAAAGCCTCGTCAGTTCGTAAGAACTCCTGATAGGCATACTATCTCCAAAAGACGTTTCGCCGCAGATGTGTGTATGCGTACGGTAAGAAACGTATAAATAACATTCCCTTTTAGAATTTACAGCGGAGGTTGGCCTTGAAAGCGGTACACGAGGACGTCAAGCGCGAATTGATTGAGGTCCTCAGAGGACTCGACCTTCGAGAGACGAAAAAGCTGCACGTCGTTTGCACGCCGAGCTTCTATTTGGATCACTTCGTTCAGGTCGACGATTTAAACGCCTTTTGTGACCAGCTTCTAACGAAGTACAAAGCAGGCGGGGGCAATATTCCCGGCTTTGTTCAAAACGTGCTCTCAGGCGGGGGCGCCGTAAATACCGCTGTCGCGTTGTCATGTCTAGGGCTGAGCTCTCATTTCATCGGTAGAACGAGCGAATTTGGCCATGACGTTTTGAAATTCTTCGCACGGAACAGCGGCATGGACGTCTCCCACGCAAAAACGGACGGGAAGTTGGGGCAGACCCTCGCAATTGAGATCGGTGAGCGAAAAATCAACGTAATGCTCAATGACGTTGGCTCAAACTACGACTTTACTTTTGACAGCTTAAGGGACTCCGATCTCGAATTAATCGAGAGCAGCCAGCTTGTCTCCGTTCACGACTGGGGCACCAACGTCGTTGGTGGCACTGATCTTGCAGCGAGAACTTTCGAGTACGCCAAGCAGTACAACGTCAAGACGTATTTTGACTCAGCGGATCCGAGCCCTCGCACTAACGAACTTCCAGAGCTCTTCGAACGTGTCATAGCGAACAAAAACCTCGACATGCTGAGCATGAATCAAAACGAGCTGGGGCAGCATGTAGGTGAGGTTTCCATTGAGCGTGCGATTGCGTTCAAGCGGCGAGTGACCCCGCGGATTGACTATCACACCCCGTCGTTTGCGGCCTCGATGGACGATAACGTGACCTTTTTCCCCGCATATGACGTGGAACTACATCGATCAACGGGCGCGGGGGATGCGTGGAACGCTGGCAACATCTTTGGTGAGCTTCTCGGTTTGACACCAGCGTTTCGTCTTTGCTTAGCGAACGCGGTAGCTGGTTATTACGTTTCGAGTAAGCGTGCTGTGCACCCCACTGTTGATGACTTGATCGCGTTCGTCAAGGCTCAGCAACTGCGTGCCCTCCCCTCCGAAGTTTAAGTGGTTTTTAGTTATCGAGTTCTCAGGTAAGCATGAGAACAAGCTGCAACGCTTCGACGCGCGATACCCGAACGTGATCACAGCAACTGAGCAATAAGGAGCAGAACCACACTCACTCGTCTCGTTCGACGCCAATTTCCGCATAAAACCTGCGCGTTACGACCTCTTCGATGAGGTGCAGCAGCGTCGTGCGGTCGCGCACGCCCGAAAAAACTCCAAGAGGGATCTGCGCGGCACCGGCGTTTGAATGGCCGCCAGCCGAGCCTATATCGCCAAATGCTTGGTTCATCACTTCACCGATATTAACTCGTACATCCTTGCTCCTCGCTGACAAGTGGATCTTCTCGTCATTCATCCCGAAGACCGCAACGGCGGTGACCCCCTCAAGGTTGAGCAGGTAATCGGCAGCCTGCGCGAGCGCGTCAATGTTATGGATAACCCCAACGTTCGAGATTAGATAGCTCCCGGTAATGTGTTTGTTGTGAATAGCCTCTCCTAATATGTCGAGCGTCTCCATCGACATTGTTGGCGATTCGATTTGGATGAGGGCCTCTCTGTCGGAGAGCTGCATGAGTGTCGTAACAGCAGCGAGATCCGCTGGAGTCACGTGGACTTTGTAGTCCTGTGTGTCTATTCTTATGCCGTAGAGCAAAGCGGTGGCGAGTCGTTTGTCGATGTCTATGTCGAGCTCTTCGAGGTAACTGGTCAGTATCGTAGCGGTAGAGCCGACGTCCCGGATATCAGTATAGAGAACTTCTTGTTCAGGAACGCCGTGATGGTCAATAATAATCCCCACGTTTTCATAGTTCGTAAGTGGATTGTTCGCGCCTGGGGTGGCCGTGTCGACCAAGGCGAGCATGTCGTAGTCGCTCGGGTGCACTTCGTCAACGTGGACGAGGTCAATACCTAGCAAGTTAACGAATGCACGGTTTTCCTGTCGGCTAATCTCCCCGTGGTAAATTATTGCTGCTTCGGTGTCGACGCTTGCGGCGATTTGCCTAAGCGCTAGAGCGCTGGCTATCGAGTCCGGATCGGGATTATCGTGAACGAGAATGCCGAGCGTTTTGATAGATTTAAGGATCTGATGAAGTCGAGTCGCCGACCGCTGCGATTCGGCCCGCTGCAGATCGTGCAGCGTGGCTTTCGCGATCAGTGATGATGGATAAACGACCGCGTCAGCGCCGAGCTCTTCGAGCTTATCCTTGCTCAGCGGGTCAGCGGCACGGACGATAACAAAAACGTCTGGCTTTCTCTCCTTTATCGCACTCAGCGCTGCCATATTTGCTTTAACGTCGGAGCTTAGAATCATTACGGTCTCTATGTCGGTGGATAGCAGCTTCGTAATGACCTCCTCTTTCGTTATGTCCCCAACGTGCGCGTCAAAATTCTGGTCGCGAAGCGTCTCAACACGTTTAGCGTTTTTCTCGATAATGGTAAATATCCGGCCGCGTTGTGTGAGTTCCTTGGCAACGAGAAAGCCAACGCTGCCTGCGCCGAGTATCGCGTACGTTAGTCGCTTGTCATTCTTAAAGGGAATGCCGTGCTCAAAGGTTGTCCCGTTGTAACTAATAAGCTATCACCTGCTCTTGAGCCGTGATTAAATCTTAAATTTGGATTGGGCAACGTATATATGTGGAAGCGGTATAAGAGCATATGCCAAAAAACGGGCCGGTAGCTTAGTCAGGCAGAGCGTTGGGCTCTTACGGTATTTTACTAATGACCTGTTGACCAGAGATACCCAAAGGTCGAGGGTTCAATTCCCTCCCGGCCCGCGTATTTGAGGGGCTGTGGCCTAGTCTGGAATGGCGACGGGCTCCAGCGGTATAAGTTCACGATGTGATGAGCAACGGGTCAACTGATGGCTCGGGGACGCTTGGGCCAAGTGATGTCCCGTTGGAGCACTGATCGGAGAGACCCGTCGATCGAGAGTTCAAATCTCTCCAGCCCCATTTTTTAATCTTTTAGACCGCAAGATGTATGGGCGCGTATATGCCGATAAGTCACTTTGAGCAGTAAAGCGTACGGGAGCTTTGTTCGATCCTCCGGTTTTGGATATCCTTATGTGCAATTAAATCCTGTGCTGATGAACGCCCCGAAAGACCGCAGACTGCACCAAAACATTAAGTATTCTTGACTCTTACCCTAGGGAGAAGTCCCGTGGTGTAGTGGTCAATCATGCGGGCCTTTGGATTCACGTGGTCTTGAACGTTGACCACTGATAGAAGAAAGCCCGCGACTGCGGTTCGAATCCGCACGGGACTATCGTCCGTTAGATATTTGCCGAGGTGGGGTAGCCTGGTAATCCTATGGCCCTGTGGAGGCCACGACGCGGGTTCGAATCTCGCCCTCGGCCTTTTGTTTTCTATTTTTGGGTAGGCCGTTGCTTTCGTTCAAAGAAGAAGTGATTTTAGGTCGCTAATCTCAGATTCCAAGGCAGATAGGCGGGATTCAGAGGTAGTTCCTGCTTCAGGTTTTAAAACTTTTTCGCTTGGTTTTAAAACCGTGTGTTCATTTGGCACAGCGCGTTCTGTCGCTATGAAGAAAGCTTGTTTTCCTTCGTGCACAGTTTCAAAAACGCCTGCCACATCTCCTATGGTGCTAGAATACTGATGCGGCAAGCGGAGTTGTGGGTAGTCAATGTTCTTTGTACGTAACCTTCCGATTTTTGAATTTCCTACGCGTTGCACAACAACATCTCCTTGCTGGCTTGACACATTTGTCCAATCTTAAATACCCTCTTAACAAAAGCAAATACTTAAGTCCGAGCCCCCGCTACCCCCTTCTATGCCATTCGTTCATCAACCTGATGCTATGCCCGGGATTCCGGCAGCCACCATTACAACGCCCACTAACGATACGCGGGTAGAAGACTCAGTAGTCGTCAAGGGCACGGCCCAAAACATTGGAGGAGACTACTGGCTCTGGATCACCTTATACGATTATGACACGAACCGCCACTACCCACAAGACGGGCCCCTTGCCATATCCTCAGATGGCCAATGGGAAACGACGGCATCATTTGAGAGCAGTGGGCGGTATAATATTACGGCACTCGCTGCAGACCAAAACGCCAGCGAAATTCTCTTACAATACCAATCGGCCAGTCAGTCGAGGGCTGCTTATCCGGGGTTGTCGGCCCTTCCTTCAGGATGCATAACGCTGGCGTCAGTCACCGTCTCTAGAACGTAGTTTTAACAGCGTGACATAAGTTTAAGCTTGGTTACTAAAGGAAAAAATGTGCTTTTTTTAGCGCAAGCTTTCTTTTCTAACAATTAGACTGAATTAATGCTTGCTGCGCTCACATTTTTGGTTCGTGTTTGGTATCTGCAGGTCGGAGCCTCTGCCAGGCTCCAGCGGCAGTTTTATTCTGAGTAGAGAAGAATTACTGATATTAAAGAAGGCATGAAAAAACCAAAGTTGGCCGTTACGGATAAAGACAATATAATCGCGGAGCTTGTAGGTAAAACCGGCCACAAAACGCTAGGAGTCTGGGCTTGCGATTGTGCTGAACGTGCACTGCCCTATTTTGAAAATAAATACCCGCAGGATAACCGTCCTAGGCTAGCTATTGAAGCAGGTCGGGCGTGGGTAAAAACTGGTGTGTTTAGGATGGCTGATATACGAAAGATTGCACTAGCAGCTCATGCGGCTGCTCGTGATGTAAAAGGTGATAATGCAGCTCACTCAGCTGCCCGTGCAGCAGGTCACGCATTGGCTACTACACATGTTCCCACACACGCTGTCGCTGCTGCCATTTACGCAGCAACCGCGTTACGCGACGCCGTTGAACCAGCGCACGCCGCGATAGCTACAGAAAAAGAGCGTGAATGGCAATTATATCATTTACTTAACTTGTCGGAAAGCTAAGCCGCGCTAACGATTTTTTGGTTCAAAAACCCGATAGCTGCCTATTTTTGAATCTTTTTGACTAGGCGGCGTGTTTGATTCTCCCCTTTCTTTTTGAGGCTAATTAACATCAATTGTCTAGCTTACACACATTATGATCGTCTTGACCACTGACGACGAGATAACCATCCGCTTAATCGGTTTCGGGCTTAGCGAAAAAGAGGCACAGACTTATATGCACCTGCTTAAGTATAGTCCCAGGACTCCGTCGTCGCTCGCTAAATCGCTGCATACTTGTCGCGAAGACATACACCGCACGCTCACGAGTCTTATTGACTGAAGCAAGGTGCATCCGTCGCTTGACGCCCCGACGCTATACGCAGCAGTCGACCTCGAACCCGCACTTGAATCTACAGTTAAGAAGCACGAGAGTGAGCTCCGTGAAATGGATGGGCAAAAGCAGGAGCTACAGGATTTGGCACGGCATCAGTGGTTTCGGCCGGCGATGAGGTGACGACGTTCAAAATGATCAAGAGCACGAAGGAACTCGTGCGATCGCAACACCCCCGATCGAATCGATGAAGAAGGGATAGCTTATAGCCGCACCCGGACTGGCGACGGTCGATGTCTCCTTGTTTAGCACCCTGCAAAATATTGTTCGTGGAAAAAAAGAAGAAATGAAGCGCGAACGCTCCTTTAATAAGCCCCCCAACCAGCATCAGCGGTAACGACCGCCCCGTTTATTAAGCTTGCTTCATCTGAAGCGAGGAACAGAGCCAGCCGGGCAATCTCTTCAGGTTCGCCCATTCGCGGCATCGTACCCATACCCAGCATACTTCGCTCCGACCCCATTTCACTATTTCCTTCAACGTTAGTACCCATTTCGGTGTTAACGGCGCCTGGAGCAATGACGTTGGATCGGATGTTCTTGTTAGCATACATGAACGCAACATTTTTCGCCAGGCCCAGAACCCCGTGTTTTGACGCGATGTACGCTGATCCCGCGATTCCTGACTTGAGTCCACCGAGAGATGCTACGGTGACGAATGCACCCTTGCCGATCTTTTCCATCTCCGGAATAGCAGCTCTGAATACGCGCATTGGGCCAGTCATGTTGACATTGATAACGGCGTTCCATAGATCGTCATCGATTTCAGTAACTGGCCTCATTTTGTCCAGCATTCCTGCATTGTTGACGACTATGTCCAGTTTTCCGAATGTTTGCACAGCTGTTTTGACGGCATTCTGTACATCTTCTTCACTGGTAACATCTCCAGCCACGGCAATGGCTTTTCCACCATCAGCCTCTATTTTCGCTACGAGATCTGCCAATTTTTCTTTTCGCCGCGCGATTGCAACAACTGAGGCTCCCTCTTTTGCAAAGAGCTTGGCAATTTCATATCCCATTCC
>PMYA01000012.1:0-8902 GCA_003170935.1 Methanobacteriota archaeon
ACCTGAGATCGGTTAAATAGCGACCACGCCGTCGGCAGGAAATAGCACCTGAAAACTCAAATAAGCCTTGAAAAGTGGTGCGGTTTTGGTGCGGTTTTGGTGCGGTTTTTATGCAACCTGTTAGCAAAAAAGGCGAGAGTCAGCAGCCGCATTAATTTTAGGCACAAGTTTTTCTCACTACTTTGTAGGGCTGGCACAGTTTTTACACACAACGAGATAGTTCTCAAAAATAATAATGAAACAGAGAATGATCGACGTTTAAACGCTTGAATCCCAGATCAGTGAGTCAATCTCACGTCTTCTACCAAACAAAGGCTATAAACTTCACAAAAATCAAAACCGATCGACTCGAGAAGATTTGAATAGGAACCTCGGCATCACCGAATGATAGCGACGATACTTTTGGCTTATTTGTCTGACTAAGAGTATTCCTATTAGCAAATGGACGGCACCGCAGGTCCATCATTTCATTTCAGAATATAGCCTTACCTTTTCGTGAACTCTACAACTGTTTTGGTTAAGCGTCGGGATCTGCACGATGAGCTGTCGAAATGGGATCTCTCAGCTGACGGAACGCGTTTTTGTTCTCGCAGCGTTCGAGCAGCGCTTCATCNNGCACATCCTCGCACTTCTTCTCCTGTGGCACGGCGAATCTCTGGCTCAAGGATAAGACCATGCCGGTCACAGACGTGACAGCGTTCGAGTAGGGCTTTATCCATATGAACGCACCCTTCCATGAATCAAAAACCCCATCAGTCCTCGAACACGAGTGCTGCGTGTTCCATGGCCTCGATGATCGGGGGGTGGAGCCTCCGCTCCCGCGCCTTCTTATCATATGCTTCGCGCCCACCGGCCTCCTCGATGATAGTCCTCCCCTGTGGTAAGTTGTTTTTAACGGCAAGATTGGCTCGTTCCATCGCAGCGGGAGCTAACCACATGAGGGCGTTCACAGCGATTCCGAGCTGCAAGGGGATAGACTCAAAGCGCTTTATCGTCCCCGGAATTAATTTAAACGTAAAGCCTGCCGGGTCTTCCCCGAACGTCGGAATTGGGAGCCTTGCACGAGCATAGATCTCAGGTGGCATCGCCACGTGTCCAACTGTCCAGTTACCGTCGACGTACACCTCACCTTCTCCTTCAGGTACGCCCCTGTTGAACATGTCCGCCGTCATCGCCTCTCCCTCAGTCACCTCTTCTACGTTCACAATGTTCATTATCTCATCAGGCAACAGCATGTTAAACGTCTTATACCGGGCCTTGATCCCAGCAGCCCTGCAGAGAGCGATCCACACGGAGATCAGGTGATAACACGTCCCCGTGCCTCTTTTTAAGGTTGCGCTCACGCTATTCAGGCTAAGCATCTCAACTAGCAATTTGGTGTTGACAAACCAATAGGCAGCTTCAGCGAACTCATAATCTGACAGTTCATTCGCGCCCAGTTCGGTCGCCATTGCGATGACCTCGGGTTCCCCGGGGTTGCAGTACCGCGTGGGCCTGAGGTACTTCTCGTTGGAGGTGCAGTACTCCATATTCTCGCGAAACGGGGGGATCTCATACTGCCTCGGCGGGCGGACGTACCGCTCTTCGTCGGGTCCCATCACTCTAAACTTTTTGAGGGCGGCAGGGTTCTCGAGCAGCATCCTGGCGAACGTCATTCCCACCCCTAACATCGACGTCTTCGGCACCTCGTCTGAGGTATGCCGCTGCTCGGGGATTTCACTTACTTGTGTCATATGGTCTCACTCGTTAGTTAACCAACTGAAAAGTCCCTAGCTAGAGCTCTCCGAACTTCTTCTGCACATCCTCTCGCTTCCTCTCCTGTGGTCCGGTGAATCTCTGGCTCTAGGACCGGGCCTGGTCGGTCACAGACGGGGCAGTGCTCGTACATCCGTACTTGATCGCCGGTAATAATGAAGCCAGGGTAGCTTTCCGCAAGTGCGTCGAGGAAGGCAAAGCGTCCTGATTCGCCATACGCTGCAGGCATTAAGTCCTCGTTAAGGACGAAAGGCTTGTAGTACGTATACGGCAGGTGAAGGTAGTGACCTTCAGGACATTGAACCATCCACCCGTTCCCTTCGACCATACCGTAAGCATCGAAGCAGCTGGCCTCGGGAATGCCTAAAATGTCGTGTACTTGTTTTCTAAAATCCTTAACAGGAATCCGAACGTTCTCCCGTACCTTCCAGCCACCGCCGGTCAAAACGAAGCTATCCTCGCTCAAATCAAAGCTCTTTCCATCTGCCTGTAGTTTTTGCATGACGAAGTAGAGCAAGTAGGGCGCGCCGACGAGGCTTACTGTTCCGCCTGCCTTATCGTGGCGCTCGAGCCATTGTATAATCTTGCCGATCGTCTTCTCTTGCATCCTGTTTTGGACATATGAGAATAGTCTTCCTTTTAGCCCCTGACCGCCACTCATAGTCATTTGTATGTCTTTCGTCGTAAGTTCCCGATCTATTGCCATCTGCACGTCTTTTACGACGTCAAAGTAAACCGAAGCTACCTTCCCGACGAACAGGTCGGTCTTCGAGGGGTTGGGAAAAAGGAGAAAGCCATCAGTCTCAAAGAGGTCTCCCCCCCACATATTAATAGCCGATTTTACTAGCCCAAATTGGCCTGTCAAAAATGTCTTTTGGTCCCTTGGAATGAAGGTAAATCGCCCGCTCGTGCCGCTGCTGTAGGTGACTACCAACCCGCTCGCGTTGAAGGCGTTGATCACCTCGTCAAACGTTGGGTTTGACCCCTTAATGACCACTTTTGGTAGATCACCGGTAAACACGCTTCCTATCCAGCGCGCAAAGTCCTTGCCTTCTGGATACTGCTTGAAGGTCAGATCAGGGATGAGGGGTATTTTGAACAGGTCGTCGACAGTCTTGATGTCACTGGGTGAGACGCCATGCGTCGTGCAGTACTCGTGATAAAAGCTGTTGTTATTGTAGTGGCGTGTGAAGGCGTACGTGATCGCCTTCAGCTGCATCGTCTGTGCGTCTTCCAAGGGCACGCGATAGAGGTCGATCGGCCCAAAAAGGGCCTCGTCGACAGGGGTCCACATTTCGCGTGGGGGAATGTATCGGGCTAAGCGCTCATTTAGTTTCGCTACCCGCAATCCCACGTCCGCCGGAGCGTCAGGTCTTAGCGTCTGTTCTTGAGCTCCCATTGCTTCTTCCATGCTCAACTCCCATGCGCGCTGAACACAACACTTTCCTAAGCGCTGTCGACCTCTTTTACTTTTTTGTGCATCTTTTATACTCCACATGAAGGTCGATCTGGGCAGTTTCCAAATCGTTGAGGTTATAAGGGGTTCATTGGTTGGGTCCCAGTCTCGTGAGGCGCTATATCAATCTGTCGTCGTGTCCGCATTCGATTATCCCCCCGCTGACTCTCGTGCAAATTCTTGCAGACCAGGCCCTTCACAAAACTGACTTTATTCTTGAATTTTATAATATGCCCCAGTTGAAGGCGCTTCCTCGAGTGACCATCTATGTCTAACGAGTGCGATGACGCATTGGGTTTTTCTTCCTCATACTAACTGATCGCGTATAGGTCGCGTCACGCCGCCTTTTATGGCCGGTACGGTGGAAAGGTTATCCTATCTTGGAAAATTGTTCCAAGATCTCAGGAAGGTTATCTTTCAAGGGTTTGGATTGCGGGAAAGCAACGAGCTTCTTGAGCGACATATGATCAACCAACTTCATCTGGGGATTGTCCCACATGCCCCGGGAGTACTTTTCCAAGACGGCTTTGGCTTCTGGGTTGGCTCTAATTTCTCTCATTTTTGAATTCTCATTGAGTACCATTTTTTCCTCCTTTTTCGATGGTCGAAAGCACCGATTTTTATCTTGTACATTCTGGATACCCTGCTTATAGGTGTGGGTTTGCCTGTGCCATCCTGATGAGAGATATCCGGGTGTTTATTTACTACGTTTTACGCGCTCCCTCACCGCTGCTTAGTCAACTAGAACTGCATTCCGCTTCACGTCACAACAGGTTATATGCCGTGAGGTGCCGTATGAGCGCATCAACGTACGCGTTGGGGTCGTGGAAGGGGCCGTGCACGCCGATTGCGACTTCGAGGAAGGGACTGTACTCCTCATTGAGATGCGTTTCCCAATGCGTGACCTCTCCTTGGTCGTTCGTCCATACGAAACCATACGAATAGAACCCCATCTCGGTGCCGTCTTCAATCTTGGTACCGTCAGGCCTTGTGGCGTCTTTCGTGCGCCCCTCCCATCGGACTTTCATTGCGAAGCCATTGTCGGCTGGCCAGTAGTCGAACCCTACATTCTTCCAATCAGGGAACTTGACAGAGTACGCCTTCGCCTCCCAGGTCGCAGCCTCTGCCACAGACTCGCGCGCCTCCTTTATCAGTATAGTCTCGTCACCAAGGAAATAATACGATGCGTATGTCGCGTCGTCTGAGAACTCCCATTCCGCATAGGTCGCGCCTTCTTTTACCGCTTGTTGCGCATAGGCGACACCGTAGCCTTCAGCCATCAGGCGATGCAAGTCGATTCGCTCTTCGAGCGTTAACTTTTTGTTGGAACCCATGATTCACTCCTCCTCAGGTATTTGCATGCCTGTTTAATGCGCCGAAAGTGTCGTGTCCGAAATCGCCCAGCCTTCGATAACCCGTGTGCCTATGGGTTCCGGGTCGTCCTTAAAATGTACGAATTCCATCGTATTCAGTACAGACTTCTCGCCAGTCTTCTTGTTTGTGACATACACTGAATAGCGTATTGCTGCCCAGTCCCCTTCTGCCATTAGATTGTCAAGTTTACCTAACTCAATATCATACACCGAGAACAACTGTCCCATCATGTCTTTGTATTGTTGAAGGGTCAGTCGGTTACCGTACACGTTATAGTAGGCGTCAGGTTCGTACAACGTATCACACCATTTTAACCAGGCCTCGTAGCCTTGGTTCCATTGCCCAAAACCATTTCGAATGCGTGCCTTGATTGCATCTTCAAAACTTGAACTCATTTTCAAACCTCCCCTTTTAGTCATTTGGTCCCAGCTTATAACGCGGCGTTTTTATGCGGCGCTCGTATATAATTAGGTGTAACGCAGAGGTGTAACATATGCGTGTTACCACACCTACGCGTTAACCATCACAGAACGGTATGTGCATACACCGATGCTATCGGCGTGCTCAAGAATGCCACCAAGGAGAATTGCATACTTAATCTCTTTCCCCCAATAAAGAAAGCCAAGAGCAAGCGGATAGCCTCCTCAAGAGTCGGAGCAGGCTTCGGCTAAACGGCAGCGCGCATCGCTGCGGAAGAATGCGACGAGCTGCGTATCGAAAAACGACAGGAAATCGGAGAGTCTTTGTGATGTGCGGAAGGCGTCCCCATCATAAAAAACGCTAGGCGTTTTTCACGAGTCGTTCACAGAGTACATTACGCCCCAAAACATCTTGTAAATTGGTCCGTAAAGGTATAAACATATTTGAAGCGGGTGGCTAAGGGCTAGCAAACTACGAGGAAAAAGCTCTTCTTAGATCAGGTCAATGCCGCTCTTGCTCTAGCTCTTGTATTCGCTCCTCTGCAGGAATGGCGTGTGACCACGCGTTCTCAAACGAGGCGCGGAGGTACTCAGCATAGGTAGGATTTTCACTCCAAAAAGAGTTGACCGACGTATCAAGCGTGAACTCTTCGATGCCGGTGTCTAACGAGCTAATGCTGTAATGCCGATCGCCTACAATCAAGAAAAATTCGTGATGTCGGTCAGTATGCCGTAGGTCTTCGCCAATGCTCAGTCGCGCGCGCGCTACTTCGAGATTAGCGTGCGAAATGTTCGTGATGCCCCTCAGCACGCCACCGTTTTGAATGAAGGTTTTGGTTTTCTGAGCGCAACCGTAGCTCATAAAGACGGGGAGCATGGAAGAGGGGATAAGGAGGATAACCTCTTCCTGTGCTGTCTCAAGTATCTGTAACGACTCCGCAAACACGTCTTTGATGTCACTGATTATGAGTCCAGGGGGCATAACGAGTGAGTATTGAAACAGGCGTATAAATAGATGCGTGAAAATGAGTGAAAAAAAAACATTTGACAAAGGAGCAAGTATACGGAGCCACACTCAAGCCTCCTATTCATCAGCGTGTGGGGGTCCTTGCTTTACCAGCTCTTCGATCCGGCCCTCTGCAGGAACGGCTTGATCCCATAGCAGCTCAAACGTAGAGGTGAGGTAATTGGCATACACCGGGTCATCGGTGTAGAGCATGATAGCCGGCGCATCAAGCGTCACACGCTTCACGTCAATGTTAATAGCGCTCATACAATACTTTCTGTCAAAGACACTATACAACAGTCCGCTGTACCCCTCAAAGTGACGTGCTTCAACGCCAGCGTCTATCACCTCTTGCACGAACGGTATCGTGTTGTACGTGATATCCGTGATGGCCCGCGTCTTTCCTCCCCGCTCGGTCAGCTCTTGGACGACGCTGTTGATACCGAACATGGAGGCCGCTTGCAGCCCTTCTTTGGGGACAATCCAGATGAATTCCTCGTTGGTGTGGCCTATGGTGAGTATGGTGGTGCTGACGACTTCCTTGGTAGTCTTGAGCATTTTATACGTTGAGACTTCGTCAGAGAAGCGGAACCGCTGCTGGCGGGAGAGCTCCTCCAGCTTACGCTTGCGCCGTTCCATCTCTTGCATCTCCTGCTGGAGACGTTGGAATGCTGCATCAAGCGCAGTGCTGGGTTCAACGGCGATGTATACGGTCGGCGAGTTGAGAGAAGGGCGCACTATGCCCTTTTCGATAAGGCTCAGAAGCGTGCGGTGAACATCTACACGATAGGTATGGAGCGACCTGGCGAGCGGGGAAGGCGTTTTAGGACCGTATCTGAGAAGATAAAAGTAACACTGCGCCTCCTTCTCAGTAAGCCCAAAATCCATAAGATAGGTGATGAAGTCATCTACATCACTGCTCATCGGCGGTCACCATGCGGATAAGTAACGCGGTTTCTATTCTTAGCTGTAGATATAGCTGTGGGTTTATGCTCTCCCAGACGGCTGAACTATCCTTTATTTCTGCTTGAGAGCTAAATCACAACGATTAAGCTCGGACGCAGACTATCTTTATAAATATCACTTTTTTTGCAATCACTGCCCGCCCAATTTTGTTTTTTTTTCGCCCATCCGGACCGTCCGTGCCTAATGTACAATTTTCACACAAATGTTCAATGTGATTAGGTGAGTTCCACCTGCCGCACTAAATGATACTAGTTCTTATACACGTAGAGCTTTAATGGCTGGTGAGCTTATTCTCTTTTATTGCAAGCTTTATCTCAAAGGCGCTGGGTTCCCAGTTGCAGACGGATCTCAGGGTTTCCGATGACTAAAGGCGTGAACGTGCACCTATCCTATCGCTTTCTGATGGAAGATGACCCATAGGTATTGTTGTTGAAATTATCACTTCAATATGCCATCGCCCCGGTTCTCCTGTTTTGAGAGTGGAACACAGAACTTCTTTAAAGCTCAAGCGTGAAGTGTTTGAAATAGTGCTTTTTGGCGCTTATTCCTTTGAGCGTAATGACGGAGGCGGTTGACTAAAGGCAACGTGAGAATGATTGTGAAGAGACTGGGGTAAGTAAGCACCCATATAAAAGATCGTTGCACAGAACTAGAAAGACCTTGCTCCAAGGCGGTGAAGCGTACTGTTTCACGCAATGTGTCCCAAAATATTATGAGCTTGCTTTATCGTTTTAAGCCACGAAAGGACCGCTATCTAAGTACAATCACCACGTTGCTCGACGGTGCCGGGGTTACCGCTAACGAGGTGACCGCACTCGGACTATGCCTTGCACTAGGAGCCGGACTCTTGGCTTATTACGGTCACCTCTACGTAGGCCTGATTCTTTTCGCCACTAGTGCCATGTGCGATGCAGTCGATGGTTCCCTTGCGCGAGTATCCAAGATAGGAACGGACTTTGGACTGTACTTTGATGGCGTAGCTGACCGGTTCTCAGAGCTCTTCTTCATTAGCGGTGCCGTGCTGGGAGCGCAAGTACCCTCGTCCGCATTTGCCGTTGTAGGGGGTGGTTTCGCTCTGTTGCTCGCCCGGATCTATGGCCACGCACATCAGTGGGGCTCCGTGTCTACTACTTTTGGGAGGCCTGAGCGGTTGGCACTTCTTGTGGCTGGGATGCTTTCTCCTGCTCCCATCAACACATTGCTTTTCATTGTTGCTGGCCTATGTTGTGTCTTTTCATCTGTTCAAATCCTCGCCCGAGGAATTACTGTCCAAGATGAACGACGTGAAGGAGAGCTTCAAAGGGGCTTCTGATTCAAAAGCGCCCTTTTTGTAATTCGTTTAACGTATCGGGCGAGAATCGTTTAATGCACCTCAAGCGTTATTCGCACCCAACGTGTCTGAGATATATGCTTTTGAGGAGATTTTATAGTATTTAGGCCCCCCGCCCATCGATAGAATCCCGATATAGCCTGACTCCAGCAACTCGTGGAGCGCTTCCTGAACTTCAAACTTCGTCCCTGTGACCTTCTTCTGTACCTGCCACAAGCGAAGGCCTTCGCCGCTTGCTTCATTAATGCTTTTGAAAACCTCTTTTTGTAGATCATTCATCAAAGCTACTTCAGCAGGGCCGTCGCGCAAGAGCGGATTTAGCATAGTCCTCACCTTTTTTTAACGATCAGTAATCGCAATGAGCGTCTTTTCATTATATAGCTCTCAGTTGCACCCACGACACAGCACGGGGTTTGTGGGCTGACGAGTTTTTCCAATTGTCTACCTCGCTCAGCTGAGCGCACTCGCGTACATAATTTCTATGCAAAACTGTAATATGGGGGGCCAAACAAAAACTCTTTGGGCGCTTGAAGACGTAACAGGTGCACGAGATTCAAAATAGGGAAGAAAGCATGAAACAATCGCGTTTAGGTGGG
>PMYA01000012.1:8960-12509 GCA_003170935.1 Methanobacteriota archaeon
AAGAACAGTACAGCGCACCTTATCAACCAAACGTCGAATCGTCCGGCCTTCACACCTGACAAGGTGGGCACATACGTCGTGAGTCTTGTGGTCACCGATAGTGCGGGGACGAGGGGTACGCCTGATGCTACTAACATCACCGTGATACCAGCAGAACGATCTAATACGACGCTTACTGCTAAAGCATCCACGACCGACTTTAATATCGGTGATACCGTAATGATTAGCGGAAGATTGGTTGATGCTGACGGCAACGGCATCTCCAATCAGACCATCAGCTTCAAATTAGAAGCGTACGTGCTTGGGTCAACGTACGAACAGCCTGTAAATAGCGCAACGACTGATAGCACAGGCGCCTATACGCAGTCCGTGACAGCAGAACGTCAGAATGCCCCGTTCTTTATCACCACGGTGAATCTCGAGGGATGGGCGGTTTATGCGGGAAATGAACTGTATAAACCGTCTACAACCGAGCACGCGAATTTTGTCGCCCACCTTTAGAGAATCGGTTTGTCAGGGAGGTTCAGACCTCACCCCCCGTAACCTTATTTCCTGCCACCGACCGTCTTTTGTGAGACGCTTGCTTGCGCAGTTTAGTGTCTCTCTTGTTCACAGAAGCTGTAGCCAGAACACGCAGCATACGTCTCATCAAAGGGTAAAAACTGAGCAATTTTGCATGATGCTTTATAATATCTCTAATATGCATGGTAAAGCACTGTTTGTAGCTAGCGAGCAGTGGCTTTGAGGTGGTTAAATGGAAATCGGTTCCGAAGCACCGTTGTTCTGTCTCCCCGATCGCGCAGGCAAGCAAGAATGTTTAACCGACTTTGCGGGTAAATGGGTCGTTCTGTACTTCTATCCTAAAGACAACTCAAGTGGCTGTACGAGAGAGGCTATGGAGTTTAGTGAGCAACTGCCAGATTTTGAGAAGCAAAACGCAACAATCATCGGGATAAGCCCGGATTCGCCTGCCAGTCATCAGAAATTCGCTGAAAAACACCAGTTGCGCGTGTTGCTGTTGAGTGATGAAAATCACCAAGTAGCGGAAAAATATGGCGTCTGGAAACTAAAACGCATGTACGGACGAGAGTACTACGGCATTGAACGTAGCACATTCCTTATAACCCCAGAAGGGAAGCTGGCACAAGAGTGGCGAAAGGTCAAGGTAGCAGGCCACGTTGACGCCGTCAAGCAGGCTTTAGAAACGCTCAGACAATAGTTTTATTCCAGCGAGTCAAATCCTGCCTCGTCAGTCCTTCTAAGTCGTTAAAAAAAGTTACCAGTCCGGTTCGCCCTCGGTGTCAAATAGACCTGAGTAGAATAAACCGTTAAAGCGGTAGTCTTTAAAGTTATCGACGATTTCTTGAGAACCGTTGTTTTTGCTGCCAACCAGCCTGCCATCTTCGAACCACCTAAGTGAGTCGTAATGGGAAAGCGTTGGGACCACATGAAGCTCGATTAGCTCTTCGTAGGATGCTTTAGAGAGCGCTTCCTTAACGCTGTCAAGCGGCCATTTCGAAACGTCAGGCTCGAGCCACTGGACGAATTCTTTCACCTGCCACGGGTATACAATGACTGCTCGCATGTTTTTCAAGTTCTGGACTTTAGATGCACTCCTCATCCTTCTTGAAGATTAAAACTTTTTCCTTTTGCATCACGTTGTAAAGGCCAAAGATGGTCTTGTTTACGCTCTTCGTAAGCCGCAAGCCTATCTCGTTCGCGTGTTTGGCAATGAGTTCTACTGACTCGAGCGTACTGCCCCTGTAGGTGGCATTTCCTATAACAATAAGGGCAAATTTGTTCGGCTTCAAAACACGCGCCATTTCTTCCAAGCTTCTCTTCATGTCCTCATTATAGAGATGTACGCGCTCGTTCATTCGACCTCGCAAACCGATGAATTGTCTCCGTATTTCATGCGTGTCCAATCCCAGGGCCTGAAGCGCGTGTGCGTCGTTTTTGATATAATCTAGTGCAATGGCATATGGTGGTGACGTTATAATCCCATCGATGCTATTATCACTCAGTGGCAGCGCACGCGCATCGCCACGTTCGATCACGACACGTCCCAGCGAAAGTCCGAGTTCCCTCCTAATTTCATCGTAATCCATAATCGACTGGGTCATCAACTTCGTCCTTGAGACGAACGCCGAAGCGAAGTCTTTTCGCCGGCGAACGCTATCGCTCAGCGCTATGAGCTTGGCCAAATGAAAGAAGTCTTGTATTCTTTGATCAGCAGTGGACGGCACTAGGTCCAGCGCTGCGTTCTCGAGCGCAACGTCTGCTTGCTCTAATCTCGGAAGCTCTTCGCAATATGCTCGTATGTTCCTGGCGACTTCGTGCGACGCAGTTTTGACCTTGCTTTGTAGGACACAAAGGGGTGAGGCGTCGAGGCCAATACAGTTTACGCCGAGCAACTGTGCTTCAAGCGCGGTCGTTCCGCTACCGACAAAGGGATCTAAGACCGTTTCTCCCGATTCTAGGCCAATAATGTTGAGTGCTGCCCTAATCATCTGGGGGTGGAATTTTCCTTTGTAAGGATACATCCAGTGGGTCAGATACTGGTTGACTGAACGCGTCCTATTTTTTCGCGAAATTAAGGAATAGTCGGAACTCGCCCCGTTGATCGTCTGGAAATAGGCGACCCGCCTTCTAAGTCGTTCATTATCTACGACGTTGAGAAGTGTAAAGCTCGAAAACTCATCAGTCATGTCAAAAGCAGCGCCTAGGGACTGGAGCTCGAGCTGCGCTAAGATGAGCTCATAGATAAACTGGACGTTACCGAATAACTTGGCGCTCCCGAGCGAGGGGTGTTTTTGCTCGTCTGAGTGCGGAGCCGTCTTTGGGTTATCCGACGTGCACCTCACCTCTTCTTATCATCTTTAAGACCCGAGAGAAACTTCGTCACGCTTTTGCTGCAGTTTTCATTCCTTTACTTGCATGTCTCTCTGATATCTGGTGCTTTAACTCTAACAGGTTTAAACGCTACGCATTTTGCACATGTCTGTTCGTGAGTGGGGCAAGCAAGAGCTATAGCAACACCAAAACACGCTATAACTAAAGTAGCACTAACAAGGAAGAATAGCAAAAAGAAGCCAGGTTATCTCTGGCTTAAATCGAATTCGATTTTGGCTTCAGCGATTGCCTTGATTAAAGACTAAGCCCGCTGATATCGCTCGTAAATAGAGGCTCTTTGGCGGATCACTGAAATTAAGGCTTCACCGTTTTTTCGTACTTTAAATGCTTTCCTTGCAGCGCCCACAGCCGAAATAAACAACTGCGGGCACTTGCACTCGTGCTTCGAGTCAAGATTATCTAGCGCGAGTGCTGTCATCGCTTGAATTCTAGCACTAAGCTGTTACTGTTGCCGTTGGTGTTTCCGTCGCTGTTACCGTTGGCGTTTCTGTAGCTATTACTGTTGCTATTGGAGTTGGTGTTGCCGACGGTGTTTCCGTCGCTGCCGGTTGCATCGGTGGCTGTGCCGACGCTGATGGCGACGGTGATGCCTTCACTGGCGTGTTCTGCTTGTCTTCGTACTGCTGTAAGAGGGCC
>PMYA01000167.1 GCA_003170935.1 Methanobacteriota archaeon
GCAGATTGAGACTCAAAAATGTCCTTTTATTTAAAAATATCGCAATCGCAGGAACGATGACTATGGCAGCAGTGCTCCTGCCACTTATGGTCCAATCCAATATCGCGTTTATAGTGCTAATGGTTACCTACTATATCTTTCTCAATATTTTTATTGAAAGCGTGCTTCACGACGTCCGAGACATAGAAGGGGACAGGAAGGCCGGTGTGCGAACCGTCCCTACATTCCTAGGCAGGAACAAGACTCGAAATCTGCTGCTGCTCCTGAACTCCACGCTTGTGGTATGGGTGGCTTTCTCGCTGTTTCGAGCCATTTTCTACCCTTACATTTTCGTTTTGATTCTTGGCGTGCTTTACGGATACTGGAGCATACTACGCTTTACGAGGGCAAGCGCTAAGACAAGCAGGCCGTTTTATTCATTTGTTACCTTTAAATGGATGGTCATGGCCCTATATGCCGTCCCATTTGCTTTGGGCTGGCCCTCGCTTTAACTTGAGAGGCACGCTTTGGAACCTGACAATGGAACATCAATGGAGGGGCGCATCCTCTCGTCGTGAAGTGTTTTTGCTTCCCTGAACGTGGAAATCCTACGCGAATGCTAAGCCCAATCGAAGAGAACTCGCAGTCACACGAGTTTGAACCTGTTAGAGTGAATACTAGCTTATCTCAGCAATTTGAGAATACAGTTTCGGTATTAATCTTCTGCCGCCATGTACCTCCGATGTGAGATAAAAATGGTTTTGTTGTGGGGTGATCTATGCATTCGGTAAGGTCGTGCGCGAGCAAACGTCCTCGGCGACACCGGTTCTATAGACACTATTTGCGTTGCTTACACCAAACAAGTGAATCACAGGTTTCTAAATCTTTCTGACGATTTCCCGATCACTGAGGCCCATCGAAAGCCCTAGCGCTTGTTTTTTTAAACCTTTATCGAAAATCCGATTCTCCTATAAGTCGCGCGCAACGTGTGAGAGTGAATGCTTGAAAAACTTTTAATCAGTTGATAAGCATGCTCTCAGCTAGATTTATTCTGAGTGTGGCGGCAAACGAGATGCGCAGTGGAGATAACTTTTTGACAGATTATAGAACGTACGTTTACAACCCATTTTCACCGGTCATTACAGCGTTTGTCATATTCACCGTTGTTGTACTCTTTATTTTTGTTTTCTTTGGACTAATCAGTGCGGCTTTCGGTCGAATTGGGTTTTCTGCCGAAGCCATCGCACTTTTGCTTTTCGCCGTGCTTGTCGGTAGCGTTATCAACATACCGTTATTCACCTTTGAAGCTCGCGAGCCTGTTATGCGGGACACATTTGTCACCGTTTTCGGCATGACGTACCGCGTGCCGCCAGCTGCAGTGGGCTCACGAAAAACGGTCGTTGCCATCAACGTTGGAGGCGCAGTCATCCCATCAATTGTCTCGCTTTATCTTCTCGTGCGATTCCCAGACGTTATCGGCTTTGCGATCATCGGTGTGGCTCTTGTCTCGATCATCTCTCATCTCATTTCAAAACCTGTACAGGGAGTTGGGATAGTATCTCCAGCACTAATGTCCCACTCGTCGCAGCCATATATACTATCATTGTTTTAGCGCTGTTTCCAAGCGTCGAAAATACCTTTGCCTTGGCATACATCTGTGGTGTGCTCGGCACCCTTATTGGTGCTGATGTGACAAATTTAGGCGCTATTAAAAAAAATCGGAGCACCCATTGCTTCTATCGGAGGCGCCGGGACCTTTGACGGAGTGTTTCTTTCTAGCATAATAGCCGCGCTCCTCGCTTAGAAGCGAAAGTTCGACGAACTTAGAGAAGCAGCAAGAACTCACCTTAGAGCCGACAAACAAGCTTTATGTAGTTTCTAACCATGTCCTATCGTCAGCTATTTCACGTGTGCACGACTACAAAAAAAACTATGGCTTATAACCGCGTTCTTAAAACGAATCTCGTACTGCTTGTCCTCGTACTAATCGGCATTGGTGCTAGTTCGTTCGCACTCTACGCCGGCAACAAAAGGTTCATCGGAATACTCGCCATAGCACTCCTTGCCTTATTTCTCGTTTTTTGGCGCATCTTTAGTCTTACAAGAGAACCCGCAACAGTCTCAGATCAAAAAGACTTAGATATCGACTTGGACTTGGATCTCATTCAGCGGATTCGGCCACCGCAGAAGTGACGCTCCGCATTCGGCGCCTTATTAATTCCCATCAGCCGTTGCTCACTATGATTCCTGCTACGCAGTCCCCTAACCGCTGCCGTTTTGCATTGCTTTGAGCGATGATTGTGCCGTATACATTGCACGATAAATAGTAGCACATCAACGAAGCGTATCCCATTTCTGAGCACTAAACCGCGTAATCCCAGGGAAGAGAGCTCTTCACGTACTATCACCATCTCTAAAGCCACTTGCCTAACGTAACACCTTTTGTACCTTCTAAAGGGTAAAGATAATCAAACAATAGCAAAAAACTGAAGATAAACACGACAGCAAGAAGTGTGACATTACCGTTTAGCATGTCTGTCCAACGAACCTTACCTCATCGATCTGTCTCCTAAACACGATACGCGCTCATTCTCTACGATTGTCGAGATGATATGAGCACTATCACGCACTTGCTTCTCTGTCGCTGCTGTGCAATGATCGTCCAGTTTATCCTGGTTGGTACCTCTAGCTGAGTCCAGAGCACGATGCGCACTTCGGGTTGCGCGAAATCCTGACTTTTTCGAAATTCATCATTTCGCCGTCATAGATGAGCATTTCGTTTTCCAACAAGACCCCTATCCCGGTCAGTGCCTTTATGGCCTCCGTCGCTTGGAGCAAGGCTATTACGCCCGGAGTTGTGCCCAGCACTGGAAACACCTCGCGCGGCGGGGTGTGAGGATAGATACACTCAAGACACGCTGTCTTGCCAGGGACCACGCTTGCAAGGCGCCCTTCGTAACCGTATACGGCGCCGTGAATTAACGGAATGCGATGGGCAATAGCAGCGGCATTGAGCAAATACCGAATAGAAAAGTTGTCCATGGCGTCTAAAATGATGTCACAGTTTTCAGCAAGCTCGAACACGTTTTTGTCGTCAATGGTCAGATTAAGTCCATCGACACGCGTTGTCGGATTAATCCTTTGCACTTTCTGCATCGCTGAGCTGACTTTCGATTCGCCTATGTCCTCATCCCAGTGCAGAACCTGGCGGTTCAGATTGCTGAGCTCGACGTGATCCATGTCGACTAGCTTAAGGTGCCCAACCCCCGCAGCCGCGAGATACAGAGCGAGAGGTGAGCCAAGTCCACCCAAGCCGGCTATGAGAGCTGTCGCCCTTTTTAGACGCAGCTGCGCCTTTTCGCCGAAGCCGGGGATCATTATTTGCCTACGATATCGCACGCGATCGTATTCGGACAAAGACATTAATGAAACCACCAAGTTGAAGACTGAAGCATAAGGGAAGCCGACGCTCCACTTAATTTGACTAGCTCGAACATGACCTTGCTACATTTTGACTCTTTTTCGTTTTGTATATAATGTCATTTGTATGGTCTTTGTGAATTCGTTGTTATAGAGCAGCTCAAAATTTCCGTCTGTATCCTTAGACCGGAGGTTATAGACCTTGACCGTCTCCGTATCGATCGAACCTTCAAGCATTTTACCCTCTGGGATGTCTTTCGTCGGCCCTCCCAGAATCTCACACACCTTCTCATCGCGTTCGATAAGCACATCGAAAATGGTGAGGTCTCTACGTTTTAACAGGTCAAACAGCGCGTCAGTGACCTCTTGGCGAAACGACTTTTTCTCTTGCCGCATGTCCATAGCCGTCACGATCCCTTGCAACGCATCTGATACAGCTTCATCGATTTCGTCCACACTCATATCTGACACGTTCATCGAATACGTCGTCTGCTCCATAGTAGTAGAGTAGTATCTGTTCCTATTAAACCTGAAGCCTGGTGAGGGGCGCCCGTGACCTGTTAAAGATGCTTGGACCCCATAATCCCGCCTCACCGTTATAGGGTGACGGATGCAGAGTTTATCGACTGTGCTCTTGACGACGAGCAAATCAGACTCACCAATCTGATATTAAAGCGGCAATTGGTCGTTGCCCGAAATGGCGGAATCGAAAGATAAGAAAAAGGACATGTTTGCGCTCGCGATCTTAGAAGTTCATAGCGCCTCGGTTATTATGTTGGCTATCCCTCGGAAAGGACTTACTCGGCGGGACGTTTCTTCATTGCGCGCATAAACCCTACGCCCCAGTGAAACACACAGATCTCCTCACCAGTCGCAGACTTTGATTTTTTAAAATCGGTCAAATTCTGATCCGCAAAGTAGCGCTCGCACTCTGCGTGATGCAGGCAGCTTTTTTCGATGCATTTGCGCGTCATACTCGCAACTTAAGCTGTACATCCCATCTGTCTAAATATTTTCTCTCGCGTGCGTCACTTTATAATCACAAACAAACAGCGCTGGTTCTAAGCGTGACGTGTGAACTAAACAACACAGAAGCGCAGTTCGCCTGGTTCACAGAGTGTTCTATAGCCAGCACAAGCACAAAAGCGAAGCTATGAAGACAAAACATATTATCAGGCGGCTTTTATACACCGTCGAGACGCTATCACTGTTTGCTGTCAAATGAAAGAAGATCCATAGATACCTTCAGGAGTTAAGAATGTATGATATCGAATTAGAGCCTGAACCTGTCAGGCGCATCCTAAACTACCACAAACTCTTCGAAATTTTAAAGGTGTCCGTTGACCTCGGGATCTACACACAGATTACGACTCCTTTGACCGCGCACCGTCTATCACAATCGCTCGGAATTGACGAAAGTTTTCTTACGTTCTTGCTTGAGACGTTATGGCTAACCGGACTCCTTGAACGCGCACGTGGAGAGCACGAATCGTGGGTGTACCAAAACACTCCAGTAGCTCAACAATACTTGAGCCACGGCAGCCCGTTGTACCTCGGCAAAGAAAGATTTCAAGAAGATGAGCCCGGCAAGCTACTTGAGCATTTTGTAAAAGAAGGACCTTCCAAAGAGGTTATCAACAAGGATTATTGGACGCCCGAACTTATCAAGAAGCTCGAAGTGTCAGCCTTGCTCGGCGGAGTGCAAAGCGCCGTCAAGCACGTCAGTCTAGCTGGCCGAAAGCGTTTACTCGACATAGGCGGCGGACACGGGCTGTACAGCATCTTCTTTACAAGAAAACATCCGGAATTACACGCGTGCGTCCTCGATTTGCCTCAAGTCATCGAGGTGACAAATGAAAACATTAAGCGTCACAATGCTGGGGCTAGGGTGCGCGCAATCGCCGGGGACTATCACACCTTCAGAACAACTCGTAAGTTTGACGCGATATTCCTGAGCAACGTTACTCCTTCACCGGACGAACTGCGTTTTCTGCTAACTAGGTCGCACAGCTTCCTGAGCGACAACGGCATCGTCTTTCTCAGAAGCTTCGTATCTGACAGCACGCGAGATGTCTGGTCAGCGGCAATTACACTCGAACGGTACGCGCGACGCGGCCGGCATGGATTTTCCCGCAACGACCTGACGGTTGCATTCCATGAAACGGATTTTGCCAATGTAAAAGACGTTTATGCTGCCGAAGGTGTCATCATTGTTAGCGCAACCAAGTGAGAGACTTTTAGTCTTTCTTCGGTTATTTCTGCGACGATTTCGAACGGGACTCCGCTATAGTATCCCCTGTTTTATAGACCGATTCGGGATCAAACACTTTTTTTCCAATTGTCATCCCATCGATCGTCCTAAAGAAGCACGACCTGAAGCCAGTGTGACAGGCCGCTCGAACTTGATCTACCTTGATTACAAGAGAGTCGTTGTCACAGTCAACTAAGATCTGCTTTACCCGTTGAAAGTGGCCCGAGACCTCCCCCTTTTTCCAAACTCGCCGATTTTTTCGGCTCCAATAGTGCACGCAGCCCGTCTTGCGGGTCAAATTGAACGCGTCCTCGTTCATAAAGGCGATCATCAGCACTTCGCCGGTCTCATTGTCCTGCGCAGCCACAGGGATAATACCATTCTTAAAATTGAGCGCTACCATACGTGATCCTCAGTGACGAGCTAGCTCGACGCGCGCCTCGTGTACATTGACCGTGCCTCTTGAAGGGTATCGCCGTCTGATACAATTTCAGCGTCGACGATACTGCCAACCACGACGATGTGGTCGCCAGCCTCTTTGCTCCACATGATGTTACAATCAATAAACGCTAAGCAGTCCTTGATGATGGGCGAACCCGTGCTTCCCAGCTCGTATAACGTCTTGGCAAACTTGTCGACTTTGCTGCCTGAATTCTTGCCGAAAAGATCCACAAGCTCCGCCTGATCAGCTCTTAGAATGTTGATGGCGAATGCGTTACTGTTTGTAACGAGGTCGTACGTGTAATGCAAAGGATTCATGGCAACCATAACCAACGGCGGGACAAAGGATACCTGCGTTATCCAGCTTGCGATGAAGCCGCTCACTTGCCCGTCATAGGAGGCCGTCATGATTGCTATCGGGTTAATCAGTTTCCATAATGCAGTTTGTATGACATTCATGACGATCTCCCACACCTTGTCTTATAATTATACATTGTTCAGCACGCGATTTATGATCTGCTTGACGTCAAGCAACTCTTGCTCTCCAGATCTCAGATTTCGCAGCGTTAGTTTCGAGGTCTGCATCTCATTCTTCCCGATAATGACAGCATAGTCAAAGCCCGCGCTATTTGCATACGCCAACTGCGCACGAACGGTTCGGCCCATAACGTCAATATCCGTTTTAAGACGAGATCGCAGCTCATTAGCGACGTGAAGCGCATAGATGCGTGCGTCGTTAGTAGGCACCACTAAAAGCCGCGGCACTTCAGGCACTTGGAGATTGACAGCGTCAAGAACGCGATCGAATCCGATGCCAAAGCCGGTCGATGGCACGTCCTCCCCGCCAAAGAGGTGGGCGAGCCTATATGAGCCTCCGCCCAATACTTGATTCTGAGCGCCGAGCGCGCATGAGTACGCCTCAAAGACGATTCCAGTGTAGTACTCCAAACCCCGCGCTATGCTGAAGTCAACCGTATAAGAAACAGAGAGCGTGTCGAGCAGCTCAAGAACGCACAGCAAGTGGTCAAGGGCAACGATATTTTGTGCTTCGTTCAGAGGGTCCTTAGCTTTAATGAGGTCAATTGCACGACCCCCGCCCGGGAGCTCCGCGAGGCGATCGAAGTCCCCTTTGTCGATAAGGCGCATAGCAAGAGCACTCGTTTCATAGTCAACATCACAAAAGATCGCCCTGAGCACATCAAGAGAGCCGACATGTATATTGGCATCGAGCCCCACGCTCGCAAGCATACGTTGTGCGAGAGCGATGACCTCCGCGTCCGCCTCCGGAAGGGAACTCCCTATAAGCTCGATTCCGAACTGCCAGAATTGACGGTATCGCCCCGATTGAGGCCGCTCATACCGGAAGCAATCGCCAAAATAATAGAGCTTGATTGGCTTGGGGGTAGCTTGGAGCTCGTTAACATATAGGCGGGCGACTGGAGCGGTTAGTTCGGGTCGCAACGCTAGAGACCTTCCGCCCTTGTCCGTAAAACTGTAAAGCTCATCGACAATCGCCTCACCTGATTTGAGGGTGAAGAGCTCGAGCGGTTCAAAAGCAGGGGTGGCGACCTCACAATACCCCCATAGCTCTGCAATATCTCTAAAGCGCGATTCTACGAAGCGCCGCTGTCTCATTTCCGAAGGCAAGAGATCTCGAGTGCCGCGGGGTCGCGTGAGTGGTGTACTCTTCCCTACTGTCCATTTCGGATCGCTCACCTGTGCCCCATCCCCTTCTCCACGTAATCGCTGGCTCTGAACCTAACAAGACTTAGATAGCTCATTAATTATGGCTCTTGCGTTGCTTAAGGGTTAGTCTTTGATGTCGACACGTATAATATGCGCGTCGTTTCTTCAAGAACTGCTCAAGAAGTTATGACGCCTCGGTTCCTAATGCTTCGTTAAAGCATTCCTATCAGCTGTGAAAGCCGGTCAAACGCGTTTAGAGGCAATAGGTTAGTCGGCAAAACTGCAAGACAGTAAAGATAGCCCGCAATACACAATAGCGCGAACGGGATAAGGAACTGTATGCGCTTTTTGGGCAAAATCGCGTCAAACCCGATAATGAGCGCAAATGGTGCAATCGGGAGCAAGTACCGGCTGAGATCCCCGTGGAGCACAAACAGTACCGGAACGAACATGAAGAACGCGTAAAGGAAGAGCTCTCGGTATCCCTTCTGATACAGCTGGACAATCCCGATGCCGTAGATGGAAAATAGGATGACATAGAGTCAGCCGCAAGCGCGCTGCTGCTTTCGGCCATTACAGCTTGTGCGGGAATTACCTGCAAGGGGATGCCGATAAGTGCTTGGTTCACAGCAAAATAGGCGAAGAAGTTGCCGAGGGAGTACGCGTAAAACGAGAATAGCAGCAACAACGAGGCTGGAATAGCGAGGGCCAACGAAAACCTCCGTACTGTCAGTTTCTTGTTCCACAGCCACACGCCAATCAAAACAGGGAAAGTGATGATTCCCCATATTCTCGTGAGCGTCGTGAAAGCGCCCAAAAGGGTAGCTTTTGTCGCTTCGTCTTTCTTCAGGAAATAGAGCATCAACAGCGTAAGCAGGATGAAGAGCGGTTCCGATGCGCCGATGCTCCTGTAAAGGAACCACCGAAGCGGAAAGAACAGGAACAAGAGCGCGGATGAAAAAGGATCATGGACAAGCTTGAACCTCGTTAGGAGAAGGTAAAAAACAACGACCGCTACTGCTGAGATCGCCAGATTCGCGACGAGCATCGCTATAAAGGGCGACAACGCGAGCGAAAAGAGCCAAATTATGATAGGATATCCAGGCAAGTGCGAGCAAAGTACGATGCTGGCAAAAAATTCGCACTGTAAAGTGGCGAAGCCGGAGTATAGAACGTTTTTGAAACGACGACATACAGCGGTCCGTCGTAGTAACGCTCAAGCACCTGGATTCCTGTGACAGGCAGCTTCACGCCGAGTACGGCATCAATGTTGAGGGCGAATGGAAGGTACAAGAGCAGCGATGAGATGACAGAAACAGCGATTAGGATGACAATCTCAGATCTCTCTTTCACGTCTAGCGTCGGCGTAATATGACGCCGTTTCCTGCGATTTGTCAGTTAAGATCTAAAACAAGGGGGCGCGCTTAATAAGCATTATGATGTGCCGTATTCCTCACGGGGTAAGGGTTCTGCAGCTTGCTTGGTAATTCGAGTCAAATTAGCAGCAAAAACACAATACTAGTTAAGCAGAGTCCGACGCTCGTACCATTAACCGCTCCTGATTCTGTTTGATTGCGGCCATAGCAGTTCTTTTTTGTTGATTGTCCAAGGTTACATATTTATTATCAGCGCTGAAAACAATTCCCGATGCCTTCCTTAGACACGATCCTTACGAGACTTGCAAATGGAGAGATTACTCAAAACGAAGCCGAGCGTATTATCCGGCGCGAAATGAAAATTGACCAATATGCAAAGGTTGCTGACATAGCAAAGCTCGATACGGCACGAATGCACCGGGTAGGAATTCCTGAAGTTGTCTTAGCTGAGGGCAAAAAAACTGAAGATCTGATCGCTATCGTTGAAACGCAACTCAAGACTGAAGGCCGGGCGGTTCTCACACGGGTCTCTGAGCAGCAACTGCAGGCACTTCAGCAATTTGACATCAAATGGCATGATCGCGCCCGTATCGCAGTCATTGGAGAGAAGCCCCATTTTCAGCGTCGCGGATTGGTTGGCATCGTTTGTGCCGGCACTGCCGACATTTCAGTAGCTGAAGAGGCTCGTGTCGTTGCAGAAGAGTTTGGTTGTAATACTATCAGGTCTTACGACGTCGGCGTGGCGGGTATTCACAGACTTTTCCCCGAGCTTAAAAAGCTACTTGACGCGGACGTGCTCATCGTTCTCGCTGGCAGAGAGGGGGCGCTTCCGACCGTTATCGCTGGGTTGACCGATATCCCTGTTATCGGCGTTCCGGTCTCCACGGGGTACGGGTTTGGTGGAAAAGGAGAAGCCGCGCTGCTAGCGATGCTTCAATCGTGCTCTGTATTATGCGTTGTAAACGTGGATGCCGGCTTCGTCGCTGGTGCTTTCGCTGCAAAAATCGCGAACAGAACGGCACATCTTCCAGTGATAGATGGTTGAACGAGTGCAATTCTCGCTAGTTCTACATAGATGCGCGAACACGTTGACACTAATGCAAAAGCTGCCCGATACTCTGCTTTATCTCCTCAAGACTATCCGTTTCGAAGCCAAAATAGTCAGCGAACGCTTTCGTGGTTCGCAATAATCTCGTTCTTCCGTGAGGCTCGGATTCGACGAGCTTGCGCGCCTCAAGTTCGTGAACGTGCCCGTACGCCTTATTTCCCCGAATTTCAGCAACCTTCGACTGCGTGACAGGTTGATGGAACGCTATGACCGCAAGCGTGCGCAACACTGGCGTTTCGAGATCGCGCTGCGCGATTGGCCTCACCGCGTCAGCGTACTCACTCTTTACCTGCATGACCATGTCTTCATCGGTCTGAACTATCTCAAGAGCACCCTTCTCCCCGTATTCCTTGACGAGTGACGCCACAATACCTTCTACATCGGCATCAATACTCACGATTGACTCAAGCTCAATAAGAGTCAGTGGCCTCCCCGCGACGAACAACGCTGCCTCTACAAGGTCTCTATCGTTCATTTCGCTACCGAATGTCGCGCGGACGTCAAAGATCTTTGCATGTGATTAAGAGGTCGCCGAACAGCTCTTTTTGCTCGAGCTGGATTTGGCGCCGTGTTGCCATAAAGAGCAACGGGATATAGGTTTCAACAATGGCTTCAACCGTGTTATCGACAATGAGCTCGCTAAAAAGAACCTGATCACGCAGCGCGAAGCGGCGCTTAAGCTCACGTTTCATGTGTTTCACTTGACCTTCGATGTCCTCACTATGTGCTAGTCCAACAGCATCGAACTCTTGCACTTGAAGCTGCATAAACCGTCGAACATCAGACTTTTCCTTGCGCTTTGTCGCTTTCTTAAGCTCTTGAATGAGCTCTGAGAGCGTAACCCGCCGTTTCGCGTGCCGTCGCACCTTCGACTTAAGTGCCGGGAAACACGCCTGAAGTTCGTCTTCAACCGATTCCTCTTCGTACAGGTCTTCCGGTTCTGACTCTTCAAGGGCATCTGATTTCATCCTTAATAGCATTGACGCGAAAAGAAGCGTTCTGCTCGAAACTCGTAAATCGAGCTTCTCAAGCTCGGCGACCCGCGCAAGAAACCTATCGGTGACGTCCACGATATCAATATCCCAAGGATCAATCTCTCCATTTTTCGCAAGGGATACTAAGATGTCGATCGACCGCTCATCAAAGTCTTCCTGGGCTGCGCCATTGACGGCATCGGAGCCCCCGCCACTTGTCAATTCAACTTCACCCCAGTAACGCTCGAAATGTTGCCCTCCTGCATTGAGACGCCGATAGTGCGATTTGCCGCCTCGATCATTGGTTTTCTGAGCGAGACAACGATAAACTGAGCATTTGACGAGAGCTTCTTGATCATCCGTGCGACGCGCTCGGCGTTTGCACCGTCCAAGAACATATCGATTTCATCAAACATGTAAAACGGTGCGGGTAGGTATCGCTGAATCGCGAATATCATCGCGAGCGCGGCAAGGCTCTTCTCGCCACCAGACAATGCCTCAATTCTCTGGACGTGTTTTTCCTGTTGCCATGTCCGGATAAAGAGACCCCCATCGAAGGGGTCGTCGTAGTTCTCCAGGGCGAGCTCACCCGTAGCGCCCGAGAGTTCGGCATAGATATCCTTAAAGTTCGCATTGATGCTGTGAAAAGCCGCCATCAACGCTTCCTTTTTCATCTGACCGTACCGGTCGATGCGTTCCAGTATCTCAACTCGCTCGTTAAAAAGCGTATCCTTACGGCTACTGAGATCTTGCCGCCGTCGTTCTACGTTGTCATAATCTTCGATGGCCCGCATGTTCACGTCGTTCATCGATTCGAGCTGCGACTCGAGCGTCCGCAACCCCGCCAAGACAGCCTCATATGGTTCATCAAACGGCACGTCGTCAATCTCGCCCGCCGCAGCTTTAAGCTCGTCGAGCCGGGCCTCAAGCTCCAGCCGCTGATAGTCGAGCGCATCTATAGCCTGCTCCGTGCGTTCAATCCCGCGTTGTATATCAGCTTTAGCCGTCTCCTTAAGGCTGATCTGTGCTAGTAGCGCATCGCGTCCTTGCCGCATTTCTGAAAGCTCGCGCGTAAGATCTTGCTCGCGGCCGCAAACGTCGTCGAGTTCGTGCTCCAAACGCTTTGCAGC
>PMYA01000140.1:0-357 GCA_003170935.1 Methanobacteriota archaeon
ATATATTAGTTTGTAATTGACCGACGTATGAACAATTATATAGTAGATAACTCTTTTAATGCATTTTGGTGAAATTATGGCTTTTAAAAGTCCTTTAGAAACGGCTAAAGCCGTGCAAGTCACCGGCACAGCGAAAACGCTAATGCCATGGGACAAACTCGTCATCATGGGATTTCTTGCAGGCGCGTATATCGCGTTTGGGAGCTTGTTAGCGCTTATCGTAACTGCCGGCATGACTAAAGCGGGATATCCAATCGGATTATATCGATTCGCGTTCGGCGCGGTGTTTCCCGTCGGCTTAATGTTAGTAGTGATCGCAGGTTCAGAGCTCTTCACGGGCAACTGTATGTTCCCGAC
>PMYA01000140.1:411-4557 GCA_003170935.1 Methanobacteriota archaeon
AGCGCCTATTTCCTAAATTCGCAGGCAGTATATAACGCCAAACTGGCCTTACCGTTCTGGGATGCCTTCTACAGAGGCATAGGCTGCAACTGGCTCGTATGTCTTGCTGTATGGCTTGCCGTTGCCTCAGACGATACAATTGGCAAGATCTTTGGGATTTGGTTCCCAATCATGGCATTTGTCGCGATCGGCTTTGAGCACAGCGTGGCCAACATGTACTTCATCCCAACCTACCTCTTTGCAAACGGTTGGGGCTGGGACATGGGAAAATGGGGAGAATTCCTCTATGTTAACCTGCTCCCTGTAACACTCGGTAATATCATAGGCGGCGCAATATTCGTAGCTATGATCTACTGGTGGACGCTCATTCGTGGAACCGACAAAGCAGCGAAAGCAATAGTTGACACAGCAGAAATCGACTGAACTAACTAGCTAGACAAGGTCTAACTACTAGACGGGCTTCTGCCCGTCGTCTTTTTTTTATTACTATTTGCGCTATCAAAGCGCGAGGAAAGGTATCCAAGAGAGGTACTGTTTAGCCGTTCCACTTTAGGAAGCTGCAGCGAACGTGCTAACAAATTCTGCTTTCGATCCCGCTGCTAAGATGCCTGAGCTTATGGTCTGCGCAGCGGCTTTTGAAGCTGCTTAGAGCAGGAGGAATAAATGCCGTGGCGCTGCCTATGCTCCGGTTATTCAATCAAACGTGCTTTTCGAGTACCTCGACGGCGCTAAAGACATAAAGCTCCCCGTAGTCGGCGTTAACTGCAAGTTCGAGAGCTGTGAGCTACACTAGGTTACGATAGGGATCTCGCCTTCACCGAAGCTGCATTACATGAGATCGGCACACTTGGCTGCCGGACCAAGCTCGCACACTACATAAGATTGCAATTGGACCAAAAGCTCAGCGAGCAGTCATGGTAATAAGGATGGATCTAGAAATAGGTTAGAAATAATGCGGGGCCTTAGCCACCGAAGGGCCCCGCTTCGCGCAAATTTAGAAGCTAAGCGTTTAGTTACTCTATCTTCTTTTTAAGTATCAAAGCTATGCACAAAATTCCGGCAACCGCGAAAATTGCTTCGAACCCTGGAACTGGTGGTGCTGTAGTGTTATTATCAGCTGGTTGCAGGAAGCTTGTTACCCCGGCTGCTGCGGTCGTCGCGTTCGTAGTTGCTGCCGTAGTCGTTGCATTTGCTACCGCAGTTGTTGTCGCGTTGCTCGTCGCCGTAACATTTGCAGTTTCTTGTGCCATTGATGGCAGACTAAAAACGAGTATTAATAAAAGTGCCAAAACGCTGCTTATAACTACTCTCTTCATTTTGATTAACCATCTCCCATATATTCAACAGATAACGCGCTTTGCAGAAAGACATAACACGGCCCCCCATATACCTAGGAGAGCAATCTGCCAAACAGATAAGAGAACAACTCATTAAAACGTTTTTCGATTCTTTGTTCGTACAAAAAGCCCAACCGTGAGTTTACGAAAGCAAAATGGGGCCACTTCAACTCCTGTCTCACAAAGCACCCTCAAAGTGTAAATCAACATAGTACAGCCACGTGGACGCCCACCCAACTTCGCGCACAAGCTAATGTTCTTACGCTACCATTATAAGGAGAGAAATACAACGAGACTACTTTAACCGGAAAGACGTCCTGGTAACCCCTATCATGAAGCTACCTGAACATCAAGAAGACGCCATTTCAAATACTCTTCCTTCTTAACTCCGCCATTATTAGGGGGAGATAACTTAAGCCTGCGTGCGTAATCTATATGAGCAAAACTAAGGGGGGGCTTATGTATCTAGGAAAAGACGCAACGACTGAAGGCAACCTGGAGCTAGGCAAGGTAAGTGACGTAGCTATATCGAGCTTAGGCGAGATCTATTACCTTGTCGAAAAAGGTAAGGATCCAAAAACGAGGTACTATTTCACCCAGGAAGATGTGCTAGCGTCCAATGCTCGAGTTGTGACGCGTTCTGTACGAGAGTTTACAGACGATATAGCAAAACGATCACATTTCTTGTGCGCGCTTTACGGAGTGGAGGTGCGTGACGTCACTAATAATCACGTTGGAGTACTTGATAATTTTGTAGCAAGTCCTCAAGGGGCTCTTGTGGTGATTGAAGATGCCAAAGGTAATGCCTTACTTGGCCGATACAGCGATCTCGACCTTACTCAACTTAGCAAATTTGCGATACTAAAGAAGATACCAGCTCAAGAAACCTTTGACAAACTTCTAAAGAACGTTAAAAGAGATGCGCTCCTTACGAAAGGTATTAGCTGCGATTTGAGCAGCGTCGCACGAGATGAGGGTTTGCTTTCACGAATCCGAAAAAAGCTAACGCAATCGGAGGAGGACCGAATTATCACTGATAGGGCCCTCGTAGATTAACGGTAGGTTGAGACTGTAGACACTCTAACGCGAGATCTGTACTTAACAACACAACGAGAGATGATGCATTTAGTTGTGGAAGTTGTGATAAGTAACGTGATCTATTGATTTAGCCCAAGAAAGATCCTAAACCCTCTAATTGTCTATAATCAAATTAGAAAGATTAAAGAGGTTTGAGTTAAACTAAGCTTGGTGATTTGTATGCCTACACGAGAAGAAATGATTAAAGAGGTCGTTGATGACTACGAGAAAGAACATGCTCCGCACATTCACGACGCCTCGGAATTCGACATGAGGCTGAAAATGTACGCAGATGTCAGTGACATCAAAGCCCTTTTGGAAAAGATCGTCGAAAAGATGGGCTAGACCTTACTATAACATCGATTTACTCTGATTATCCTAGGATTATCGCTCAGTGCTCGAGAAGTTGGTAGCCCTGAGCGAACTCTTTATTAACTTCGACTACTTCAGCGGCTAGCTCGCGCTGTGGTTCGGGGACGTTACCAAGCGTAGCGACCTTCTCAAGAGAGTCAACAACTTGCGCGTCTGAGATGAACCGGTCGTCCGGCAGATCAACGCCCGTTACGAGTGCTTTTGTCGATAAGAAACATCCCTTGCCTATATTTGCCTTGAAAACAGTTGCACCGAATCCTATGAAGCTGTGATCCCCGATCGTGCACCCCCCATGAACGATGGCCGCGTGGGCCACACACACTTCTTGACCTATAATAATCCTTTCTCCCTTCAATGCGTGCATTACGACGTGATCTTGCACATTGGAGCCACTTCCAATTACTATTGGCCCTCCTTCATCGCCACGAATCGACACATGTGGTCCGACGAACACGTTTGCGCCGATTTCAACGTCACCGATTACAACCGCTGATGGATGAACGTACGCAGAGGGCTCTATTTTCGGCGTTTTTGAATCCATCCAACTTGTCTTAGGGTTTTTTTGGATCATTGTTCTCACCATATACGGTATAAAAAATACGCCCGTATATTTCCGCTTGTCGCTTCCCCTAAAAAAGACATGTAAAGGATTGCACGAGATCGTTTGCGGATGCTGTGCATTTCCCTAACAGGCTATAGCTATGTTCGTTCGTTTATTACCTTGGAGATATGATCGATACTGTTGCAGCGTTACGCAGGGCGCAGCGCTACGCTCATTCGACAAATTGATGACCAAACTATCCCGCTTTGTTTCTCCCAAGAGCCGCAGATTGCTCGTCGAAATTGTTGAACAAGACAAAATCAACCCCAGACTGCCTCAAAATGATTTTGACGATATCAACAACGCCGTTAAGTGTGTAGTCATTTCGATCTAGCAATGTACTTCTTTCTAACAAGAGGCCCACATCGTCGTCGCTTGTGTTTTTAAGATGCAGCAAGATCGAACCTTCGGCTTTGCATGCGCCGTAGTATATTTCGTCGCCATCCCCATCAGTGATGCCAATAATCGGAATGCCGGCGCGTGACAAGATGTCGCCACATATTGCTGTGGTGTCGTCACCGACGGTAATGACACAGATGGTTTTTTCATTGACCGATTCAAACGTGCTTTCTGCAGAGTGGTTGACAAACGAAACTGCGCCACGTTTTAAGGGGCGTGATGGTAACGTAGAAGGGCGATCGCAAGTATTATTGCTCGGTCTGAGGTGGCCAGTCTTGATGTAAGCGGTGCGTAAGTCAATTTTCCCAATCTTCTCAATCCCGTGGGATTTTGTCGAAACCCCTTTGATTTCAACGATGA
>PMYA01000140.1:4577-10067 GCA_003170935.1 Methanobacteriota archaeon
TTTTCAATGAGAGGAAGCGATAAGCGATGTGACAAGTGTTTTGCAACGTACTGAACGTTACTTGACTTGTCCCCATCCTCGCCCAGCCAAAGAATTACTCTTCCATCAACTACTCCTGGTCGTTCCACCTGGATAACAGAACGTTGCACACGCGACGATACGGTCTGGCCGAAGACAGTTCCTGTTTCGGACGTTTTACCGCAATTAGCGAGAACAAGAGCCCCTCTGTCAGAGACCTTAGATAACGCATCGCTTGTGTGTATTTTTTGAGAAGTATCGATGAACGACATGTGGTTATCTAAAGCAGCAACTCGGGCCATCGTACCTCCAACGAGGGCATATACTGGCCCAATTACGCGCAAAATTTCGATAACATCAACGATTTTTCCAGAATCTATGAGTTCAGGACCGTGGATCACCAGTCCTAAGTCAATGGCACGTTCTAGCGGCATAATTTCATATAGAATGTAATCGGTTGTGCGGTGCGCGGAGATGGCCTTTAGGACTTCCGTCCGATCAATGGGGGGCTAGATACTAAGTCAGGCTAGAACTCGATTCGTTGTGAGCTATTCAACCGTAACGCTTTTAGCGAGATTTCGCGGTTGGTCGATCTCAGCACCCTTATATTTGGCCGCATAGTACGCGATTAGCTGAAGCACTACTGCAGCGAGCATCGGCGAGAAGAGTTCATCAACATCCGGTATCCTAATGACTGAGTCAACATACTTGACGATCTCGTCATCAGACGCGTTTGCGATCGCAATTACGTAGGCGTTTCGCGCCTTTACCTCTTTTATGTTGCCGAGCATCTTGTAATATGTCTTACCCTCAGGCACGAGCGCAATTACCGGCGTGTCAGCAGTGATAAGGGCGAGCGGGCCATGCTTTAGCTCTCCTGCCGGGAATCCCTCAGCTTTAATGTAAGAGATCTCTTTCATCTTCAGCGCGCCTTCGAGAGCGATGGGGTAGTTGAGCCCACGCCCGATGAAATAGCAGCAATCCGTTTCGCCAATGCGAGAGGCATTTTTTTCGATGGTGCTGATATTGTCGAGTAGTGATTCGATAAGGCCCGGCACCGACTTCATTGAGGTGATAATATTTCGTGACGTTTCAACGTCCGTTAGCTTCTTCAATCGCGCAAGATAGACGCCGAACATATAGAGAATCAGTATCTGCGCCGTGAATGTTTTTGTAGCGGCGACCCCGATTTCTATTCCTGATTTTGTTAAGAGAATTTCGTCAGCTTTTCGCGTGATAGTGCTTCCGACTACGTTGGTAATTGCAAGCGTGAGGTAGCCTTGCGATTTGGCCTCGTTCATCGCTGCCAACGTGTCTGCTGTCTCACCTGACTGACTGATGCAGATAGCAAGAGATTTTTGACCTGAAAGGACGTTGTTATATCGAAATTCAGAACTATACTCGACACGAACCGGGATTCGCAACAGATCCTCAAGTATGTATTTGCCCAGGAGCCCAGCGTGGTAAGAGGTCCCACAGGCGATGATGCTGATACTTTCAATCCCCTTGATCTCATCTTCGAGCGACCGAAGTTCTTTAAAATCGATACTCCCTTCGAGCTCGTACAAACGATCCTCCATGGTCTCACGCAGTGCCTTTGGTTGCTCGTGGATCTCCTTAAGCATAAAGTGCTCATAACCGCCCCGCTCTGCATCTATTATGCTGCCATCTGCGATTGTTACGGTCTTCTCAACTTTTACGCCTTGTAACGTTGATACGACCACGCTGTCCCTTGTGATCCTGACAATTTCTTCGTCGTTGATGTAAATGATCTTGTTTGTGTATTTCCTAATTGCTGGAATATCACTCGCAAGGAAGTTCTCCCCTGCTCCCAATCCCACAATTAGCGGGCTATCTTTTCTCGCGGCGATGATGATGTCTGGTTCATTGTCCGATATGACCGCAATGGCATACGAGCCTTCAACGCGAAGCAACGCTTCACGCACAGCTTGCTCAAGATCGCCGTTGTAGTACTCTTCACAGAGGTGTGCTAGCACTTCGGTATCAGTTTCAGAACAAAAAATATGGCCTTTACTGGTAAGTTCCTCTTTGAGGGCCTGAAAGTTCTCTATAATACCGTTATGAACCACGGCAATGCTGCCAGTACAATCAACGTGTGGATGTGCGTTAGTCGAGGAGGGGACCCCGTGGGTAGCCCACCGCGTATGACCAATCCCTACGCAGGCGTTATCGGTCTCATTTATAATAGTTTCAAGGTCACAGATCTTTCCTTCAATCTTCGTGACGTCAATTTCAGCGCCGTTAAGCGTGGCTATTCCTGCAGAGTCATAACCTCTATACTCAAGGTGTTTCAGTGATTCGACTAGTATAGGCGTTGCCCTTCTATCGCCGATACACCCAACTATGCCGCACATAAAAACCGTCTCGCGAATTATCCCTTCTAAGGCCCGTAACATAGGCGGTTGTGATGATCTATAAAAGTTCCGATTTTTCACTCCTGCTTAGTTTATTTTGAATTAGGTGCCCTAGCAGCTGATTTTGGTAAGAAACACTATTGGTGGAAGTTCCACCTTGTATAACGTCTCATACTTTTTCAAGTCCCCTCACGCTGGATAGCTTTTTATCGTAAAATCACCTACCCCCCACAACATGAAGGTCTTGCTAGTCGGTTCTGGCGGTCGTGAGCACGCGATGGCGATGGCAATAACGCGGAGCGCTGAAGAGCCAACGCTCTACGCTGCGATGAGATACAAAAACCCAGGAATTGCTCGGTTATGCGATGATTATCACCTCGTTAACGAAACAGACGTAGAGAAGGTGGCCTCGTTCGCCAGAAGTGCTGATTTAGTGGTTATCGGCCCAGAAGCGCCTCTTGCAGCTGGCATCGTCGATGTGCTCAACGATCACGGAGTGCGTGCTTTCGGACCCACGCAACAGGCTGCGCTCATAGAGTCGAACAAGGGTTGGACGCGCACTTTCATGTCCCAACACGGCATCAAAGGCTGCCCGAAATACGCACTATTTGACGATTTAAGTGAAGCAGATCGTTTCATTAAAGAGAACATCGATGACGGCAAGTTAGTGATTAAACCCTTTGGCTTAACTGGCGGTAAGGGTGTCGTGATCGTCAGCAGCTATTCTGAGGGTAGAGATTATCTTAAAAAGCTCAATGGACCGGTCGTCATTGAAGAGTGTCTTTCTGGGGAAGAGTTCACCTTGCAAGCATTCGTCGATGGAAACGTGGTAGCTCCCGCACCGGCTGTTCAGGATCATAAGCGGGCTTTTGAAGGGGATCTTGGACCAAACACCGGTGGCATGGGTTCGTATACAGATAAGTCGTACGTTTTGCCTTTTATGGAGGAGGCGGACTATAGCGCTGCCGTTGCCATCATGCAAGATACGGTTGACGCGCTGAAAAGCAGCGGAGTGGAGTATAAAGGAATTCTTTATGGACAATTTATGTTAACGAAAGCGGGAATTATGGTCGTCGAATATAATTGTCGATTTGGGGATCCCGAAGCGATGAACGTTCTCCCACTCCTTAGATCGGACTTCATCGAGCTCGCAGAATCGGCCATTGATGGAACGTTGAAGTCGACAGAATACGAACTTAGTGCGACGGTCTGTAAGTATGTTGTTCCAGCTGGTTATCCAGCAAACCCTAAACCAACCGAGATCACGATCAACAAAGATGAGATCGATGCTACGCTGTTTTATGCGAGCGTTGACGAGCGCGACGGCGCGATATTCACCACTTCATCCCGAGCGTTGGCAGTCCTTGGTGTGGCTGAGACCATAGATCATGCCGAACAACAAGCAGAACGAGCCCTACAATTCATTAAGGGTGATGTATTCGCGAGACACGATATCGGGAAGAGCGAACTCGTGCAAAGTCGTATTGAGCACATGAAACGCATTAGAGGGGGCGGTTATGAACTCACCCCGGAGGGCCCAACATGAAAGGGCTTATTTCTATCAGTGATTTATCCAAAGGCGAAATCTTCGACGTTTTAAAGCTTGCTCTCCGCCTCAAAGATGAGAGATCTCGTGGGACGTTCTCAGAAGTTTTGCGGCACAAAACGCTGGGAATGATATTTGAGAAGCCATCGACGCGAACACGAACCGCGTTTGAAGTTGCTATAGTCGAGCTGGGAGGATATCCAATCTACTTGAACCGGAATGATCTCCAGCTCGGACGAGGTGAAACGATCGCAGATACCGCAAGGGTACTCTCGAAGTATCTAAGCGGGATTATTTTGCGGGCGACCCGCCATTCTACCATTGTTGAAATGGCTGACTACGCCTCAATCCCAGTTATCAACGCCCTCTCTGATCTTGAGCACCCCTGCCAGTTGCTCGCTGACCTGATGACGATTTACGAGAAGAAAGGTACTCTTAGTGGCCTAAAACTTGCATGGATTGGAGACGGAAATAACGTCTGCAATTCGGCTATACTCGCTTGTGCCTGTTTTGGTATGCGCATCGACGTCGCGTGTCCACGGGGGTATGAACCGAACGCTGAAATTGTCGAGAGGGGTCAAAAGCTCTCAGCCGTGAGAATAATTCGCGATCCGCTTGAAGCCGCGTCCGCAGCAGATATCTTATATACGGACACGTGGATTTCGATGGGAGATGAGGCTGCTTCTGCCGAGCGCCTGCGCGCATTCTCTAAGTACCGCGTTGACGAAAAAGTGCTCGACAGAGCTAACGACGATGCGATAGTGCTCCATTGTCTTCCTGCTCATCGGGGGCAGGAGATCACCGATGAAGTGATGGACGGGCCACATTCGGTCGTCTTCGTGCAAGCTGAAAACAGGCTCCACGCCCAAAAGGCGTTGCTATTGACGCTGCCATTATAATTACCACGGCTCCTTTTTTTTGCCGAGCTTAAACGCGATGATGTTTACTACGACATGTAACAGCGGACTCAAAATGAGGACGGCGACTATTATTGAAGGGGTAAAGTTTTGGACAAACCAGTCGCTAAAAAAGATGTATGTAAGCACCCATGCACCAACGACGAAGTCAAGCTGATCAGCAACGGGCAGCGGGCTGCCGCGATCAAGGCCCAGCCTCCTTTTTAGAAAGCTCATCGCAAGGTCTCCGAGCATTGCGCCCAGCGAGAGGGTGAAGACGACTGAAATCGGCTCAAACGAGGGTACGCCAATTTGCGTGCTTTCTTTGATGAGTTGTAGAAGCAGACCGACTAGTATTCCCGACAGCGTCCCACCGATTAAGCCTCGAAACGTTTTGCCCGGTCCAAAAATCCTTCTGCCATCGATAAAGTTCCGCCCAAAATCGACTGGGGTTTTCCCTGAAAAGAGGACCGCGCTCGAGTTAGGCACGTAGGCGGGGAGCATCAGCCACAAGGCGTCAATTATTAGCGACAGCATGCATTGCGAAAAACGCACTATACGTATTAAAACTGTCTCTCGTCTGTCTATCACGTTCATTGCAATCGAACGCAGGGCGTGATTGTTCGCGATCTTCCCCGGCTATTAGAACACAAAT
>PMYA01000110.1 GCA_003170935.1 Methanobacteriota archaeon
TTGGAAGATTACGAAAAGGTGTACAGACTAACTATCAACAATTTCGTTCAAGAAGCAAGTTATTCTGTAGTAACAACGCCGGATCCGGTCATAAACAGGGGGGTGCAGTGGGCTAAGGCAAACATGGCTCGTGTGAAGGCAGAGTACCCCCAAGGTTGGGGGTTTACGAACGATCCAAGCCTGTCGAGTAACATCGTCGCCCGTGATACTGCATGGTTCTCATTTGGATGCGACTACGTAGCTCCCGATTTTTCCAAAGAGGCTTTAAAAGTCTTCAAACGACTTCAGTCGGCAGACGGCCTCATCGCCGAATACTATAACGGCGTAACAGGGGACGTGGACGACTATCAGCTCAACGTCAATGACGATACACCGCTTTATATTCTCGCTGTCGCTCATACGTTCCAGATAAGCGACGATCGTGTTTTTCTCGAAGAGATGTACCCTTCTGTCGAAAAAGCCGCTGACTATGTCATCTCTCAAAAAGACGAACATGGACTCGTTTTCTGTCGATCTAATGGAGTAGGCGTTTATGGCATATGTGGCTGGCGTAATATCATTCCAAACTACGCTATCAACGGTGCGGTAACAGAAGTTAATGCTGAATGCTTCGCTGCTTTGCGAGCCACAGCACTATTGGCCGACTTCATGGGACGTGATGAGAAGGCAGCTTATTTCAGAGCAGAAGCAACAAAACTTAAGACCGCGATTAACAAACACTTGATAAATCCAAAGAGCGGCCTCTACTACCTAAACGTTGATTTAAACGGCAATGAGCATCCTGACGTCACGTGCGATTTGGTATTTCCAGTAATTTTTAATGTAGCCACACCTGCAACGTCGCACCTGATCATTGACCGCCTTAATCGTCCAGATTTCCTGACAACGGCAGGTCTGCGGACCGTGCCGCGAACTGCTCTGAATTACCATCCCGAACGAGGATGGGGTTTAACAGGCGGGATTTGGCCTGATGTTGCATTCATGTTTGCTTATTCGTGTTCGACGCATCAGCCCGATGTCATGATAAACATCATGCGTGGAACATTTCGCCAGTACGAGCTAGACCCAACGAACCAAAACACCGTTCCTGGACAGTTCTCGGAGTGGTATCACGGCGAGTCTCTTGTTAACAACGGAATGAAACTATCGCCGTGGTTTCCGCCGAAATACTTGTGGACCGCTGTAGAAGGGGTGTGCGGCATTGGGCTATACCGCGGGCTGCATATAAATCCAAACCTTCCACTCATATGGAAATGGGTAAGCCTCTCAAATATGCCCTATCACGGGAGTGCAGTGACCTACTTTGCGTGCTGGGTCAAAGGGCGCTTGAATATATACGCAAACTACCCGTTTAGTACAAGTTTGCAAAACGCACAATTTGAACTCGATGATGACGTTTCAGCGTTGATTCACGAGAGACTCGAAGAAGTTCACCTAATCGCGCTCGCGACAAGGAGTCACGTGGTCATCTGTATTGGCAATATGGCCACTAGTTCGACTTCGTTCACCTTCAATGTAAGCGAGATCACTGAAACCTATATGACGCCTGGTCGTTACCGAATAAGGGTATTCCACAGCGAGATTGATGACTGGTACGATCAGGGAGTGCGAGAGAGCAGTAACATTCATGGTTTTTCCGTTGGACTCGAAGTCGGGGGTTTCAAGCTGATAGAGATGACACAGCAGGTCACCTAGCGCCAATATCAAGAGTCTCGAGCCATTTTTGAAGAGTGTTTTCTTGCGCTACAGCAGTGTTATCAAGCGTAAGCGGTGTTACGGAGACAAATCCATTGTAAAGTGCATAGACATCGCTGTCGGTCCGCTTGCTCTTTTTTAAGTCGATACCGAGCCAAAAATATGCGTTACCAAGCGGATCGAGTCGTTCTATGGTCCTGAAGTCAAAAATGTTTCTTTGGAGCTTGGTCACTTTAAATCGCGGATTACCTATATCCATCGGAACGTTGACGTTTAAAACGTCGACCTTCTCTGGCATGCCATAGCTGAGAACGTGTGACGCGAGTGCACTAGCAACTTTGGCTGCTAAGCCAAAATCCACTTCCGAACGTGCCTCAAAGACGTGCGCGCCTTTAGCCTGTAAAGAAATGGCAATGGACGGAATATCCTGGCTTGCTCCGGTAAGCGCAGCACCTATGGTCCCAGAGGTCATTACAGAATCTGTACTGAGATTCTCCCCGACATTAATGCCTGATACCAGCAAATCCGGTTTCCGTTTGAGGACTGCGTGCTCAGCTAAGAGCACCGCATCAGAAGGTGTTCCGGCGACTGCATACGCTTCATGTTCCTTAATTCGAACGCCTGAAACTCGTACGGGTTCGAACAGTGATAATGATCGACCGACGCCACTTTTTTGAACTGAGGGCGCAACGATAACAACTTTCCCAAGGTCTTTAAGTGCGTTGGCTGCTGCGATTAAGCCATAGGAACGTATACCATCGTCGTTCGTTACTAAAATCGTTTTTTCCTGTGTCATCAAACACCTTAACTGCTGAGACGCTTCCCGAACTCGTGGCAACAAGCGACCAATGATTCGGTGCGAAACGGGGACTTATTGATTTTTATACCAAATGTTGCAAGCGCCCTCCGCTGACACCATGCACGGCCCTACAGCTTTGTGAGGGGCGCAAACCTTCGCAAAGAGCCTGCAATCCGTCGGCGCTTTGAGACCCTGTAATATAAGATTGCAGATGCATCCTGTTTTCACTTCTCTGCTTGTGAAATCGAGAGAGTAACGACGTTGAGCGTCGTGAAGCTCAAAATCGTGCTTTATGGCGTAGCCGGAATCAGGGATGACTGGGAAACCGCGCCATTCGAGATCAACTACGTCGAATGTGCGACGCATTAGCGCCTGCGCTTTAACGTTGCCCTCGTAATGGACGACACGAGGATAGGCGTTTTCAACTTTATGTTCACCATTTACAATCTGCTTCACAATTAGATAGAGCCCGTAGAGCACGTCATTAGGTTCAAATCCCGCAACGACCTGAGGAACCGGGAATTCTTCAAAGGGACGCAATCCGATAATCGTGCAAACGTGTCCTGGTAGCAAGAAGCCATCTATTTGCGCTTTGGACTCACTCACGCGCTCTAGCAGCCAGCGTAGTGCGGGAGGTATGAGTCGATGGGAGCACATTATTGAAAAATTGCTCGGCAACTTTTGCAAGAGCGCAACTGACGTCGTAGGGGCTGTGGTTTCGAAGCCGACGCCGACGAAAACCACGTCCTCGATCGTCTTTTTTGCGAGCTCTATTGCGTGTGTGATGCTGCCGACCATGTGTACGTCGCCACCTGAATCTGAAAGCGAACCTTCAGTCCCGGGGACTCGCATCAGATCCCCATAGGTCGCAACTTTTATTCCGTCCTTGGCCAATTTTATGGCCGCGTCGATTTCACCTTGGGGGGTGATGCAAACTGGACAACCCGGACCCATCACCACTTTCAAGTTGTCAGGCAAGAGGGATCGTACGCCAAACCGGGTAATAGATGCTTCGTGTGTCCCGCAAACGTGCATTATCTTGATTTCTTTGCCGTGTTTGTGGACGAGCTCACTGATTTTTTTGGAAAGCGCAAGTGCTGTTTCGTGACCCCGGTAATCAACGTTCAACGTCTCACCTCCGTAAACAGACGCCGTAGAAAAATTCGCTCAGAACGGCTTTATTGCTCGATTTGTTAATTACAAACGTGAACCTATGTTAGAAATATTTAGTTATAAAATGCTCGTCGTGCGTGGAGTTACACACTAAGTAGTAAAAGCTCCACCTGCAAATCCTATTAGTGGGCGCTATTAGCGC
>PMYA01000026.1 GCA_003170935.1 Methanobacteriota archaeon
ATAAAAAAACAGTTACCTCCGCGCGAAGTTAACGTGTAACCCGATGACCAGCCGTGAGCTACGCGTCGTAAAATGCCAGCCACACATCGAGTGCGAAGATCGATTTGTAAGCGATGAGAGTATGCCGAAACAGCAATGTCGAGCATTGCCCCTGTGAGCTCAGTGATCGCTCGAATTAGTATTTTGTCGTGTGCTAAGCGCTTCTGCAACGACCTTCAGAAGCTCATCATCATCAACGGGTTTTATAACGTAAGCGTTTGCCTCGAGTAACAGGGACCGTAAGGCGCTGTCTAGACTGGAGTACCCCGTAATCATGATCTTGATCATCGCGCCGCTCATAGCANNGTTTCGACGTCGTAGCCGTGTTTCCCTAAGACACGCGCAAAGCTCGTTCGTATGGCGAAGTCATCGTCAACTACTAAGATCGTCGGGCTTTTCACGAATATTCTCCCTCATCTCTTTCGCATAAGATCACTGTCGGCAGCGGATGGTTTCGTGCAGCAAATCTGCGAGTTAGCTCGCCTGTGACTTTTATCGAGGCTCGAGATCGCATATAACAGGCTGCAAACGGGCGCTTGATCTCGCCCTCTACAGGCGCTGAATTAGCACTTCTGGTGAGGTCTGACTCAATACCTCCTTGCGCGGTCCTTGACGCCCCGACGGGCCGCCATAGCGCGAGGTGCGCTTTTTCAAAAGGTGATGTCATCCGATTCAATAACATAGTGATCAAACAGCTGTCGGCTCCAAGCAATCGCCTCAGGGTCTTCGCTCGTTAAGGTCGATGAATGGTCAAACGTACCGTCTGTACGATAGAGGGCGAGCGCCATAAAACGATCGGTTACGACTAATACGAGTTTGGGGTCTTCGCGGAGCACGCGAAGTTTCAGATATATTTCGCGCGCTTCCTTGAGCGACACATTTTCTGCTTCGCCAATGAAGTGATGCAAGACCTCGTCGGTGAGCAATAGTTCGATTCGCAACTCCGCCGAGACAAATTTGTCGAGCACAATCGCTTCGATATTCGGGATATAGACCGGCGACACGAGTCTTACGATGGTGCTGTCTTGGAGCAACTCGACAAAACGACGCATGGCTTTAAAGATATCGGGCGGGGTGCCCGTGATGAGCGTTGCATCGCGCAGCGATCCGATCTGATCAAAGATATGATCCGGAATGCCGGACAAGTCGTGTTCGGACCAGAACGCCTCGTGCTTTGTCAAGACCTCCATCACACGACGAAAATCGATGACTTTGCGCACGGCACTCCTGCCGATCGTGGTCAGTCCGTACTGTCTCACTCGATCTTGGCGAACGAGATGATTTCCCTCCAGCTCTCGCAACGCGTGGATGAGCGCCGGAGAGGGCACGTTGAGCTCTTTCTGGAGAGCGGCAAGCGGTTTCTTCCCTTCGTTCAAGGAGAAAAGGAGGGCTCGCCGATGCTCAGAGCAAATAGAAAGGCGGAGGTTCTTGTATACGTCTGCGTTTTCACCCATTTCAGTCTCAGGTCCGACTGGGACAATCAGTTATACTGCCTGCTGCAATGAGATTTAGCATTTGTCATTGTGCGCACAGAACGCACGCAAACGTGCTGTTCGCCATAACCTGACCAAGCGGCATCAGCGCTCGAGTTGCCATTCGTTTCTGCCCTCTCGATTTATTTTTGTGTCGTTCTGCGGCAACTCTCCTCTTCCGCGCGCAAATAGTGACACGTTCGCAAACTAATTTTTCACAAGTTGTTATCGCTAAAAACCAAGACTTTGCTGATCGTTTCCGTGTAGAAATGCATAAGGTCAACTAACTTCCTGGAAAAAGCAGGCGATATCGCAAACCTTTTAACCAACGAATCGATACAGGCACTGGATAAACTTCGGGCGTTGCCCAGAGGCGCTTATGACCACGAAAAAGGAGTTCGGACCCCGCTGACACACTCCGAAATGTGGTGCTCGAGCCTGCTGACGTAGTCCGTCTTGCGCTGCGAAACATCGGCCACTGGATTCGCTCAAAATTCGTTTGTGCCACGGAAGATGTGATGTGATGCGCTTACAGAACAAAATGATCGCCATCGTAGGGGTGATCGTCCTTATCACTATTCTTGTGTGGGTGTTCGTGGCCCAAGCGCTTTTCATGGACAACTACGGGCAATTGGAAAGAAACGACGTTCAGGACGCCTTAGACGCGACGCGCTATTCTCTTGAGCGTTCGGTTGCCGAGATGAATGAGACAGCGCGTGACTACGCGGCATGGGATGATACGTACAGCTTTGTTGTGGATAACAACACCAACTATATCACAGACAATTTGGTGGGAACCACGTTTGAAAACCTGCGTCTGAACATACTGCTCATCGAAAACGCAGACGGGAAGATCGTGTTTGCAAAAGACTACGATCTCGTGAACGGGAGCTTCGTCGCGCTGCCCAACGACCTTGATAGGCTAACATCGACGAGTTCGCCTTTGTTTTTTCACAATGAATCAGCAGGAACGAGCACAGGAATGTTCTATACGGCGAATGGCCCCCTACTTGTCGCCTCCCAGCCCATAATGACCAGTGCCGGGACAGGTCCAATTCACGGTACACTCATGTTCGGGCGCTATTTGACGCGTGACGTTTTGACAGCCATCGCCGGACCAGAGAAGGCTGTCTCAGCATATCCATTTGGTGCTCAGTTGCCCGACGACGTCCAACGAGTACAACCAGCGCTCGCAGGAGGTGCAGCGTCAGTGATAGAACCTGTCAATGCGACCAACGTTGTGGGGTTCGCGCTCCTGCGAGATATATACGGAAACCCATCGCTTGTTATCAAAGAGGTGCTTCCGCGCACCCTCTATCAAGCAGGGCTATCAAGCACGAACACCTTTCTAGGGCTGCTGGTGATTTCAGGCGTCATCTCACTCACGTGCATGGTCTGGTCGCTGCGCCGATCCGTTCTTGCTCCCCTCTTGCGAATCAACACAAGCCTCGCTCGCATACGCACGAGCGACGACCTCTCGAAGAGGGTGCCCGAGCGCGGTGACGTTGAGTTGGTCTGGCTGGCGCATGCTATTAATGCAACGCTCGATTCATTGGAATCGTCGCATGCAGAACGGGACGCAGCAGACGACGCGCTCCGTTCATCGGAGCAACAATTTCGGGCCGTTGCTGAATCGGCAGCGGATGCCATTGTCACGGTGGATTACTGGGGTGTGATTACGTACTGGAATACCGCTGCGGAAACGATGTTCGGCCATGCTCGAAGTGAGGTTCAGGGGAAACCGATCACGGCTATATTCTCGGACGAGTTCGGGAAGGCCTACCTCGCAGCAGCGACTTTGAGGTCGGCAACTGCTTCATCAGTTGAACAAGAATACTCGGTCAAGCGAAAAGACGGGACGCTCGTGCCAATTGAGTCACGTTTCTCGGTGTGGGAGACACATGACGGTGAATTTGTGAGCACCATCATTCGAGACATCACTGAACGAAAACGTGCCGAAGAACAGATCAGGACCTCTCTGCGGGAGAAAGAACTGCTGCTTAGTGAAATCCACCATCGCGTCAAAAACAACTTGCAGATTGTCTCAAGCCTCCTCAGCCTCCAATCGAACTACGTCACAGATACCGATGCGCTCGCAATGTTCCGCGAGAGCCAGCAACGGGTCAAATCAATGGCCCTTATACACGAAAAGCTGTACGAGTCTGGGGATTTTGCCCACATTGATTTTTCGGATTATCTGGCGGCGCTTTCCTCTTACTTGGTCTCGTCTTGTCGCCTGCCATCAGTGCGTCTTGTCACTGAGGGTTGCACGACGAGCGTTGATATCACGACCGCCATCCCGTGCGGTCTCATCGTTAACGAGCTCGTCACGAACGCCTTTGCGCACGCCTTCCCTGACGGACGGGGGGGGACGATTACTGTTAGCTTGTGCGCGGATGAAGTAGGGACGCACGTCCTTTCCGTGAGCGACGACGGGGTTGGCTTCCCTGAAGATCTTGATTTCAGAAACACGAAATCCCTTGGCTTGCAGCTCGTGACTGGGCTCGTCAATCAGCTCGACGGCACCATCACGCTCGATCGCACGAAAGGGACGACGTTCATTATCACGTTTAAACCAGCGGTGGCGCATGCTCCCGGCACTAGGCACTCGTAAAAGCTACGTGCCGCCGTTTTTCATGCTGTGGCGTAAAAAAGACGGCACCGAGCTTCCTGCAGAGCCAAGTTTGCCTCATGGAAAACAAACGAGGGCACGTTCGCAACGGCAATAGTCCGCGATGTAACACCCACGAGCTCAACCACAACACAGAATCGAGAGAAACAACGCAGGATAAGATATATCTTCTTTCTGCGCACTTTTAAGGGGGAAAAACCGTCATGATACGCATAATACTCTTTGTAGATGATCCAAATAGTGCGCGGGATATCCAGAACCGATTGCAGCGCGTGAGCTGCGACGTCACCGCCATGACGGCAACCGCCGACGAAGTGATCACGCGTGCAGATGAGCTACGACCCGACGTCATCCTCATGGATGTCAGGTTAAAGGGGGAAACAGACGGGGTCGAAGTTGCGCGACAAATCAAGAATCTCCACGACATTCCGATCATCTTTATCACCGCCAACGCTGACGAGGCGACCGTGCGGCGGACAATTGCCGCTGAACCCGATGGCGTTCTCATCATGCCGTTGGATGCGCTTGAGCTGAGAGCTGCGATTGAAATAGCGATTCACAGGCACGGAACGGAAACAAAGGCGCGCGAGAGCGATCGC
>PMYA01000163.1 GCA_003170935.1 Methanobacteriota archaeon
GAGAGAATCATAAACGTCGTCAAAACAGCAGAAAAGAGCTTTTTACTGACCATTTTTCACCTCCAAATATAATTAGCTTCAATGAAGCATGATTTTCCATATGCTATAAGCCTTGCTTCTCTAACACCGACGCTATAGTCCAAATACGCAACGATCAAAAGTCCCTTCAAAACCTGGCAAGCTAGATCCTTCGGCATCGTGGCTGACTGTATTACACGGTTACCGTGAATATGAAAAGAAAAAGAAAAGTGGAGTCCAGAAAAGACTGGCCTACCACGTATATGGTTTAAGTGTTACTTCCGACGTAACATCACGAAGAACGCAACAATCAACAGCCCGGCTACAGCGTACAACGCTTCAAAACCTGGCAATCCAAGGAATCCCCCAGCGGCTGACGCAGCGGCTGACGCAGCGGCTGATTTAACCGCGCCCGTAGTCACATTTGCAGTCGCGTTCGCAGTCGCGTTCGCAGTCATATTTTTAGTTGCGTTCGCAGTCACTGTATTTCCTGTTTGCGCTAAAGCAACGGTCGGTCCGATTATAGAGAGAATCACTAATGCCGCCAAAACAGCAGAAAAGAGCTTTTTATTGACCATTTTTCACCTCCAATATATACTTAGCCTCTTATACGTAATTGGCTTATGTAAGTCTTGTGTTTTAATGAATACGCCTCTTCTAGACGTAGACCCCTAAAGGTACAACTAACGGTATTAGCGGTGATTTAGAGTCTAAAAATCTTTTGAGCGAGACGTCATTTCATAAGGAAACTAAAGCAATAAACTCTTTTTGGTTCCTTGTTAAGCGGGAAAAAAGGTCTTCTCTACGTCTTTCCTACAGACAATGGAAATCACCCTTTTTTATTTACCTTATCCCTGCAAGACCTTCTCCCACTTAAAATTTTTCAGATGAAAGCAGACAACGACAAATAGCATATTGTTTTATATCTGCACCGAGAAAAGAAGTGCGGAGAAGTTGACATGTCTTGGAAGGAAATAAGCCCGCTGAGCAATATCCGCAGTAAGATGGATGGGTTGTTAGATGATGTTGACACCGACGACGACTATGCTGGGCAAATAACCGCAACGCCGCCCATCGACCTTATAGAGCTCCCCGAAGAAATTGTGGTTCTAGTAGATCTTCCAGGTGTTAGTAAGGACGACGTGAAGCTTGAGGGCAGCAGCGACATGGTAGAGATCTCAGCGGAACGGACTTCAAAATACGACAATGACGAACATCTCATAAGAGAACGCGCGCCACGCGAGTATTACCGTTCTATCAAACTCCCAACGACTATAGATGATGCTGGCGCCCGCGCAAGCTTCTTTAACGGGGTGCTCGAAGTGCACCTGCCGAAGATTGGCATAGCTGACAAGAAGTTAATCACTATTGAGTAATCTGGCTTGTCGCTGAAGTAGATTGACGGCATCAGACAGGTTCGCTCCTCATCTTGTGCTCAGTGGGGGTAACTCTCATCATCGCCGTCAAAGTGAGATATTGACCATTTAGACGATAAATATTCCTTCTAGACTCTAAACGTGCTCACGCAAGCCACTTGTGATTCGCTTGAAAACCGAAGCATATACAGTGAAGAATGTCCCTTTCGTGAAACAGGGAGACGACCTAACAGATTTTTTGCGGGATGAAGACCTTCACGAAGGAGATATCGTTGTCATTGCTTCGACGGTAGTCTCAAAGGCTGAAGGATTGGCCCGGCGTCTGGATAGTTTTATCCCAAGCGACCGAGCCCATAAGATCGCCGCAGGACTTAACGAAGATCCGCGTTTCATTGAAGCGGTGCTTGGCCAATCCGCCGAGATCCTGATTGAAAAACCATTCTTGCTAGTTGAAAGTAAGTTTGGTCAGGTGTGTGTCAACGCAGGGTTAGATCGGTCAAACGTCGAAGAAGGGTTCGTCTTACTCCTTCCGGATGATCCCTCCAAGAGCGCACAGCAGATACGCGCACGAATAAGCGAACGCTATTGCAAGAACGTATCGGTAGTAATCACTGATACCTGCGGTCGGTCGTTTCGAGAGGGACAAACTGGCGTCGGGATAGGGTTTGCTGGAATTTCCCCGATGAAGGATTGGCGCGGGATGAAGGATCTCGAAGGGAAAGCGTTAGAGATCACCAATGAGGGCGTGGGCGATGAGATAGCTGGGCTCGCCAATCTAATGATGGGAGAGGGAGCAGGCGGCACCCCAATTGTCATCGTTCGGGGCATCACCTATGAGGACCGCGTGTGTCAGGTGTTTCGTTCAAAGGAAACTGACGTGATAAGAAAATATATCAAAGAAGCAAATACGCAACAGTGAAACGTAGGCTTTTTAAGACTTCCACAAATCTCTTTTTGTATTTTTCGAGACAAGCGCTATCAATGGCAATCGCACGCGCTGCATGCTTCTTTTGCGATTTTCATACAACATTTTAGTGGGAGGATACAGATTTGGAACCAAGTAATGAGTCACAGCTAGATACTCTGGTAATACGAGAAGCAGTAATAAATGATTTGCCAAGCATTCTAAATCTCTATGCCCAGCTCTTCGCAAATACAGACCAAGCTTCGCAGAATAGAAAAGAGTTACTGCCTGAACACTCTAACGCATTTTGGAAATTGAACAAAGCCCGATTTGTGCTCTATTTGTAGCAGAACGTGCCGGAGCTGTCATCGGGACGTTTGCGATCACAATAATTCCGAACGTGTCGCATTGTGGCAGACGTTGGGCAGTGATCGAAAACGTCGTAGTAGATGAACGAGGTCGCGAATCGAGCGTAGGGGCCGTAATGATGCAGCACGCAATTGCTCGTGCTCAAGCGCAAGGGTGTTTCCGCGTGGTTCTCTCAAGTAGCATGCACAGAGGGGGCAGTCACAAGTTTTACCGCGGCCTCGGATTAGAGCCCTTTGGCTACAGCTTCAGCTTGTTTTTGGCACAGGATAAGGAGAAACAAGCCTAGCTTGAAACCTATACACCGACTGTTTCAGCCGTTCTGCAGCTGGCTAAACTCTCGCGGTCGTTTTGCGTATAGGCCTTTAAGGTCTAGCAAGAAATGGAGCGTCCCGGCCGGGATTCGAACCCGAGTCTTGAGCTCCGCAGGCTCATAGGATATCCACTACCCCACCAGGACTCGCTTATCTTTATACGTTTAACGGTATAAATCGGTTATTCAATCTGACTTACTTAGTAAGACTGCTTGATGTATCTCGTTATGTCGGCACCGACTTCGGATGTGGTCGAGTTCCCTCCGAGATCAAATGTTCTGACTTTGCGTGCCCGCAGATTGCCCTCGATCGCGCGCATTACGCCGCTCGCAGCTTGAGCCTCCCCTAGACTCTCGAGGAGCATCGCTCCAGCCCAAATTGTCGCAATCGGGTTGCTCTTGTTTAAGCCTTTATATTTTGGAGCAGAACCGTGAATCGGTTCAAACATTGAAGTTCCTTCTGGATTTATATTACCACCTGGGGCAAGCCCAAGCCCACCTTGCACCATAGCCCCAAGATCCGTAATAATATCTCCGAACAAGTTCGGAGTGACAACTACGTCAAACCATTCCGGGTTTTTCACAATCCACATCGTCATAGCATCGACGAGATTAAACTCCGTTTTTACATCTGGATAGCCTGCGGCGATTTTAGTGAAGATCTCACGCCAGAAGCCGTAAATGTCCGTCATGGCATTCATCTTGTCGACGCTAGATACGTGTCTCTCCCTTCTTGTAGCCAAGTTAAACGCGTACTGCATCACGCGTTTTGTCCCCTCAGCTGAGATAAGTCCGACTTGATATGCAATTTCGTCACTATCAGAGTCAATATCGAGACCAAACTTGACGCTATAAAGGTTGCGGATAACTTCATCATCATGATGTACTCTACCTCTCTTAGTGCGACCGCCAACACCGATATAGAGATCTTCTGAGTTTTCGCGAACCACAACGAAATCAATATCTTCAGGACCTTTGTCTCGAACTGGCGTTTCTACACCCTCCAGCAACCGGATAGGGCGGAGGTTTATGTATTGATCGAGATAAAATCTCAGCGCGAATAGGACGCCGCGCTCGAGCACCCCCGATGGGACACGCGCGTCGCCGACTGAACCAAGGTATATTGCATCGTAGTTGCTCAGTTCTTTGAGCGCATCTTCTGTAATAAGCTCGCCAGTAGAGAGATAATGCTCTGCTCCAAATGGGTACTCCTTCCA
>PMYA01000005.1 GCA_003170935.1 Methanobacteriota archaeon
TTCCGCGCCGCGCTTCCTTAATCGTCTTCAGGTCACGCTTTATTACACTTTGTCATGCGTGAGGATTGTATTCAGGTCGATGAACTCCTAAGACAACTTGCAGACTACAAGAACGACTATGCTGACATGGCCGCCGTAAAACTTTTACGGAAGTGCTCTTCCAGTTGGGAGGCTTACCGTTACCTACTAGACCGCGTTCACGATGTCTGGCTCCCTGATAGCGCCAGACAGCAGGTGCGACAGATTATCAAAAAGATACAGGTACAGTTGAACCAACAGCGCGAGTACAGCTGGGAGTATGAGGTATCGTGAAATGGGTGTCCGGGCGCCACTGATACAGTCACCAGAAAAAATCGATCATGCTAAAAGTCGAGCTTGTTCATGTAAAAAGTAGGAGGAGGATGTAAAAAATGATTGAGAGAGGATTAATCATAACGGGCAGCGATGCGGAGCTATTTGGCAGTGCACTTTCAGAAGTGAAAACAAAAGCCTATGAAGAGTCCGAGGCTCAATTAGATGATACTCAGGCGTTAAATGCGCTCGTTTCGGGTTTCATAAGTGCTGAGAGTGATGGACAGGAAAAACGTCACTCGTATTTTAGCCCCTTACGCAAGCGCCTTGTGCTAGGTACGATTATCGCCGATATGAAAGGCGGCGCGGACGGTCGCAAGGCCTGATTACGGCAGGATTATCCGTTACATAAAAAAAAGTTATTAGCAAGTATGACCGATAACAAGTCAAGCTGCTTGTCACATGTTCGAGAACATTATAAATTGGGTCACCGTTGTCAGCTGGATTGTCACCTTCTTCGAGCTCGTAGGTGCTCTTCTCATTTTCTACGGAAGCGCCCGCGTCGCGTTGGAACTCGTGACGAACGCGTTTCGTCGAAAAGCCCCAAATTATACGGCTATTCGACTGAACTATACGCCCAAAATCCTTCTCGCTTTGGATATTTTTGTTGCGAATGACCTAGTGAGGACCGTACTTACTCCCACATTAGATCAGGCTATTATTCTAGCATTCGTCGTAGGCATCCGGACCGTAGTAGGCGTTTCCCTCAATATGGAGCTGAAGGGATCAACAAATAAGGAATTTTGAAAGTTCTGAAGAACGGCGCTTTCGCTCATCCGGCGGAGAGTGTTATTACGCATTCCTCAGGCAGCAACGATAGGAGATGCTTTACCCCGCGCAGCTTGAAAAGGTATTTGATGAGACCTAAGGCCTCGCTGCGGTTTATCCAGTATCCTGCCTCATGGAGTCTGTCAAAGCCCGTAAGCGCCTCTCCGATGGCTCGTTCCATAACGCGAGATACGGATTCTGCGAACTCTTTTTCTATCGGCAGTGTTTCTGCAGCCTCATCAACAAAAATGGCCTCCAGTTTCTTTCTCTCAGCAGCAGTGCCTTCAAAATAGATCGACGAGACAAGATAATTATGGTTCTGTCTCCTGATATCGCTGTAAAAGTCGGTAAGGTCATCGATCACCTGGAGGGCCATGCCGATAGAATAGATGCCCATGTCCACCTGCTCAAGTTCTGCGGAATGTTCCTTTTCAAGGATACGTGGCGCAACAAAAGCAAGCCGCAGAAGATTGCCGCCCTTATACATATGCACCGAAGAAAGGATCTCGGCAGGGGGCAGGATGCGCGAAATGCCGCCCTCTTCTGTTGCCTCTTCTTCGCCGATCAGAACCATGGCTTCGAAAATCTTCTGCTGCACGAGGTATTTCTCTTCCAGCGTCATGAGCCGATCCTTCACTGCCTCGTCCAGCACCCTGAGGAAGAAAAGGTCGAAAAGCAGGATATGCATTACACTCTTGAACCGCGTCGCTTTTTTTGAAAACCGGAGCGGCAGCAGCTCCTTATATTCGTCGTCAAGGATATTATCCGTGCCGGTCACAATTCCCCTGATCGAATGGTTCATGATGCCGTACATGATGCGGCGGGAACAAGGGATGTTCAGCGCACGGTAGATGCTCAGGAACAGGATCGAGAAAAAATTCTTCTGCGCGTATTTGAGCATGCCGGGCTGAGGCGCATCACGTTTGATATAACGTTCGTCAAGAGTCTCACGGAGAAGACGGCGCACCTCTTCTTCCACCATTTTATGCTCATTGATCGAGGGATAAAATCTCCGCAGTGCGGTCAGAGACATCACAGGTTCTTCCTTCCAAATCTGTTTAACCAGAGTTTTATAATCTTTCAAGGTATGGGGAGATTTAATCATTTTGCCCCTCACTGAGTCTTTGGAGTGTTGGATTAGAATCTCAAACAAATGCGCCTCAAGAGGGCTGCGGCTGCCATACTTCTTCGGTGAAGATATACGCACGTTTGACGCGTCGGTGAGGTGACGCGAAAAAGCGCACGGCACAACGAATGATACAGACTTAGCACTCGTTGAAATCACGTTAAAGAAAAACGATGACGAAGTTATGTTTTTCACTTTGCGAGTGAGCTAATGCTTTGATAAGTCCTTCAACGTCCCTCTTATGCTGGCTAGAAAGCCCTCCTAGTTTGTCACTGTGCAAAGATCCCTTGATTGACTTACAGAAAAGACTATGCGCGGTCTTAAAAAAAAGTAACGCCAACGCTTTTGCGTTGGACGTCAGAACTCTGCGATTTGGGCCAGTAACGTATGTTCTGCAGTCACTCGAGTTCAAGCTTAACGCCGCCAATCCTAGGCGCCAACCAGTTGTAAATCAGTGCAACAATTGCTATAATGATGTAGCCGCCAATGAACCCGCCAATAACGCCTCCGATAATGGCAGCAGCCGCGCCGCCCACTCCTGCAAGAGCTGAGGTGGGCACAAGCGAGGCCCCAATTCCGATGCCAATAGCTGCAAGGATCCCACCAATGAGTCCCAAAACGGCGTAAATTGCGCCACCAATCAAGGCGGCCGCCCCAACCGGAATCTTTGTGATCGTTTTTACATCTCCCATCTTATCACCTCCCGTTTGTGTCTATTCTTTATACGTTAACAAGTAGCGTCATATATCGATTTCGATTTGATGCGCGTTTTCTCGGAATCTCAGGCTGTTTTCCGGCAAATTCGGCGAAATACCTGCCCCGCCTCGGCCTTTACTGAGGTACTATTCGATTATCGGAGTTGTTTTGCAGTAGGTTAATGGAGTAATTGTCATACTGACTAAGGCTCCGGCTTTTATTCGCGCTGAAGCCGAATCGGTAGCACGCTTTATTTACTAAGTCGTTGGTTGGTGTGACGGCAGATAATAATCCTCTAATCTTCCTTCTTTCTGCCTCCGCCAAAAATCCGGCCGAGCCAATCAAGGAACCAACCAGGACTCGGCATCACTCGGAACTGATCGTGAGCTGCAAGTTTCTTAACGCTTTATATGCGCTTTCTTCCAGCCGGTTCTCCCATACGCCGAATGCCAAAGCGTCAAGCGGCCACCACAAGAGCACCCATCCGCCAATAAGCAGACCCTCGCTCAACAGCCTGATCCCAAAACTTGCATATGATCCGAACCACAACGCGAGCCCATTCAACACAAAAAAAGCGAGAATACCAACTCGCAGCGCCCGCATGCCTTTGTATCGTGCGATGTCCCGTCCCTGTCGCGCATTCTGTGCCCAGGCTTCAGAGTACTTACGAACGGCTTTCAGCGTCTTCGCCTCCAGATCCGGCGTTATCTGCTCTGCAGGAAGCAGCACTGTAAGTTCAATCTCTTCTGCTGATGGGTGGTTGTACAACTCGTCGACGATGTAATCCATCCCTGTTTTGAAACTGTACGGTTGGTAGTAGTCAGAAAACGGTGAAATATTCGGGTCATCAAAGAGGTGGTTGATATCGTGAAGCCGCAGCGTCGTCTTATACACCTTTTTATTCTTCATAACGGTTCATTACTCGTTGCATTGTCGGTGCCTTTTACGTCGTCTGTTAGGCCTGGAGTCGGATGAATCATTGCGTCCGCCGGAGACTTTTTTCGCGCAACAAGCAGGCTTTCGAGCACGCGATATTGTGGTACATTTTTGGCTTGGTTTTGGCTTACTCCTCATGCAAGGCGTCACGTTCGACGTTGCAAGTCTCTGCTTGACCTTGTGTAGCCTGTGACTGAGCTTTATAGGCAAGCCGTGCTTCTTTAGTGCCGGGTGTGTTCTTAAAGCCTATCTATCCGCCTATTTTCGAACGAACAACCGTTCAACGCGAAAAGGCTACGAGAAGACTAAATTAGGAAGGAGCAACATCTGGCCCTACGCAGCGCCTGTCCTCCCTTGATGCTCGTGAGCGCTCTCGTATCGTTTCGCAATTCAAACAGCACGGGCCGATACAGAACCCCCACGAGCGGCTCGCCTAAATACAATGCTCAGCAGCACGCCTGAAACGATCAGCACTATCGAGTTTATGGTGAGAATCGTTACTTCGAATGCTATTAGGTCATAGTTCAACAAAGAAAGAGCTGTAAAAAACAGAACCGCCACGACAAAACCCGCGATGAGAATCCACCGCAATGCGCGCTCAAGCTTTCCTCCAGCAAACACAGCAGCAATAAAGAGGAAAGCTCCACTCATCATCGAGTATCCGAGAGTTTCAAGAGCAATGAAAAACCCGTGAGGATTATACTGGGTGAACAATGAGAGACCTGCTGTCTCCCCGGTTAAGATGCTCGGTATGACGATAGTAAACTGTATGAAGTAGTCAATGAGGATGATGGTCGCATAGATCACGGCGAACGATAGGGCAATGTGACTGAATATTTTCCTGTCGCTAGAGGCGTACGAATGGATACAGACCACCAGTACAATGAATATCAGCGCCAGTAAAATTCCCGGATACAGCCATAGATAATCATTGGGAATGAATGCGGCTACGTCAGTGTAGGGATAAGGTATTATGTTTGCAACCGGGGCGAAGGACCCTGATCTCGGAGGGGTTAAGATACCGGCCAAGATAAATGCCGCCGCAAATACTGCCGTCAGGATCGCCGACCAAAATCTGAGCGCGCTTACGACAGCGCTCACCTTCAACGGAGAAGCCGTCGACGAAGTCTGATTCATGCGTGTCCCCCTTTGCTTTCAGGGCGACCAAGTTGGATGAGCCGCTGTTTTGCAGGTTCTGCTATAACCTTCGTGGGGTTTTTTGTCCAGGATGGCTCCTTTTTATTCACTGCGTTTGCCATTTCTGTTTATCCCCTCGTTAGCATCGCCATGCGGTCACGGGACTTCACATTATCCCCCGGTAAACTCGGCGAGGCAAAAGTATCTTCGCGATCGCAGCTGTCATGATTACCCATCTTATGCTTCGCGCCGCATCTTTAAGCGTTTACACGTTAAGCACTGAGCTTTTACGTTTCAGCTGCTTACAACCTTCCTTGTTGTGTTGTAAGTTGCACTCTATGATTCTGGCAGAATCACTGCGCAGCTACTTGCGATGATGAGCAATGTCGTGTCGCAGGTTATATGATGGGCTTCAACCTGCTCGCCGACGGCAAGATCCTGGAGCGTGGGCGGATCATTGACATTTTTGGCCTGATGCAACACCCCCTGACTACGTCGTAGTTCAAACAGATCAAAGGGGTTGAGTACGGATACAAGCCTCGCCGTCTGGTTGGCGACGTCACCGGTGATCAATGGCATCCGAGGCAGCTTAGCAGGCGCCCAGCTTCGTGTCGATGGGATGTCAGGCGCCCGCATTCTTGCCTTTTAATGTTGTAGCGTGTGTCGGGGAGCAGAAAAAAGGCGGCAGAAGCTCATTCCACAAGCGTAGTCAGATCGCCGGCGTCAATACCTAGCTCTCGTGCTTTGAGCACTCTCCGCATGATCTTCCCGCTGCGCGTCTTGGGAAGGGATTGCACGAAGACGATTTCTCCGACCACCGCAACCGGCCCCAACTCGTGTCGCACGTGTTTCTTAAGCTCCTCCACCAGGTGCGCATCACCGGTACGTCCTTCTTTGAGGATGAGAAACGCTTTGATGACCTCGTTTCTTATCGGGTCAGGTTTCCCGATGACTGCGGCCTCTGACACAGCGGCGTGGCTGACGAAGGCAGATTCCACCTCGCTCGTTCCGATTCGATGGCCGGCGATCTTGAGCACGTCATCGGCCCTGCCCTGAATCCAGAGGTACCCATCCTCGTCCTTTCGCGCAATGTCCCCGGGGCAGTAAACGCCGCCGGGAATCACTTCCCAATACGTTTTTACGTACCGTTCGGGGTCCTTGTAAAGCGTTCTTAGCATCGAAGGCCACGGCGTGGTTATAATGAGAAATCCGCCCTTCCCGGGAGGCACCAATTTCCCGTCTTGATCGACCACGTCTGCGTGAATCCCTGGTAATGGCTTCGTTGCCGATCCGGGTTTCAGCGGCGCCGTCGGCACCGGGGATATCATGAAGCTTCCCGTTTCGGTTTGCCACCACGTATCCATGATCGGGCAACGTTCGTTACCGACGTGCTTGTAGTACCACATCCACGCCTCTGGGTTGATTGGCTCCCCAACGGTGCCGAGTATTCTGAGTGACCTCAAGTCACGACACTGCGGCCACTTGTCGCCAAACCGCATCAAGTGACGAATCGCCGTCGGGGCGGTGTAGAACTTCGTTACCCCGTACCTTTCGACGATGCTCCAAAGGGCGTCAGGTTGCGGGTAGTCGGGGGCGCCCTCGTAGACGAGCGTTGAAGTCCCCAAGAGCAGTGGCGCGTACACGATGTAGCTGTGTCCCGTGACCCACCCGATGTCCGCCGTACACCACCATAAATCATCGTCGTGGATATCAAAGACGTCTTTGAGGGTGGTCGCCGTCTCCACCATGTAGCCGCCCGTGGTGTGCACCACGCCCTTTGGCTTCCCTGTGCTGCCCGAGGTGTACAGGATGTAGAGCATATCTTCGGCGTCCATGCGCTCGGCCCGACATTCGGACGGTTCGCCCTCGACCAGGGTGTGGAAAAACACCTCTTTTCCGCTCAGGTCCGACATCGTTATCGGGTTCCCTGCGTGTTTTACGACGATCGTCGTCTCGACGCTCGGACAGCTGCTGACCGCCTCGTCGGAGACCGCCTTTAGGTCGATCACCTGTCCTCGCCTGAACGTTCCGTCCGCCGTTATCAGCACCTTTGCCTCTGCGTCGTTAATTCGCTCCGCTAACGCGTGCACGCTGAAACCAGCATACACGACGTTATGCACGGCTCCAATCTTCGCGCAGGCAAGCATGGAAACGACCGATTCAACGCACGGCGGGAGGTAGAGCGCAACGCGATCCCCCTTTTTCACTCCCAGTTTTTTGAGCGCGTTTGCTGCCTTGTTGACCTCCCTGTACAGCTCATAGTAGGTGACCTTCCGCTCGTCGCCGCGCTCATTAACGTAGAGTAGCGCGAGCTTGTAGCGCCGGCCGGTTCGAACGTGCCGGTCCACGGCGTTGTAGGCGATGTTCGTTTTGCCGCCGACAAACCACTTGTAAAACGGCGCCTCACTCGTATCGAGGGTCTGTGTCCACGGCGCAAACCATTCGAACTGCTGTGCCTTGTTAGCCCAGTACGCCTCGATGTCGTTTCCCGCCGCGAGCTCAGCCTCCCAGTCTTTAACGTAGGCGATATCAGCCACTTCCTTTCGCGGCTTGAATAGCCGTTCTTCTCTGAGCAGGACTGAAGTAACGTCCTGCTGTTTTCTTTCCATTTCAGGATTTTTCCCCTGTTTTGTCTCCACACTAACACCTTTTTTGGCCCGTCGTTCAAAACGCGATAACAAGTGCCGCAGAATATGAAATCGGCGAGCAAACATACCGGTTTTCAAAAAATAAAAAGAAAATCCCTGCGAGTGATGCAGGGAGTTCTATTCACCCCAGCGGCGCAACGGTCCTTTTGTACATCTCATTTAATACCTGACCGAGGCCCGCGTAGATTGCCGCGAAACCGGTGAGGATCCCTTCATAGCCGGCAATCGTGACTACGTTGGCGCTCCCTGTTACCTCACCAATTGCCAGCAGGAAGAACAGCACGGTAAGTAAGCCAAGGACGACCTGCAATGCCCGGTTTGCTTTGAGCGCCCCGATGAACATGACGAGCGTAAAGACCCCCCACATGACAAAGTATGCCGCCAACGCATTCGAGCTTGTCGCGTCCGCAAGCCCCAGTTTCGGAAGGATCAGGAGGGCGACAAGGGTCTCCCAGAAAATCCCGAAAGATATGAATGCGGTCATCCCGAACGTGTTGTTCTTCTTCCACTCCATGATACCTGCAATAATCTGGCCGAGACCCCCATAGAACATCCCCATCGCGAGGATCATCGAGCCGAGCCCAAAGAGCCCTGCGTTGTGCAGGTTCAAAAGGACGGTCGTCATCCCGAAGGCGGTCAGCCCGAGCGCCGCGGGGTTTGCGGTCACGTCTAGATTCCTCACATGGGTGACGTCGATCTCTTCTGATTCGTTTGTCATACGTTTATTCTCCTGTATTTTTTTTAGTCACGTGTGTATCCACTCAAATGCAGCAACTGTCATTTGCCAAGGGCCGTTCAGCAAACGGCTTCAGAATGGCAAAGACCGTAATACGATGAACGGCAACAGGCTAGCGGTGGCATCTGCGGAAAAAAGCTTTCGAAGCGCCCGGATGAGACTCCACGAGCAGATACTGCCTATGCACATGCTAATGGCGAGGCCTAATGCAGCGAATAGCCACCGTCCTTTCTCTGAGTCTACGCTAAACGGCGTGGCCGTTTGGGTTCCCTTCTTTGAAATCGTTTGAAGGTCGTTCATCATCGTTTTCTGTCATTATTAATCATTCTATTTAATAGTTGCGTTGGCACAGCACAGACTTAACATTGCGATGGTTGTACGATCGCGACGCCTTGCAATATTTCAAAGTGAATCATTATGATTGGGCGTGCAGCGCCCTTATACCCGAACTATGCTAGGCGCCGAAAATTACCTAGATCTTCATCCTGATGTGGCGATGCCAAACCACCAGCTATTCGAGATTCGTGGCAGCAAAATATCACTCCACCGTGCAAAAACTGGTTAAGTTACCCGACTATTCGGTTGCCTCACTATCTCTCGTCGCTTGCAGGACTACCCACACGAATGATCAAACCGTTCACGACGGGGCGCTTGCTTTCCTTGTCGTTGTCTCATCGACTCGTAGGAAGCGAGGGGAAGCTGATAAAATAGGCACGGGTAGCAAGGTAGTATCGTTTACATTACGCAACCGGCGTAACATCGTGCGGTGCGTGTCTCGGCCGCATAAACGAGATGATTGCGGCCAACGCAGAGATGGCCGCTGACACGAGAAATGCCTGGTGCATGCCTCGCTCAAAGGCTGCCAAGATCAGTGGATCACTGCTCAACCCCCCGCCGTACAGAAAGACATGGTACAAGACCGCTACGGGAAGCGTGCTTAGGACGAGGGGAAACGCGATCGCGATAGCGAGCATCTGACCGGTATTCTGGACCATCGTTCGGATGCCGGACGCCGCGCCACGCTCGTTCGGCTCCACAGCACTCATCGCCGCGTTCGTATTTGGCGACCAGAAGATGCCCGACCCAGCCCCTATGAGCGCCATTAAGACGGCCACCTCCCAGTACGGCGTCGTGCTCACGATCGTGGTCATCCCGATGAGCGCCCCAACGTCGATAAGGAGTCCGCCGGTGGCGAGGTACCGCGCCCCATAGCGGTCAGAGAGACGTCCTGAAATCGGCGCAGTGACTAACAGCGCGGCGCCAAAAGGCGTCAGGAGGATACCTGCGGTGAGGGGGTCGACTCCGTAGGGTCCCTGCAAGAAGAAGATGAGGACGAAGAGCACGGCACCGCGAGCCAGGCCACTGAGCCCACTCGCCGCGGTGGCGTACGTGAAGACGCGGTTAGAGAGGAGGTGAACGTTCAGTATCGGCTGATGGACACGTCCTTCCACGAAGATGAACGCCGCGAACGAGATCACTGTGACCACGCACATCACGTACACGACCCACACGCCGGTTATGGGAAACGCATAGAGCGACACTGTGAGCAGGAGTGCTGTCAGCCCCGTTGTAAAAGTAATGGCTCCGGCCCAATCAAAAATCTGATCCGCAAGTGGAACGACCGGTTCTCTGAGCTTGTACACGCCATAAATCGTGCCGAAAATGCCAATGGGTACATTCACCAGAAACACGAGCCGCCACGAAATTGCGGTGAGCACGCCGCCGACGAGCGGACCGAGGAGGAACCCCGCAGAAAACGCGACCCCGTTCACGCCGAGGGCGAAGCCGATGTTCCCCTTGCGAAAGGCGTCGGTGACGATCACGACGCTGTTGGTCATGAGCAGTGCGCCGCCGACGCCCTGTATCATGCGGTACACCAACAAGTCAACTCCGTGGAACTGCGGGAGCGACAGCCCGCACAACAGCGACCCGACGGTGAAGATGACAAAGCCGAGATTGTAGAGGTTCTTACGTCCGAGTATGTCCGCGAGCCTGCCCACCACGGGTACAATGGCCGCGACGATAAGCAGGTACCCTAAGAGTACCCACATCATGGTGATAAAACTCGCCTGCAGATCCGCTAAGATCGTGGGCAGCGCGATGATCACGGCGGACCCGTCGATCGACGCCATCAACACGCCAACGGTCGTTACGGAAAGTGCAATCCACTGGTAACCGATACGCATATCTCCTCTTCGTGTCCATTTCGTGGTGATTGTTCCCGCGTGTAAATGGCATTGCCAGTCTTGGACGTTTTAAGTCCCGTTTGGCATCGGGATTGTATCTTTAGATGCTGCTCGAAGACAAATATAAACAACTCCCCTTAATACCGCACATTTTAAAGGCATTATTGCCAGCAGCAGGTATCATCTATAAACGCCTTTTATACTATGGATGAAATTCAAAGTATACTCGATCAATCAAAACTCGAAGAATCTATTGTTAAAAAGACGCTCATGGGCTTTGAAATCACCGGAAAAAAGGGATAGTATCTAAAAAAAATGTTTTGGGCGCGCTATTATCCTAAAAAAGAAGAGTGATTATGTGACGACCACGAACGGCACCATCGAACTCATAGCTAAATACGGATTTATCGTTGTTGTTGTCTCTATCATAGCGGTGGGGGGCATTTGCGGTCTTATGTTCCTATTGGCCCCTATATTCAGCATGCAGTAATAAAAATATTCTTTGTGACGACGATATCGCTTAGATGCGTTTTTCAAATAGGCTCAAAAAACCCGTAGGGGTCATACGGTAAGACCGTTAAATCCCTATTAGTCCAAAATGCATTTGATCGTTTGCGAACGATGAGAATGCAAACGGGCTTATCGAAAAAGAAGAATAATCGTTGATTGATTAGGGCTCAAAAATTCGTTCAAGATATAGAGGGCTATCGCGTATGGCACACATTCATCTGCCGGATGGAGTATTTTCGCTCCAGTGGGTTATTATCTGGTGGGCGCTCGCGTTGGCGGTGCTTGCCATAGCGCTCCTCGTTGCGCGCCGCCAGACTTTCACGACCCAACGACTCACCACCGCGGCATTGCTCGCCGCCGTATCGTTTTCCATATCTCAGGTGAATATCCCCTTCGCCGGTGGGGTGCATATGAACCTCACTCCACTCATCGGCATCCTTGCCGGCCCCGCGATCGGGTCGCTGATCGTGTTGATAGTCAATATTCTAAGCGCTGCGATCGGCCACGGCGGGTGGGGACTGATCGGGGCAAACACCATTGTGAACGTCAGCGAGGTCGTAAGCGCGTATTACCTCTTCTATTATGCGACCCGCCGTTTTGAGCTCTTCACCCGCGGAGCGGTCGCGGCGTTTGGCGGGTTGCTCGTCGGAAACGTCCTTTCGGTACTCATCATCGTGATTTCGGGAATACAGGGAAGCACCCTTTCGGGCAGTGCGTTGCTCGTGTTCACACTCCAAGTTCCTCTCTTAAACCTAGTCGTGGCCGTGGGCGAAGCGATTTTGACAGGATTTGTTGTGGAGTATTTGGGCAAGGTGCGCCGCGATTTGCTCGCCTTACGAGACCTTGCTGGTGATTGACGTGAAGTGGCAGTATCTCATATTGGCGGCTGTCTTCATCGCCGCGATAGCGCTCTCTCTTTGGACAGCTACGCGAGTCGACATGCGTGACATCGAACAAAGCTTAACCAACGTCTCTGAGGAGGGGCATGAGGGCGTTATCGAAGGGGGCAACGTACCCCTTTATATCGGAATTGTCGTAGCACTGTTTTTCATCGCTATCGCTGCTATTGTTTATCTGTCGAAATATCGATGAGGATGGTGATCGACCAAGCAGCGGCGATAGCATAGCAATGACAAAGAATGAACTCTGTTCTATTCTTGGTCTAAGTTGTGTTAAAAAGAATTAGATAACATAACGTGTTTCTTTTAATCTCTCCTCAGCTCCTAGCTCGTTATTTCTTTTTTCGAGTTACTTAGCTTGACGGCTTCTGTTTAGGAGTTATACAGGAGATATCAAACATGCCTGGGGCCAGCTGGGGAAGACTAACACATTGAGATAAAACCCACACGAAACGGAGAGTCAACGACGTTTTTTTGGCAGGGTCCCAAGGTCGATGGTCATTAACATAACACAAATCGCAATACTTTAACCTCATCCGACCGACGTCAGGAAACTTAAAAACAAGGAACGCCGGAACGGTCAGGATCACTTCTCAAAATGATGAAAAAGTTCACAAAAAACGTCTTCTCGTATATGCTCGATCATACATGCTTGACTGCTCACGATATCGCTTATATCAGGCGAAGGTCACACTGCTGTGCGCAACGCTCCAGAAATAGCGCAACGACGTAAAAAACGAGACTATATGAACGTGCTGCGTATTTTATACGGAGAATAATCTGATGGTTCGTCTAATTCTCGTGGAAGATAAGTCTATCATCGCCGCGGATATCCAGTCCCGGCTGCGTGGCACTGGCTACGACATCGTCGGCATCGCGGCAACGGGAGAAGACGCGATAGCACAGGCGGGCGAATTGCGCCCCGATGTGGTGTTAACGGACATAGTCCTCAAAGGGGAGATGGACGGCATCGACGCGGCGCAGCAGATTACAGAGCGTTTTGACATACCAATCATCTTTCTTACTGCACATACTGACGCTGCTACCGTTAAGCGAGCAACAGCGACGGCATCGTACGGGTTCCTTGTTAAGCCGTTTGATGCGCTTGAGCTCGCGGCTACGATTGAAATGGCGATTCACAGGCACGGAATGGAAGCAAAGGCGCGCGAGAGCGATCGC
>PMYA01000006.1 GCA_003170935.1 Methanobacteriota archaeon
ATATTGAGCTAGCTAAGAAAAAAATAATAAAAGGACAAATCGGTTTTATTGATAAGCTAATAGAGATTATTAATTGCTCTCAGAAAGAAAAGAAAATTGATAAAGGATAGATTCTACTTTACCACCACTTTTCAGACACTTCTTCAAACTTCTTGACGCGCTCGTTTGCAACTGTCTGGACTGCCTAGTCGTTTTAAAAAAAGTGCAAGATGCGGTGGGGAATGGGTCGCCGTTCTAAACGCGCCCTCCTAGCCGCTTTACCAGTTCTTCGTCAAATCTGTAAATATCTGGCACTATTCTTTCAGGACGTATTTTCTCNNTCTTCAACATCGTCTTCGATCAAGTTCGTCACCTCCCCACATTGTAGCGAACGTTAGCCACAACCAGGATATAAAAACCTTAGCTTCGGTTTCAAGCATGGTATGGTACAGTTCTGCAAATTAAAGTCAACGGATTAGTGCCTCTTATGTTCTCACGCATAGGGTGAGAGGCGTCGAATGGAGCAAGTATCGGCATCCGCTAGGAGCGACCCTACACACACTGCAGCCCCCACCGATGAGACGCAGATTCACTCTTCAAGNNTGGTACATGCCTTCTTCACTCGCATAGAGCTCGCTTGCAAATCGCTTCGTGCCGCTTTCTGCGAAGTCGATATCGATCACGTCCATGAGCGTGTGGGACTTCGACGGCGGAGTTACGGCGATTTCGAGCCGTAGATCCGACACGTTGCGGTGGGCGTGCACGACCGTTTCTGTCTCGATTGTTTCTTCAAGCGCCCAATAGGGCCGATTCACGAAGAAGGCCTGGATCTCGGCTGGATCTTCTATGAGTCGAACCTCATGATAAGGAGAGTACCAGCTCACGAAAGCACCGTAGCGGTACGCCGTGACGTGCAGATAGACCCATCCAGTGTGGTTCGCAAAAACGTGAAAGTTAAGCACTTCCGTGTCTTGAGGGCGCAATTCTTTCACGAAACGAAAAGAGCCGCTTGGCAAAACGTCGAGATCATGTGTGTTATATGTATACAGCGTCGCGCTTACGTCGACGAGGGGCTCCGTTGATACGTTCCCCAGCTCAACGGTGATCCAGTGGCGGCCCCGTTCAAGCACCTTGGGCGTAAAGATTGCCTCGAAGGGATACTTGCGTCGTTCTTCTCGTTCTTCCATAGCGATTCTCTTCTCTTTTTTCTTTTCGTCGGTCATAGTATCATCAAATTAGGTAGCGCACGGAAGGTAATAAGGCATAGGCAAGGAAAAAACAGATCACGAAGGAAAAACACGCTGCGCTATCATAGCTCGGGCCTACCCAAAAAATTGCTACGCTGGCGCTACATCGTGTATTTCAATATCGATTTGAAAATAAAAACCCCCTATACGTTCCCCAGAGCGACATTTTTTCCATCGGCGGCCAAAAAGGGACTCAACACTATTGTTCGCTGATTCGGCTAACACGCTCCGCAAACGAGAGCATTAAGAGCTTGCCTGATTCTTCCATTATTTGCCCAGAAGGTGGCTATGCATAGCAGAAGCAAAGATAGTCAGTGCAGAGGATACGAAAGAGAAGATGTGTGAGACACATTATTTTCTCAAAAGAATGGTCGAGAACCGAAATGCCCCAAACCCGTTTAAATTCAACTTTAGCGCATTCCTGGCCGCGTTTGATAGCATATGGGATTTTATGAATAGAGAGTTGAGGGCTCTCAAGCTAGAGGGGGGCGGTAGGTGGTGGTGCAACGTTTATCTTGGCACAAGCAACCCCGATACCGTAGGTAATTACGACGTCTACGCTGTTATTGTCGATAGTGCCTCTGCGACTAACTTCCAGAACTACCTTGACAATAGCAATCAGCAGCATAGTTGGCCCGGAGTCTCTAGCCAACCAGGCGTCATCTCATATGATCACATCGCCTTGACTCGAGCGCAGTAAGTTGCTCGTTTTTTTAACGAAGTGGAAACCCGAATATAGCACATTTTCAGGCCGAAGAGGGGGCTCCACCACGTGCGGGCCGCAAATGGGGGGCTAGTGGTAAAGATACTTTTGGGCAAGTTCCGAGAAAATCGACTTCAACCGCTTCATCCTCGAGAAGCTCGTCACACTGTCGATCTCTTCATCATTAACATAAACGAATTTACCGCACAGAGAGGAACATCCCTGGGTCGGAACTTCTCAGCACAAGAAAAATTTTCCTTCGGTATCGCCACAAAGCCTGTGAGTGTCCTTGACTGACATCTGTACGCACCACAAGTCAATAAGTTTCTAACAGCTTTTCGTTATCTTTCAGCCAGTTCTTCCGTTTTTCATAATCTGGCAATATGATTCGAAGTTTGTTCCAAAAAAGCTTAGAATGATTTGGCTGATCCAAATGAACGAGCTCGTGCACTATGACGTAATCAATAATCTCCAACGGTGCCAAAACTAGCCGCCAACTAAAGTTTAGAGTGCCCTTTGATCCACACGAACCCCAGCGCTTTCGCGCATTTGTGATCCTTATTGAGCGCGGTTCGTACCCAGTTTTTTTCGCATACCAAGCGCAGCGCTCTCTAATCTTTTTCGAAGCTTGGTTCCGATACCACTGCGCCAACAGATGATCAATAAACGGTAAAGCACCCTCTGAAACGTAAATCTTATCTCTCAGTTCGATGTTATCTGCAGATCCCGGGATTACTTGCAATCTGTACGTCTTGCCTAAGAACAATAACCCCTCGCCGTTGACGAACTCTTTTTTCGGTGGTTTGCTCACCACCTGGGCCATTTTTTGCTGAATCCAACGGCTATTTTTGTTTACTATACCTTCGATATACTCAGTTGGTGTATGAAAAGGCGCACGAATAACTAACGTAGCATCGCGCGTTACTACTAACGCAATCGTTTTGCGCCTTGAGCGGATTATCGTGTCGATCTTGATTTTATCCATAAATATGATAAGCGAGTGCCATGATCCTTTGACCGCTCTTTAAAAAAAAGGAAAAGCAGAGGGTTCGCCCTCATGCTTTCACGACGACCGTGTGCGCCACGCGATCTCCAAGCCGTTGCTTCATATCTGATGTCCATATTAAGATGGCACCAAGCAGGTACGGAATGAAGTACGGAATGAGGTCAATGAGCCGCAGGACGTTACGCACGACCGCGTCCGTATAATCGATCTTCGTCCCGTCCTCCCGAACGACTTTGATCTTGACGGCCATCTTGCCGACCGTCTGGCCGTATGCACCTTCGAGGGCTATATAGTACAGCAAAAAGATCAGCAGCGACACTGCTCCAGAAAGTTGCGATTGAAACGGAATCGAGAGGATGCCTGCGATGATGGCAATAATGATGGAATCAATGAGAATCGCGACAAAGCGAATCGGGACGCCCTGATATGGTAATGCCGCAGCGTAAGACGGTGCTTGATACGTCGGAGCAGGTGCGTACGACGGAACGCTCTGTGGCTGTTGTTCGACTTCAGCGTGCAACTGAGCACCACACTTTTCGCAGAACTTAGCGTCAGGTAACGCGGGAGTGCCGCATTGTTGACATTTGTCTTCATCCATGGTTTTCACCTCCGTTTCCTTTTTATATTGAAGATATACGCTGGGTTGTATTATCTCTTTGCTGTTCTTGAGGCGGTTCTTCATGTTCGTTATTTCTGAAAAACAAGCCTGATCTCACCATTTAGCAGCGTTTGTCCCAAACAGGCCCGATAAGCAGCACTCAAAAGGACGTGCGGAAAGATTGGACAAGCATCTAATGGAGCCTAATCTCAATCGTGCAAAACTTCCATTTGCGGGGCGCAAATGGACGACCAGGGGTGAAGATACTTTTGGGCAAGTTCCGAGACTATCAACTTCCAAAGGTTAATCCACGAGAAGCGTAACAGATAGAAACGTGTCGGGAAATGATTTCAGCACTTTATATTCATACATAGTGCGCACGGACAGTGGATTCGCTCCGAACCCTTTTGGGGGTTATTGCACGCTTGCCTGTTGCAAACCGCAGATTCGCAAGCACGCGAATGTCGGAGACTGGGTCGTCGGAAATGGCTCGAAAAGCACCGTCGGCAATGAGAAAATGGCCTATGCGATGAGCATTACTGAAAAGCTCTCGTTTGATGAATACGCCGAAGATGCGCGCTTTGGTTACAAGATTCCTTCCAGCGGGATTGGTCAAGAGCGCGGCGACAATATCTACGTCAAAGACCGCAACGGAGGCTGGAAACAGAGAGCCCCCACCTATCATACAGAAAAGCAGATGGACGCAGATCTACGCGGCGAATATGTCTTTATCTCTAACCACTTCTTCTACTTCGGCTCGAATGCTGTTCTCGTCCCGGAACGTTTTCAGGGCTTAATGAGCACAGGGAGATGGTACAGACACGTCTTTGGCCCTGAAGTGGCTGATTTTGTTGAGTGGTTGCGTGCTACGTACACTCCCGGAGTTCACGGAAAGCCCTTCACAATCGCTTCTCACGCGTTCAACTTTCTAGGGGAAAATGCTCAATGAAAGCGCTATTGCTGCGCGTCGGTATCGATAAGGGGTGTGGCGGGGCACTCGCTCCCATATTTGACGATGGATCGTTTGAATTTGTCCCAATTCCTGAGAGCTACCCCACCCCGGGCGCCGCAACGTATAACGACAGAATTGGACGAAAGGGGAAGCGCCTCTCAACCTACGTTCCGTTGAGCAGGAAGAACACGCCAATGCACGAAGATCCCGAGTTTCTCACTTGCACCTACGGCGATCCGACGCCAAAGCGCGTTTTCCTGAAGAAGCTCCTTGAACGTGATCTGCTCGTATTCTACGCTGGCTTGCAGCCGTTTGCGACTGATAAATACAAAGAAGCTCTTTATATTATCGGATATTTCACCGTGAAGAAAGTCACGGATTTCAACGAGTTATTAGAGGCTGAGCACGAGGCTGAGCTCGCAGAAAGCCTTCAGCGATATCGTCATAACGCACACGTAAAGCGCCGGCAAACGTTCCAGGATCTCGTAGTGGTAGCAGGCGATGACAACTGTAAGATTCTGGATAAAGCGATATTGATAAGCCAAAAGAAACCTGACAAGAGGGGAAGGCCAACGCACTGTGTCTCTTCTAAGATGGAAAAAGCGCTTGGGATATCGGGCCTCATTCAGCGCAGCATTTGGCCGCGAATGATCGAAGGGGAGCATAACGTCGACAACCTAGTTCAGTTGCTAGAGTTACCTTGAATCCTG
>PMYA01000116.1 GCA_003170935.1 Methanobacteriota archaeon
GGTCGCGCAGATTGGTAAATCCTATAGAAACGAAATATCACCGCGCCAAGGCGTTATCAGATTGCGTGAATTCACCCAAGCGGAAATCGAAGTGTTCGTGAATCCAGACAAAAAAGGCGTGCACCCCCGGTTTGACGAAGTAGCGGACGCTGAAATTGACCTCCGTTCTAGGGATTTCACCGGTAGGACTACTGTCAAAGCTGCCTGCGACAGGAGTCTTATCGCGCATCAATACTTGGCTTACTACGTCGCGCGCTGTCAGGAGTTTTTTCTGCGGGTTGGGGTACGAGAATCGCAACTTCGGTTTAGACAGCACTTGCCCGACGAGATGGCACATTACGCGGTTGACTGCTGGGACGCTGAGGGGCTTACACAACACGGTTGGATTGAACTCGCTGGAATCGCTGATCGAACAGATTATGATCTAAAACAACACGAGCGGCAGAGCGGGCTTAAGATGACAGTGTTCGTGCCATATGCGAAGCCTAAATCGGTGGAGCGAACCGTCGTCCGTCCAAAAATGGACTTTCTAGGTCCTAGATATAAAGATAAAGCCAAACAGGTGGCCGATTATCTAGCAACGATAAGCGATCCTACCGGGCCTTTCACGTTTGAAGGGCAAGAAATTGATTCACGTGGTTATGTTGTGGAAACAGCCACACAGGAAATTTCAGGCGAGTATGTAACTCCGCATGTTATCGAACCATCGTTCGGAATCGATCGAACGATATACACGATTCTTGAACACGCTTACGATGAAGACACAATAGATGGAGAACGAAGAATTGTGCTGCGTTTGCCGCGAGGCTTAGCTCCCATCGAGGTCGCAGTCTTCTCCTTAGTAAAAAGGTTGAACGAAGAGGCAGTGAAGGTCTTTCAACTTCTTCGGGCTGAGGGGTTTTTGGTGGAATACGACGATTCCGGGACGATCGGTCGACGTTACAGGAGACACGACGAAATTGGAACGCCTTTTGCGGTAACGATAGACCATGAAACAATTGAAAACGGCACTGTAACAATACGAGATAGGGACACGACAAAACAGGTAAGACAACCGATTACTTCACTAGCAATAACTTTGCGTGAAATGCTTGAGCGCGGGTTTACTGCTTCTTCTCACTAAAAAACGAACGATTAAAAAAACGCGCCGACGATTAATTAATGCAGCAACGTCGTCTGCAAACTACGGGATTTGTATCGGCCCCCCTTCCTTCACCGAATTCATAATGATGTTGATCGTTAGATCGGTTATTCCGAGAGGGGACACGTCCTCCTTCAATATGTTCCTTAGATGGTCGTAGTCAGTGGCAGCAATAGAGAACTCTAAGTTGTGATCACCGGATATCTGGTTAATTTGATATACCGATTCTATTTTTTGAAGCGCTTTAATACAACCGTCCAGATTCTTCGGGTCGATGCGTGCAAAAGCCCGGGCGTCGCAGTTTAGGCCGACCTTCTCTTTGTTTATAATGGCCGAATAACCCTTGATAACGCCATCGTCTTCCATGATAGAGATACGATCGCGTATTGTTGATTCTGATCTGCTAAGCGCTCTAGCAATGTCTTTATAAGTCATACGTGCATCTTTTTGGAGCAGGTATAAGATCTTCTTGTTGATGTCATCGATACGCATCTCATCACCTTTTTGTCTGATTTAGCCAAGAGTTGTGGCCTCAACTTAAATACATATTGACGCGGAGTTCACGACTTCGCCAGCTTTGCAGAATGATGCAAAAGGATTTATCGGCAATTAAGGATTTTATATGTCTAAAAGCAACTGGTTGTTGTTGTCACGATGGGACAGGACATAATAAAGGAGTTTACGCGACTCGCTGCGCGATCGAAGAGCCGAGTCGGCATAGGCGTTGCTGAGTACAATCCTTCCTTATTGCGCGCTGTCGCTGAAGTACAACGCTTTTCTGATCTTGTGTTCGTTGGCAATATTGAAGAAGCGGGACACGAGGTCGTAGTAACGTCCGATCCTGAGCGTAAACTCGTCGAAATGCTTGTCGATGGCTCGATCGATGCAGCGGTCCGAGGAACAATCAGTGCACGGAAAACACTGCAAGAACTTAAACAGCAGACGGGCGCCAAAAAGATATGCCGCTCTGCACTGCTCTCAACCTCTGATGCTCGACAATTCTTTTTGCTTCCCATCGGTATCGATGAAGGCGTGTCGATATTCGAACGAACCCGTCTCGTTATGAAGACGGCAGGGCTGTTAAACACACTCGGCGTGGGTCCCATAGTCGGTGTTTTATCTGGAGGTCGATCTGAGGATAAAGGTAGGACCGGGGCCGTTGACGCAACGTTAGCAACCGCAGAGGCGCTGACCAAACAGCTTCAGAACGCAGGCATCGACGCGACGAACTATAATATCTTAATTGAAGATGCTGTGCAATCATCGAACATACTCGTGGCCCCAGATGGGATTATCGGAAACCTAATTTTTCGAACTCTCGTTTTTTTAGGAGGTGGAAAGGGGCACGGGGCACCTTTTTTTGGGATCCCACACACGTTCGTCGATACATCTCGGTCAGGTGCTTCGTTCGCTGATGCTATCCTCATCGCATCTGCTCTTAGTAATCTTGCAAAAAGATAAGCCACGATATCATCTTCTGGCGTGTCTCACATGCAGGAAACCCTCAGGTAGTTTGCAGAGAACGACATGAAGTGTTGCCAAGCATATACAGTATGGAATTTTCACAGACCAGCCGCTCTGCATGCATCATCGGAGTTTAGATGACTGTAGCCAGAAAAATGGAAAGTCAAAGCGAAGATACTTTCAAAGCACTTTAGATCATACTAGTTCGTGTATACGTCAGGAGCAGAAATGCGGGAGAGAACTGTTACCTTCAGAATACTCGGCATGACTTGCACAATGTGTGCACTCGCGATAGAGAAACAGCTCTCAGATCAGCGTGGAGTTACGGACGCTTCCGTCAACTTTGCGCTAGGACAAGCCAAAATAAGCTATGATCCAGATACCATTACCCCCAAACAACTCGTGCAATCAATACGAGATGTAGGCTACAACGTAGACTCGCAACGTGTAGAACTTGAAGTCGTGGGTATTGTCTGCGCCTCTTGTGTCATGGCGATCGAAAATGCCCTCAAAGAAGTGCCAGGCGTTATCGATCAAAGTGTCAATGTGGTGACTGCTAAGGCGGTCGTCGACTATGATCCGTCTGTTGTTACTATTGATACGCTGGTAAAAACGATACGAAATACGGGGTACGAGGTTGCGGAAACGCCGACGATAGGCGTTGAAACTACGCGACTCGACCGGGAACAAGCCTCTCGAAAACGCGAAATCGCACTTTATCGAAATCAGTTCTTGTTCACGATAATATTCGGGATACCACTACTGCTTGGAATGCTTGCTATGTACGTTAGTTCAATCCCGATGTTTTTCATGGATCCTTTTTTTCAGTTTGTAGTGACGACACCTGTAATGATCGTCATCGGTTACGGATTCTACAAGAGGGCGATCATCTCCGTATTACACCGCAGCGCTAATATGGACGTTCTTGTCTCTTTGGGCACAATTGCAGCATATGTATACAGTACTGCAACGACATTTTTTATCACAGGCCCTACCTATTTCGACACCTCGGTCTTCATCTTCGCATTCGTGCTCCTCGGCCGCTATCTTGAAGCCCGGGCGAAAGGCGGCACATCGGAAGCAATTAGGACCCTTCTGCAACTGAAACCGGAATTTGCGACCGTAGTTAAAGAGGGGATAGAGCGAGCTATTTCAGCTGATGAGGTCCAAGTTGGTGACATAGTCCTTATTCGGCCGGGGGAAAAGATACCGGTTGATGGCGTTGTTATTGAGGGGCACTCTGCCGTAGACGAGTCCTTGCTTACAGGTGAATCTATGCCTGTCGACAAACAGCCTGGCGACGAAGTGATCGGTGCAACGATCAATCGCGAGGGCGTCCTCCAGCTTAAAACTACAAAGGTTGGGGCTGACACAACTTTAGCCCAAATCGTACGCCTCGTGGACATGGCGCAAACTTCAAAAGCGCCTATCCAACGTTTTGCAGACCGGGCTGCTAGTTATTTCGTGCCGAGTGTGGTTGCAGCTGCGCTTTTTACGTTCGTCGCATGGATCCTTGTCGGGCTCCCGTTTAATGAAGCGCTTTTGCCAACGATCGCAGTGTTAGTTATTGCGTGTCCCTGTGCGTTGGGGCTAGCAACGCCCACCGCTGTGATGGTTGGAACCGGTCTCGGGGCAGAGAACGGCATTCTCATAAAAGGGGGGGAATATCTTGAGCGTTCTGAAGCGATTAATACCGTCATCTTTGATAAGACCGGGACGCTTACAAACGGCACGCTCGTGGTGACGAACGTATTCAGCAATTCGTCACTATCAGAAGAGGACATTCTACGCTTAGCTGCGAGCGCAGAGCGGGGTTCTGAACACCCACTCGCCCAAGCAGTTTTGCGCCGTGCAGCTGAGCTTGGCATCACGACGGCCCCCCCACAGGACTTTCAGGCTGTCGCTGGACAGGGAGTTGTCGCGTCACTTGATAGCAAAGAAGTGGTGCTTGGCAATAGGGCGCTTATGAACGCTTACGGAGTCGATCTCGCGCAGGAAAGTAAGATAAGTGAGCTCGAGGCGGAGGGAAAGACGCTTATGTTGCTAGCGATAGATGGGGCATTGGCTGGCGGTATCGCCCTTGCTGATACCGTGCGAGGAGAGGCATCGAGCGTTGTCCGTGAACTGCAGCGTATGGGGATTGGCACAGCGATGCTTACCGGAGACAACCAGACAGCCGCGCGAGCAATTGCCGAGCAGATAGGAATCCAAAGCGTGCGTGCCGAAGTGCTCCCGCAGGGGAAGGCTGCCGAAGTAACACGTTTTATGAAAAAGGGCAGTGTCGTGGCGATGGTGGGGGATGGTATCAACGACGCAGCTGCCTTAGCTTCGTCAGATATCGGCATCGCAATTGGCACCGGTACCGACGTTGCAATTGAAGCTTCAGATATCACGCTCCTGCAAGCTGATTTGCGTGGCGTGGTTGCGAGCATCAAGTTGTCTAGAAAAACAATGACAACGATTCGCCAAAACTTCGGCTGGGCGCTCGTTTATAATGCCATCGGTATTCCAGTGGCAGCGTTTGGATTCCTGCGCCCTGAGTTCGCAGCAGCAGCAATGGCAATGAGCTCAGTGTCGGTCGTAGCAAACTCGCTACGCCTTAAAAGATACAAGCTTGATTAAACAGTCAGGCACTGCGGCCATTAATTCACAAAATGGATTCATTAAGCAGGATCTTTACCAATAACATTAAAGACCTGCTTTGTTAGAGCGGTGATTGAACCAGCTAGTTAGTCGAAAGTGCTTTATAAGTCCGAGAGGCACTCCTCACTATGGGTTCACTCGACGATTACATATCACAAGCAACAGACTTACTTAACAAGCACGATATCGAGGGAGCGATCCAGCTGTATCAAGAAGCGCTCAAACTCGATCCAGACGATCCCACCGCTTTGACAGGGCTAGGGGCCGCGTTCGATGAGGCTGATGAGCTGGAAAACGCTGTAGATTGCTATAAGAAGGCATTAAAGGTCGATCCTGATGACGTTATCGCGCTCAGCGGCTTGGGGGTTGCCTACGAGAAACAAGGAAATACTGATCTGACCATCCGAGAGTTTCGCTCTGCTTTTTTGATCGATGAAGAAACCGCCTCCTTGCATATTGCATACGCTCGAGATCGACACGAAACGCGCCTTAAGATGCAAAAAGCGCGTTACGAATCAAAGGTGGGCGAATTAGACGAACTCATTCGTCGTTACCAGAGAACTGCAAAGTTAGTGGACAGATCCATATCGAAAGACTCTCCAAAGTAGCGTCGAGCAGATCGGTTGCTGGCTGCAGATTTTTACCGCATTAGTGAAGCGAGGTGACGTATTTGATATACGACCTTACACCAATTGGCGTCGTGCAATCCGCTGTGAAGGACTCGCA
>PMYA01000009.1 GCA_003170935.1 Methanobacteriota archaeon
ATATAATAGAGTTGTTGTCATATTTATCTCTAGTGCCTTTTTGTGCTTTTCTTATAATAACTTAATTTTTTCATGAAGAGCATCTGTTTATTTCAGATTAATTTTTGATGCTATTTGTTTACTTTTGCTATAGATGTTATATCTTGTCTTAAAGTTACAATTATTAATAAAAAATAGCAACTATTAAATACTTTTACAATAATTAGGATGCATCGCACCCGTGGGAGAAATCCTGAGCAAACACGAAACAACTTTGCAGTGTTTGAGGTGCGCTTAAAGAAGGTGTATAGCACGATGAACGCGAATGCAATTGGCGCTGGGGCACGAAAAGAAACTACATCCCCATCTACTTCGCACGGTACGGCGGGCAAATATAGCCTGTTAGCACTTCGCACAATTCGAACGGCAATAGCTTGTTACATAAGGGTGCGCTCCGGCAAAACCCCTCATACGAAGTTGCTCGTATCCCGACAACAACGTCGGGCGCGTGCGCTGACTAAAATTGAGGTTTAGATGGTATCTTCTGATCCAATGAAAGTTATAGGCGTCTCCTATCAGGCGGCAGGCTCCACAGAAGTAACGCTGCTGAGCGCTCCCGGGGTCCGCGTTAAGCTGTTTGATGGCGCACAACTGACAGGAATCCTATTTAGAGACAAAGAAGACGCTGAAGAGCAGTGTTTGAACGGATTGAACGTCACGGGAATCGTCTATCGAGAGGAAGAGCGTTCCAAAGAGAGCATTTTGAAAGCGGACAAAATCGCGGGCATCATTTATCAAGAGGGGGATGCCTTAAGTTACAATATTTCGAGTGGATCAAAGATTACCGGCGTTACGTATCGAGAATCTGACGGGACTCAGGTGAAGCTGCTCAGCGGTCCACAGCTGAACGCGGACATACTAAACGGCTCACGAATAACGGGCATCGCGTATCTCGACAATAGTTCAGTTACGGTGAAGTCCGTGCGCGAAGCAGCACTGACAGGCGTGCTATACCGAGAACGTGGCGCAGACAAAGAAGACATAGTGACCGGCGTCAGGATCATTGGTATTATACATCGAGTCACTGCAACCGTTCAACGAGAAGCTGCATACAGGAAGGGCGCCGCTCAACGTGAAGCTACATATTTGAATGGCGCGGGCGCTTACGAAAAGAACGGGTTTCAGAAAGCCGAGCGAGCATTGTTGTATCTGCTGCCCATAGTCGGCGTCTTGGGTCTAGTCGTTCCGCTAGTGCTTAATCAGTCTAATTTGACCTCAGTGAGTGCGTATCTTGCAGTTCCATTGATTATCGTGCCAATAGCATATCTTCTCTACTTGCGGTTCCACCGGAGCTAGCGCGGGATCTAAATTACCAGGTGAGGGTGTTTAAACATGAAGAGTTTGGCAGGGGCGAGGGTTACCGGCATCATTTATGAGGATGAGGCCGGCGAAAGGAAGCTTCTGAGTGGGTTGAGCATTGAGGTGAAACTCTTGAACAACTCGAAAGTGGTGGGCGTGCTATATCGTGACGCCGGCGTTGACGAGAACGTCGTTAGCGATATCCAACTTGAAGGGATAACTCACGAGATCACGGAGCGGGATGACGATCGAATCCTCGAAGCGTCGAAAATCGTCGCCATCCTCTATGGGGACCCTACCTCTCTCGCTGAACAAAGGCTCTGCGACCTGCGGATTAAAGGTCTCATCTATCAAGTGGAGGGGTCCAAGGAATCCAAGCTCCTCTCCGGCTTTTGCAGCACCGTACAAATTCTGCCGTGGCCACGTGTGACGAGCATTATCTGTGGAATCAAAGACTCTCCTGACAAGAAAATGTTCAACAGCGAGGGCATTAGCGGCTTTTTATATCAAGATCGTGATCACGACGACGTGAAGCTTATTAGCGGAGTGAGAATATGCGGGGTGCTTTGCGAACAAGAGCTCGGAGGCTAAAGATGTTGGAGCAAAGTGCACCATTGGAACGGCAGTTGGAACGCGTTCGGGCAACAATGGATGCGTTTAGCGAAAAACGTTTAAGAGCTGAGATGATACTTAAGTTCGCGGACGTGATGAGGTCTTGCTACACCAGTTTTGTTAAGGCTTCAGACGTTCCTTACGGAAACTACGACACCGATATCACCAATCCTCTTGCTCTTTTTAGGCTATCGAGGCCAATTACAAGAGTTTGCGAGACAACGAGAAAAGCAACTGACGTTTTTGTGTCTAATAAAATACTTGATTTGTATACCGTTCACTGCTTGATTTTGGATAATAAACGACGTTCAACGGAGGATCTACAGTCATGGCGATAGAGCAGCTGAACATGTTCCCCATACACGAGCTGGGCCTAATTGCGGTATATATACTCGCAATTCTTCTCGTCTGGACGTTTGTGGGTTACCCGCTTCTGATGTTACGATTCGCTCTTAGCCGCCGAGATGACAAAAAGAATTACTCATTTCAACCTTTCATCTCAATACTCGTACCGACGTTTAATGAAGAAGCGGTTATCCAAAAGAGGATCCAAAATCTACAGGCTTTGCGGTACCCAAAAGACAAGTTCGAAATCCTCGTGGTTGACTCAGGCTCTTCGGATGCCACGAAGAGTGTCGTTGAGCGAATGTGCCAAGAAGGTGGGGCGCCGCGAATAAGGCTCGTCTGCGAAGACCAACGCAATGGTAAAGCCACTGCTATCAACTGTGGAAGCGCTCATGCCGTAGGGGACATCATCCTCGTTACGGACGCAAATTCGTTGTTTGACGAAAACGTTCTGGCGGAGCTTGCCCCGTATTTCGAGAACGTCAAGATAGGCGGAGTTGGGGGACGATATGAGGTCTCGAATCCCGAAAACCCGTTGCCGGCCGTAGAGCAATTCTACTGGGAACTAGAAGATGTGCTTCGCACGGGCGAGTCTGCATTGGATTCCGCCTGCCTTTTCCAAGGGGAGATAAACGCTTGGAGAAAATCAATAGTAAAAGCTGACCCGGCGATGATTGGCGAAGATTTAGATATGTCAATCATGATACGGAAGCAGGGCTACAAAGTGGCTTTCGAACCGAAAGCGGTCTGCTATGAGCCCTCCCCCATTTCGTTTGCGGAACAACTAACGCAAAAAAAACGCCGCTGCTTGGGCACCATCCAAAACATCTTTAAGCACTGGCATTATTTCTTTGCGCCGAGGGACTGGTACAGCCTTATAATATTTCCTTCCCACAAAGGCCTCCTGATGTTCACACCCTTCATGTTTATCGGGATACTACTCGGTTACGCCTTGATCTTGGACCCGCGTTTGATTTTGGAGCATATGTTTATCATGTCCGCGCTTTTTCTGATCCTGCTCTTAGTGTACCTACAGTATGTGCCCAGATTACAACAGGGGTACGTTAGCACTAGGCGCGTGAAGGTCAGACTCCTTGCTGTAACATATTACGTGCTATTTGATGAATACCTGCTCTTATTGGCTTGGAAAGACTTTTTCTTAGGGAGATACTCAGTTCTTTGGGAAAAAGTCGATTCGACAAGGTCGTAAACCGGACCTGCAGAGCCCCTTTGCGGGTATCCATGGAAGGTTGACTGTTTGAGCCTTTAAGGGACGCTATACCATCAAACGACGGGATTTATTCGTTTGACAGCTTCGAAGCAAAGAGCCGGGATTAATGGTAGGTTAAACATTACGCCCCGGTTATCGCGCTACAATTGGTCTCCCTTTTATGCTATTTCGGTCAGTTAAAAGTAGTGGCAAATCGGTTCAAGGTCAAAATGCCATTTAGTAGTCTGCTTCTTCTCCCGGCAGCTCGTCGCATTTTAATTCCCATTATGCCGGCTGCTCCTTATATGGAGCCTTCCAGAGACTTTAAGTCGCTGCCGGGATACATAATGCCGTTTTTGCGCGATCATAACAAATATTGAGGATCTAGGAGAAAATAGTCTGATGCTTCTCGCGGTTACGCGGCGAGACCGCCGCGAACGGACACGAGCTGAATCAAGATGCGTTCCTAGCGCTCATTATAGAGGATCTTGAAGACCTTTTAATGTAGGCAGTGGAAACGGCTCCCGTTGACACTGACTAAAGGGTATCGTTTAAACTGAATAAACGTGCCTTTTAACTCCACGATTTTTTTTTTCGCACGTACTTTGCACTTTTCTGGTAAGCTGCCTCAGCGGCGGAAGTCGAACCACTGAGAACACGCGTGCATGCGGTGATGGATTATAGCAGTAGCGTCTTCTGCAATCTTCTCATCGTTGCGGTATATCACCAAACAAACATAAGCAGCACCTAAATTACCCGCGAGAAAGCGAGGCGAGTCCGGACCAGGCGGAGTAAATCGGACAGAATGTCTTGATTACGGGGGGGTCTTGCAACAGGCGTTTTTACATTTGGTCTCAAGGGGATGCATGCACCTTTATGATACTTTCATGAAAGTTCAAAGTGGCTACAGCCAATGCTGGAAGACGCGCACGACCGTTTTGCAGTACTTTTTGTAGTCAGGTTTGAGCGGTCTGCTGTGTTTCGCGGGTTCGACTCCGGCACGAACATATTCGCAAGCAGTTGAATCAGATCGGCTGGCGAGAACGATATCATTATAGGTACTGCCTTTGTTACCATATGTGGTATCCCTAAGGATGGGTTAACAAACGCCGAGCGCATTAATCGGTGAGGCTGCTGAATTGCTCGAAAATGTGCACATTTACAGCAATTTAGGTGTTGGAATATATAGCCATGGCTCTTAGCTGAGATATGACGTCGCAATCAGGTTAGGTCGACTAAAACTTGCGTCGTTGATTCGTCAGGAGGCACAGTATCACGTTAACGGACAAGCCTGACTTTACTACGCAGTTTCCGGTAGGTCTTGCATGGTACGAAGTTGTGCCAATCCTCCTCATTCTTATCGGTGAGGGTCTAATATTTGCAGGTTTCCAAGTGCTCGGCGTTGGCGTGCAAGCGTTAAACATCGTCGCGGTTACCATCATTCTGGCGACAGTACACAGGGGGCGGATGCAGCTCGTCCAAGCGCTCGCTCTGATATCGGTATTTCGTGTCGTCAACCTCTCATTTGCGCTTATTTCGACCGTGACGATCTACTGGATCGCCACAATCTACGGCGTGATGTTCTTGCCGATCATCTTGCTTATCGTCCACGAAAAGCTAAGCCGATATGACCTGGGCATCTATGACGTGCGCCGTTCCGTGGTATTACTCCCGATCGGTGCTGTTATCGGCGCGGATCTGGGGGTTATTGAATACGCCATTCTTGCAAATAACCCTCTTATACCAAATGCTACAGTGTCGCAGCTCATTCAGTTGAGTATAGTCATGATTTTCTTTGTGGCGCTCGTTGAGGAGCTGCTTTTTCGTGTTCTCGTACAGCCGCAGCTCATTGAGCGAACAGGTGTGATTACAGGCATCCTCATTACGAGCGTGCTCTTCGGCGCAATGCACGCAGGTTACGCCAACGCATATGAGCTCCTCTTTGCCATCGGAGCCGGCATCATTTTAGGCGTTGCTTTCTACGAAACGAAAAATCTGCCGTTTGTCGTAGCGATCCATTCCTTTAACAACATCGTCCTCTTTGGAATGCTCGCCTTTTTCTTCCATTGACCGGGATTGCTCTCGGTTAATGTCCTTGCTTTTAGAAAAGTCGTGCTGCTGTGAATATTAAAAAGGCGCAAAATGTCACGATTAGAGGAACGTAAATAATCCGCAACGCTGCCCCCCTATGAACGTTCGAGGATTCGTGCAACCTCGGAAAGAAAGCTGCCACCATCTGAAGACGACTTGTTGCAGCTGTATTTGCTGTCCAGGAGTCGCCCCTCGACATTACGTCTGTTAAGGCAAGCACGAAGATGAGTGCGCCGACTGCAATAGCAGAGCATGTAATGACGACACTGATTGCGAGCGCTGACGAGGTCGTCGACGAGAGACCACCCATAGTCGTACTGCTCGAAGTCAAAGTCGAAATAAGTCCCATTATGCGAATAATATACTTATGTTAGTATAAACGCTTTGCGCTGCTCTTTGCGCAGGTCGCATTGTGTTGTGTGGTAGGCGAGAAACCGTGTTGTTCACATGCTCCGATTTCGTGTCGAATCAACGAAACGAATCTAGCAGATCCTATATACGAAGCAAGTTCGGAAAGCTCATTCGATTGAGAGGTCTTGAATATGATCCCGTCTGACGATATTATAACCGATGGATACGAGACAATTGCTGATATCACAGATGCAGATCGTCAAACAAGACGAGGGACCACTCAGTTTTTTTACCCTTTCGTGTGCAAGACTCTGCGCACGACCAAGACGTTACGATACGATCACATCTCTATCGGCTAAACTTGTGATGCAGCAGCAGGAAAAGCTTCTATATGGAATTTCATCATCTAGAGTGACTATCCCGTGATAAATCTTCGTGATCCTTTCTTGACCGTTTAGATTTTAGTTGGCTTAATATAGGCAACTGCGTGTCCTCTTCCGAATAACCGTATATCCTTAGTTGCTTTCGTCCACACAGGTAATCGCAAGCCAACGATGTATGAAGTGAATTATCAACAACCCAATTGACTGAACTTCAATTTTGTGACTGTCAGTGTGCGTTTCCTTTCGCATCGCCTCCAAAAGTTTATTACGCACCAATGATCTGCAACTACTAATCATACAAAAATAGCCTTAGTCAACAATTCCCCCCCAAATCTCCCCATTTTACGTTTATCCTACCATGTCATCGCATCGCGCGACGTTTTTCCGTGATCCACCGAAGCTCGAGACCCGCATCACACTCAACAGCATAAGTTTACAGAATTTGTTAGCTGTGGTGCTATCGCTTCAGATCGCATTATGGGTATCTACGGGACTCAACGCGCTCGGCGTCTCGATCCCAATTGTTCAGCCGCTTATAGGATTTATCTATCTCACTTTCGTTCCTGGGATTCTCGTACTAGCATCTCTTCGAATGCGCAACCTGGGGATTGTTGAAACTATCTTGTATGCGGTAGGCCTGAGCCTCACAGTTATACTATCGATGGGGCTTGTGCTCACCATTATCTTTAACGCTTTGAATATCTTTACACCTTTTTCTTTAATTACCATCACAAGCTCGGTAAGCTTTTTGATGCTGCTGTTGTGTGCCATCACTTACTTTAGCAACAGAGCACACCCAAAACCGCTTTTTAACACCAAAATTTCAGTGCCTTTGATGCCTACATTGTTTTTGTGCATCATACCCTTCCTATCAGTTTTTAGCACATATCTGGTCAATACCTACAACGTAGGTGCGGGACAGTTGTTTTTATGGTCGATTATTGGCGTCGTCGTCCTTTTAATCGCGTTCGACAAGGTTATTCCTTCGACACTATATCCTTTGGCAGTTTTTGTTATTGCTATAACCCTTCTTTTTCAACAGACGTTAATATCAATGTGGCTATATGGAGCTGACATTCAGACCGAATGGAGTTTAGCTAACGCCGTATTGAACACAGGTGTCTGGAATCCAAATTCCTCGTTCGTTCAGTATAATGGAATGCTAAGCGTTGTCGTGCTTGCGCCTATTTACTCCCTCATCTCGAATCTCGATCTCGTATGGGTTTTCAAGATTTTCTATCCAATCTTGTTTGCGCTCGTTCCTGTTGGCTTATATCAAATTTTCCGCAAACAACTGAATGTTAAGGTGGCATTCCTGTCGTGTTTCTTTTTCATGTCGTTCGCGGTGTTTTACACCGGAATGATTACGTTGGCGAGACAGGAAATTGCTGAGCTCTTCTTTGTTTTGTTAATTTTACTGCTCGTGAGCAAAAAGATGGACCAAAGGATTCAATCAGCCTTATTTACGGTATTCGGCCTGTTACTGGTGGTCTCTCACTACGGGCTCTTTTTTATAGCTGTATTCTTCTTTTTTTTGATGTGGCTTGTGTTAACCATTGCACGCGTCGGCGGATCGAAACTGACGCTGCGACACTTAAAAACTAAGATCGGGATCCACACTGACAAACAGATTACCGAACCATCCCATTGGTCACTTCCAAGAAGCCTCGGAGTCCACAAGGACAAACAGATCACCGAACCATCCCCAAGCGTACCGCCAAGAAGCCTCGTAACGATTATCACTATATCAGTACTTTTCATCGCAGCGACTGCCTGGTACTTCTATACTGCGCAAGGGTCGGTCTCGATACGGATCGTCTCACTCGTAAGCAACATCGCAGGATCAATAGGGGAGTTGTTCAACCCCCGATACAGCGAAGCCGTATACGTTGTCGCCGCAGGTCCTGTATTAGGCGTGCTGCATCGGGTAAACGCGATTATTAACTACCTCAACGTGTTTTTCATGCTGGCAGGCGTGTGCTTGATAGTTTTTCTGAAAAACCAGCGTTTTAAGCTCCAAGTCCCATATATAGTTCTCTCGTGTATCACATTAGGATTCCTGATCGCATCTGTAGCCTTGCCATATCTTGGCGCAGGGCTAAATTGGACGCGAGTTTTCCAAATTACGTTGTTCGTTTTAGCACCGTTCCTCGTTATAGGTTTCGTTAAAATCGGTGAAGCTGCTGGCGTGGTAATTGGAAAAGTTACAAGTAAGCTCGGGTTTGGAAACACAAATCTGGTGAGCCCTTCGCGTTCGATGCGATTGCTCGCTATGTATCTAGTGTTTTTTTTGTTGCTTTCGAACGGCTTTTTGTTTGCCCTTACAGAGGGCTACCAGAATATGGCGCTGAGTACTCAGGTTGATGGTGTGTACAATCATGAAACGATCGCTGGAGCCAAGTGGCAAGTCTCTAACAGCGTCACCGTCCCTCTCTCAGGAAAAAGAGTCACGATCTCCTACTTCACCGACGGCGTCCGCTATGAAGATACCAGCCAGATCACCGACGCGAACGGCCAGATCATCTACAATCAGACCTTCAACTCCGCCGGTCGACGCGAGTACTACGCTGCCTTCGCCTCCGACGGCTTCTATCCGAACTCAACTAGCGCTATCGTCGACGTCAATGTTGGCAGCAACCAAGTTAGTAGCAACTCCGCCGGCCAATCCACTGCAAACGTCAGTAGCACTGCCCCAACCATCACCCTCTCGGCATCCACAACAATCCCTGAAGTCGGCCAGCCCGTCACCTTTACTGTCACGCTCACAGGCGACCAGGTCGTATACGGAGATTACTATAACACGATCTTACTTAGCAGCCTCGGAATAGGGCAAGCGCGACTTCCTTTTTTCTTACAGAACGAAATAGCTAATAGCTCTAACATATTCCTGGGCACGTACAACATCGAGCAAAACACGATTCGATCCGTTAATTTTGAAGGAGTAAATGCGCAGGTTGACTATCAAAATGTCACATCTCTCACTAGTAACAGAAGTCTGATTTACTCTAACGGAGGTGCTAGCGTATATAGTTGAAAGGAGGGGCTCTTCTCCATATAGACGGAGGATTAAGGGCATGCTGAGGCATTTATGAGGATGTTAACAGATCAGAAACCTAGTGGTCGTGATGGATTTCACGCGAAGAACTACTTAGTTGAGATGGACATCCTAAGGTCAATAGCTATCTGTCTCATAGTTTTGGTACATCTCGTTCTAATTTTAGGATATTCTGTAGATTTTTTACAAGCACATGCTTATTATTACACGGTAATTTCAGCGTTCACATTTTTCGGTCTTGCTCTGTTCTTCTTCATATCTGGCTTCGTCATCAACTTAAACAATAGTAGTTTGCAAACGCGCGCAGATATCCTCAAGTTCTACAAGAAGAGGGCAAAAAGGATATATCCTCTCTATTGGTTAGCTATCTCGCTGCCTTTGGTATACCGACTATTTTTAGCTAATTTACTGCCCACTGTATATTCACTGATAGCAGCTTCAAGTTTAATTATCCCAACGATCAGCGCATCTTCTGTCTTTGTTAATTTCCTCGGTTTACAAGTCCTTTTAGGTAGCACAGTCGAGATTCCAATGGGAGCAGATACCGTTGCCATCAACTGGTTCGTCGGTGTTATCCTGATCTACTATGCGTTATATCCCGTCATCGTGGTTTTATCGTTGAATAAGGTACAAAGAACGATCATTGTGGCTCTATCTCTACTCTTGTTTTTTGCTTTATACTCCATTTTTCTCTCGCCTATGGATTTTCGGTTTTTTCTATATTATCCAATCTTTATTGCAGGCATCATTCTAAGCAGAGCTGGCATCTTTTACAAACTGCATTCAAAAAGATATGTTATTGGCAGCGCCGGCGTTCTAACCGTGTCAGTATTGCTGTATTTTATTGTGACTGATTTCAACTTAACATTCAGCGAGCCTGTAACGGCTGTCGCTAGCATCCTGTTTGTTGACAGTGTGATGACCGCATTAATCCCATTATCTCTAGTAATAACGCAACATTATTCAAAAGATCTCGGCGAGAGAGCTGTTAAGCTAGCTTCGTCTATAGCATTCTCTTCGTATGCAGTGTTTCTGTTCCATGACATGTTCCTAGTAGTGTTCCGGAACCTTCTGAACGAAGTGTTCCACCTTGGGTTCGCTGCTACTGCTACGTTAGTCATTCTGTGCGGAGTACCTTTGCTCTTTGTCACGTGTTACTACCTACAGCGTGGCGTTAATAGGCTTGTGGATAAAAGCGCACTGCTGCTTACGATCATCTCGCCGGCATGGAAGCGCTTTAAATCAATCTTTTCAAGCTTCTAATAAGTAGCTTCCAGCACAAGTTTAGGTATACAATTAACTCAAAGCAAGAGAATGGCCAACCAGGAAACTCATTAGTGCTACAGTTGATGATGTCTAACGCTATGCATGCAGATCCACGCCACAATGAACGTGTCACCAGAGAAACGCTCTTGAGGAAGAATACGAGATACATGAGTTCTTATAGCTTGTAAAAAAAAATCGCAGGCATATGCCGGACCCTATATCAACGAGTTGGCTTCCGATAAATTCGAAGCAGGGGCTTAGCTTCTATCTCGAATCAGATAGAATGGCGCTTGGGAGGAAAAGCAACACAGGTATACAAATAAAAGATGCGTTCACGATAGAAGGTCTAATTTGGCGGTATCTACGCTTACTTAGAACGGCTGAATATGTTCATAATTGCAAAACTAAGTCAGTAAGTAGAGTGATCCCCGAAAAATATCTTGCTTTTAGATTGCATCGGCTTGGACTTGTGTTAGGTTTTCATATACCACTGAACGTCTTTGGCCCAGGACTACGCATCATCCATCAGGGCACAATTATCGTAAATAGCAACGCCCGCGTAGGCGCAAATTGCGAGCTTCACAACCTGGTTCATATTGCACAAAATCTTCATAATGCACAAAAAGGAGCAGAGAGCGACCGAGCGCCAACAATAGGGGATAACGTGTTCATCGGCCCCGGGGCTCGTGTTTTAGGAGGTATAACTATTGCCGACGGAATTGTAATCGGAGCCAATAGCGTTGTGACGCAGTCATTTAATGAAACTAATATTACTATTGCAGGGGCCCCCGCGCGAAAGATCAGTGATCGCGGTACTGACGTGCAATGGGGGCCGGGGGATGGCGATGAAAT
>PMYA01000182.1 GCA_003170935.1 Methanobacteriota archaeon
TAAGCAATCCAATATTCTATATAAAAACAGACTCCGCGGATCCTTTAAAAGCGCTACGGGATGCGTCATTAAGGTTAAAAGACGAGTTTGAAACGCTGCTGGGACTTATTCGGCTGCAATCTGAGGGGCTTGCCTGATTGCTGTCATCAGATCAATGAGACACATCACACTTGGTGATGGGACAGTAGTTGACCTAAAAGTCGCTCGTAAGGATGATTACGACTATGGAAGGTATGAATCCCTGTACGCGTGGCTATGCAAAGTCGACCAGTATCTTGCCAAGCAATATAAGCTGGGGGATCTCATTGACAACAAGGCACAGTGGCTGCACAACCTCGACGAAAACAAGATTACATTGCTTAGTCTCCATAAAGACAAGATTATAGGTTCTGCGACACTAATCTTAAACGAGCCTCAATCACGAGCCTCTCACGTGGCTTCATTTGGTATTGTAGTTCACCCTGATTTCCAGCGAAAAGGTCTTGGCAAACTGCTCCTTGCTGCACTAGAGCAGGTCGCTCGCGATCAGGGCATTAAGAAAATCGAGGTTAATTTTTACGACGGAAATCCAGCAGTAGCACTATACAAGTCCTTGAATTACAACTATGAGGGGAGAAGATTAAAAAAAGGACGATTGAACGACGGCACCTACGTCGATGAAATTCTGTTATCTAAGTTTATTAACCCTTTTGAGCAAGCTTAGAAAGTTTATTCTTGCGCAGATAACGTTCGTGGTTTGGCGCCTAAGATTACATAAAGTGTCTCAAAAAAGACCTTGCGTTCAGCAAGAGTCCTCACAATCTCAAACTGCGCTTTCATTCTTTCCGTGACTTCCCGGTAACCAGTGAGGGAAGAGATCGTCATAAGCACGCGCCCACGGTTGGTTAAGTATCGCTCAACTTGTGTGAGGAAACGCATTATTACCTCTTGACCTTCGACACCACCGTCCCAAGCTTGAGTCAGCCAGTCACACGGTACATTAGTATCTGTGGGGAGGTAAGGCGGATTAAAAATGATCAAATCAAATCGACGATTGAGGTCGCAAAAAAGATCGCCTTGAATTGCTTCAACGCCGTTTAAAGTGGCATTTTTGACAGCTTGTGGATTTATGTCAGTCGCTATCACACTAAGAGCCGAACCTGCGACAACTTTGGTTATTAACCCGCATCCTGTGCCTATTTCCAAGACCGAGTCAGTGGGGTGCACCACGTCGAGCGCGGCGTCGGCGAGTAGAAATGTATCGTCACACGGCTCATACACATCAGAAAGCAACTTTAGTTGTTCTCCGCGATAGCGTATCTCTTTTGAAGTTGAGAGGTTATTTAGAACCATAGCTTTAATCGTGACCCAATGACTATGCGGTTTAGGTCCTTTTTTATAGTCGGCCTAATTTTAAAAATTCATCCGACAACGCTGCAATTTTTTCGGGGGGCAGTTCATACGGCCGTAGCTGTAGACAACGTAGCGGTAGCTTAGCGATGAGTTGGTCTACGGCTTGTACGTTAAGCAGCTGTGCTGCTATAGCGAGTGCAGCTTTAAGTTTCTTGCGTCTCTGTGTAAAAAGCGCGCGAACGAAGGTGTGGAAGAAAAGCTCATCAAGCACGTCAAATTGTGGTCCCACTGGGATTAGTTTGACTATGGTTGAATCGACCCGTGGTCGCGGCTTGAATGCGGTGCTTGGGACGTGCTCCAATACTTCAATTTGTGACTTGTAACTGAGGCATACCGTAAGGCGGCTGTAATTCTTTGTGCCCGGCGCTGCGACCATCCGTTCTGCAAACTCTTTTTGGTACATCAGAACCGCGCAAACGAACGGACATCTCAGGAGCTTGAATGTCACTTGAGATGAAATCTGATATGGCAAGTTTGAGACCGTTTTGTCAAACGGTGGAAACGCGATCCTTAATGCGTCGCCATGAATCACTTCGACGCCTGGAATTGTGCGAAGTCGCTCAGCCAGTCGCCAATCTGCTTCAATGACCGAAAGTTTGCGGCATTTTGTTGCAAGCTTCCTGGTTAAGTTTCCAGTACCCCCGCCAATCTCTAAGATGGTCTCAGTTGGCCGAATGTCAGCGTAACTGAGAATCCGTTCGATTATCCGGTCATCAATTAAAAAATGTTGACCCCATTTAACCGTATGATAATCCCTATCGACTTTACGGGGCATTGAATGCTTGAGCCGTCGCACCCTTCGTTATTTCGCAAAAAACTTATATTTAGCGTGTTCGTCCTTGAGTTCTTCCTCTATTCTTTTTGCGATTACTTTTTCAGGGTGATACAATCCTTTGATTCTATGTGAAATGTCTTCGAAACTCTCAAAGGGCCTTTTTTTGCGTTCCGAGAGAATCTCCCACATCAGCTTCTTACCTACACCTGGGAGAAGCGCTATGGTGTGCAAACGTGTTGTTATAGGCTGCGCGTCGTTGAAGAAATTCACGAACCGCGGCTCTTGCTCCTTGACTATCATTTCAAGCGCGTACGGCAACTCCACTTTCGCTCCATGCGTGAGTTCTTTATAGCTCACTCGCCTTTTGACGTGATCAATCTCGCTTTGCTCCTCTTCCCCTATATAAAGGCGGTCATAAGATTGCGGAACGAAGCCCTCACGAGGTATGAGTTCGAGGAGCGTAAAGTTGCCCTCACCAACAACGTGCACGATTGGTCTTTTCCTATAAATGGGATGGGGATCGTCAGGATGCCCATGCGGTAAGAAGTCTAAAACGCGGACATATTGCTCTCTCTCCCCTCTCATTCCCCTCGCCCCACACCTTAATAAAAGCGTGCGATAATATCGAGTATTTCGTCTAGTTCTGCCTCTGTTAGCGAGAACCGTTCTTTTGCGTAAATAGACCGTACCTCGTCTTTAGAAAGCGGTAGTATATCGGCAATTCGAATTGCAATCTCCCCTTTCATCTTTTCAAGACTCTTTAGCTCATTAACGAGTTGCCGAGATTGTGAAGCCGTGAGTTTTGCGAAAGTATTGACGTGGTCAAGCGCCCGTCTAAATTCATAAGTGAACTCTTCTTCAGAACGCGGGGTCGTTAGTTCAGTGAAAATCTCTTTGACCTCAGAGAGCGTTAGGCCCTCCTCCTCTAAAACGGTCTTTACGATCATTATATCTGTTTCTGCGCTTTCAAATGTTGTGGACGTGCTATTATCGTTTTAACAGCGTTGCCGTCAGTTACTTTTACCACATATGCGTTGCCACGTTGTTCGACTACTGTACCAGTCCTACCGTGGAATTTTGGATTGGGCATACCCTTTTGGACGCTAGGGTCGAGGTCGATATGAACTCTCTGTCCAGATTCAAAGCTCCTTATTGCGTGACTAACAGGAGCGATTCCACGTTCACGTATGCTCTTCTTCAGTTTGTATCGCGTCTTCCTTCGCTCACCGTGTGACCTTGGCATTAGAGACCCCCTCTAACTTCCATAACATCAAGTTCTTCAACTTTTGCATTTACGCCCAAAAGGGCTGAAAGGCTTGGGGTTGTACGTCTATCGTCACCAGATATCAGCTCCTTGACGTAGAGCCCACCCTCACACTGAATAATTATGTATTCTCCACTCAGTTTAGCCGAATATACTTTTTTGATCCGTTTTAATTCTGCGCGACGATGAACCACTCTTTGAGGTGTGGTTTGTTCAACATCGCCCTCGAGTTGGAGTAAAGCTTTTTTCAGCTCCTCCGGTTGGATCGGATGGTCGTATGTCACTTTAAGCCTATAAACTTTATCCGACCGCGTGTTCTTCACTTTTACAACAGTCTCATGATCAGCAAATGCGAGTTCGCAAATAGCAACTTTTTCTTGAGATGAGTTGACCGCGTGTTCAAGCTGTTGTAGGTCTATTTGTCTCTTGCGGGGAGATCTCACCTCCAAGACAAATGGCCGGCCGTTTCCAAGCATTCGTGCGTCAATATCCTCTCTACCAGCGCCATGAAAAACGGTGTCCTTTCCTAGGCTTGCGTCAAGAACGTAAGTCCCGATTAGTTCCTGAACTGATTCTTGGTATGTTTTTCCCGTCAAGTTGCACTTTGGACAGCCTTTTCCGCCGCAATCGCGGCATGGCCATCTCGTCTGCGGGATGCCCCTTACGAACTTTTTATACCGCCCATACAGGAATAGCGGATTAACGTGAAGCTCAATCTTGTCCTGTGCCAAGTTTGCAATGAGAAGAATCTCTGGCTTGCTGAATTCAGCCCTTTTGCCAGTAATAACCTCTATCCGCTTTCCTAATTCTCTATTTAAGGCAGATTTGAGCGGTTCTGCTGCCTTTGTTTTGGACTCTGCCCACAAGATCTCCTCATTTTCGGCAAGCCTGCCAGACAGTTTGGTCCCAACAAGAAAAGTGGAGAACTCATAGTCACGGAGTTGCTCTAGGCATCGATCAACCCACGAATCGAGATGGTTAAACAGACCCCCGCAAACCCAACAGCCTTCGTCTGCAGCTTCCCAGTCCTGAGCGTTTACTGGTGTGTTATTGAGCATTGCCGTAACGACGCGGATAGCTTGNNGAACATAATCTATCCAATTCGTTATGTATTAGCGTTATGCACTGGTCTGTATGGAGCTTAATAGGCCCGACTCGTATCCTTTGAACTTGATCGAGCTGCGCCTCCTCCTCCTCGAAAAGACCAAGATGATCTCCTAGGATGAAAGCAACGTTGTTTGCGTGTAAATCCACCCCTCGAACGTCGTTGCCGTGCTCGTGAAGGTAAAACAAGATAGAAGCGTCGCTGAGCCGCAGTGCTTCGACGAGACCGGCGCGCTCAACGTAAACTCCCTGCGTTGACCGTCGTGGTCCCTTGCCTAGCTTCACTTTAAGGGCTTTTCTAATGAGCGCGCCAGCACTCCTTTCGTCAGGATTTAGGTATCGCAATTCGGCGCCCTCAAACCGTATGATTTTCGGTGGATCAGGTTCCCCCAACAGAACAAGGCACACTTGGGTGTCACGGCGTATATCAAACGACGTGACAAATGCGGCTGTTACGCAACGCGCTAATATATCGATACGGCCTGCAGATCCAGGCATATCTTCAAGCGTAAAATCTCCTGACGTGGCGGCTTTATGCCCAACTATAATGAACTGTCGCATAGCCGCCCCCAGACCGTTTCAGCTCAGCACTTTTTCGGTGAACGCGAGGGTGCCTGAGATCTTTTTGACACGAACTTTTACGGTATCACCCTTCTGAGCGCCAGGAACGAATAGCGAGAATTTGCCGACCTTGGCGATGCCGTCGCCTCGTTTGCCGACTGCTTCGATGCGTACTTCGTAGACGCTCCCCTCTTCAAGAGCACTCGCTGCGCTCTCTTTCTTTACATAACGTTTCCTTATGGGCCTATGGGCCCCACAAGCGTCGCATTTCAACATGACCGTTCTGTCGCTTTTCGTTAAATGTGTGTCCGGCCTGTTGCATTCTGAGCAGGTGACATACTCGGCGACATAGTCCTCGATGATAGCGGCTATCATTTCCTGTGAGAATCTACCTTGGAAAATGACCCGCCCACCTTCTACCTTGCCAGCTGTCGCAAGCTCTCGCAAGAGAAACTTAAGCAGGTGCTCAGGGTTTCTGTTCAATACGTCGATGATCTCGCCGAAATTCTCAAAAACAGTCATTCGCCCCTCAATAAACACGCGGGGCACAGGTATTGAAAAACGCTCGGTGTCTGCCGCAGTCGGGGGTAGGTTTTTCATTCCGCGGTCCAAGTACTTTTCGTAACTATCCGTATTACTCACCTTCTCGCTGTTCGCGCCATATTGAAGGAAATAAAAGCTCGGCTGAGCTTCACACCTTGACTAGCTCACGCCCTTCGTCTACTACTACTCTGCACGGCGGCGGGACTTTCATCGAAGCGCGGCGCAACGCCTCTTTAGCTTTCAAAAAGTTAAGGGGGTTTACGTACACGGTAAATACTCTTTGGTCAGTACTTACGCGTGCGGCGGTTCCTACCGCCTTGCCAAACGCTCCCCTCATCCCATCTTGAACTCGATCAGCGCCCGCTCCAGTGGCCATCTTGTTTTCTCGCAGCACTTGGTGCGGGTACAAACGTAGCTTAAGGCGAAAATTTAACCTGCCCGCTGATTTCATTAGGTAACGGTTAGCGGCAATTCTGGCCGCTTCTAGAGCAATATGTCTTATTTGGCATTCTTCGTCAGCGGTGAGCGATACTGCCACTGTAAAATCGCCGCTGAGGTTGCCCGTATCGAACTGGGAGATCCTACTACCCGGGATTCCGCCCATGTAAGATTTCCTCGTGTAGGAGGGCCCTGTAATCTTTCTATACATCTTCGCTGGTTTGCGTGCCATTCTAGCCTCTTTATGTCAGCGGTACCTAGCATAAACGTGATTGATTAAAAAGTTTTGCTGGGTTAGCCCAAGGTGCAAAACTAATGGTAATTCAAAAAAGCCCTGATCGGTTAAATTGCTTGTGTATCCTAAGCCAAGCGAGCAACAACTGCTGCGTGTGCCTTATAAAACGGCTCAAGCTCGTGGACGTACATAATGTCCAGCAACTCTCCAAGTTTCTTCACTTCTCCTTTATACACTGCTTTCGGTTTTGCAGTGACGTCTATGCTTCGTGCTTTGATCATAATGCAAGCGTACCCGCCCGTCCTCAAGAACATCTCAGCGTTGGTAATAGCGATTTCAGCTTGTTTCGGCTGTGCAATATCTTGGTACAAGAAATCGACCAGCTCGACAATGTGTCCGTAGTCAGGCCGGCGCGCATCTGCTACTAGCGGCACGACGTTTTTCACGCGTTCTGACAAGCGAACGAGGTCCCGAGCGACACGTGGCGCAAACTCTACGGCATAGACGAGTGAAACAATGTTGGCTAGGTGTGAAACAGTCGTACCAGACGCAGCCCCCAGATATAGTACAATCTGATCTGGTCTCAGCGGCACGTCCTCCCCTTTTTTCAATAATGCCGCTAGCTTACTCCTTTGCGGATTCCACAGCCGATACTCCCCAAACACCTTCTCGCCATAGAGCGCCTCACCTTTTGTGGCAAGATGCGAGTCTAACAAAAAAACTCCGGGTACTTTGTGGGTCTTTATCTTCATGTCAAGTCTTGTCGCGTATTGCGGGATTATTGATTTCTCTTATTCGTTTTTCCATTTGAGCTAAAAGTTCTGGATGCACTTTTTTTGAATAAAAATCTATACGAGCGGCAATAGCTAGTTTTGCAGCCATTGTCCTAGCAATCTTTCCTCTCTTACCTAAGGGACTGCCGCGGATCAATGGATGTTGATATATAATTCCGTGCTTAGGCGGTTTTGCGCCATACTGGAGATGTTTGAATAGCGCCTTAGTCGCGCCCATAACTTGAATCTTGCTCGCTGGCATTCTCGCGAGTGATTCTAGGCTGCCGGCTTGAGCAATCAGTCGTGCGCCGAGCAGTTCACCAGCGAGAGAACAGAGATTAGGTGCGACGTCGCGCATCTCAAGTTCAATTGTGCCTGCAATTTTCTTCCTCACTTCGCTTAATCGCTCAATGGATTCGACAAACTCGTGCTTAAGCGTAGGGTATATTGTTGACTGAGAGGCGTCAGTTTCTGTTACGTCCCCTGAGCTAGATATGTTAAATTCGAGGACATCCCATTCCAAAAGGCGTTCCGAGAGCAAGTTTATCGACTCGTCGATATCATCGATTCCACCGATTAGCTGCACAATTCGTGCGTCTGGGCGAGAAAACGCGGCGATTATCTGCTCTTTCGCACGCTGTATCGCAACGGCGCGGAGCAGTGAAATGTAGTCGTGCTCCGATGTCACCAAGCCGAGTTGAATCGCCATCTCCCTGAGACGGCTCCTACACCGCTTGTCCAAATCGGTAAATTCTTCTCTTTGAAGTTGCAAAGCTATCGCGACGGCGTCCGTCTGTAAAACGTTCGAACGAACGATCTGGCCATTGTGCAGCTCGATCTCTCCGAACCAAGTTTTGATGATTGTCATGCTTTATTTTGCTATTGACGTCGCTATTCCTTGCGAAGAACAGTGATGCCTCTTTAGCTTGTTTATAGATATCCTATATATCTTGGGGCAGAATAATAGTTTGTCGGCTGGCAGTGATAGAATTGAATATCGAAATAGGCAAAATAACGCTCAATAATCCAACTATGCTCGCAGCTGGGATTATGGGATCCGCTGCATCTTCTCTAAGGCGTATCATGTCGTGCGGGGCAGGCGCCGTTGTTACTAAGTCTATTGGACTTCTGTCACGCGAGGGTCATCTGGGGCCTGTTCTCGCTGAGGTTCCGGGGGGGTACTTGAACGCACTGGGACTACCCAATATGGGCCTTGCGTTTTTGGACGAACTTGAGACGCTGAGCAACGACGACGATCGAAAGCCGATAATCGTAAGCTTATTCGGCAACTGTCCTGATGACTTTGTTGAGTTGGCCGAAACGTTCTGCCAGTACGCCGACGCACTTGAACTCAATTTGAGCTGTCCTCATGCTCAGGGTTTCGGAGTCGAAGTCGGATCAGATCCTGCGGCAGTTAAAGCGATTACGAATTCGGTGAGCAAACACGTTGACATTCCGGTTTGGGTCAAGCTCACGCCTAACGTGACCGACATTACGGTACTTGGCCAAGCAGCAGAAAAAGGCGGAGCCGATGCCGTAGTGGCAATAAATACGGTTAAGGCTATGGCGATCGATGTGGAGGGTGCAAGGCCAGTTTTAGGCAACGTGTTTGGGGGGCTGTCAGGAAGTGCGATAAAGCCAATCGCGGTTAAATGCGTTTATGACTTATATGGTGCCCTCACTATCCCCGTAATCGGTGTCGGCGGGATAAGTAATTACGAGGACGCGTTAGAATTCATTATGGCAGGAGCTAGGGCCGTTCAGATCGGGTCGGCGGTCGCCCGCAATCTGTCGGTATTTGAGGACGTCGCTGTCGGAATCGACCGCTATCTGTCCACGAAACGTTTATCGTTTGAAGACGTTGTCGGAATTGCACACAAGAGTTACTGACATGGATCTGAAGCAGGTGTTCAATACTGCAAGCGTTTTGCTCGTCGATAATACGTACGCTGGTTTGAAAGACACGACATTTTCGAAGTATCTTCTTACAGAGATGATTGACTCCCCACTCGACGCAACTGCAGCGTTTATCTGCGACGGGAGAATTCGTGGAGTCGCCTTTAAACAGGACTTTTGGACGCTAGTAACTGATATCGTGAGGTTTGATCCGGAATTCGAAAGCTATGCCGCGGCGCTACTTCAGAAGACCAAATGCAATAAAAGACAATCCTATACGGTCGAGGCAGCTGACTTTCATCAAGCTATTGTTACGCTTCTGTGTGATCTACTGGTTAGCGGTGAGTCGTGCGAATGTTACGACGGCAGACGTTCGCATATATTAGCGTACTCATCCGAGCGTCAGGAACGATTACAATTGCTATTTAAGACGAAAATTGCACCTCTTTTTGATCTAGGTGCCGCGGAGATGCTCGAAATATGTTGTGGGAATGGTATGGCTACAGCGGCGCTCTCTAATCTTGGATACAACATTTATGCTTTAGACAATGACAAATGCGCTATTTGTGAGGGGCTATTTCACGGCGCCCTGCGGAAAGAAAATACGGCAGTGTTGGACGTCCGTTATCTCTCAGAATATGAATTCACGCAGTACCACAAGTTTAGATTAGTCGTCGGCTTTATGTTGGGGGCTATCTACGAGTTCAACAAAGCTGATTGGCAAAAAATACTGTCGGAAGCTGCGGCGATCGTCAATGAAGGGCTTTTTCTGCTCACGGTTCACAAGAAAGAAGAAATTGACTTCATTGACAAAACAATGAATAGCTTTGGCATCAAAGGTCAGATAATAGACAACCGAGATGATACAAGCATTTACGACCAATGGGTGTACATCGGCGTCAAGGAATCAACAGCTCCAAGTAGCTCAGTTAAGTCGTGATGATACGCAGCCACTTGTAGCCGGGCATTTATTCGACTGTTCTTGCGAGCATTGTTCGCCGCTTACCCTATATTATTCTGCACTTGTCTTGCGGAAATGTCAGTTTGTGAGAACCGAAAGCAGAGACCAATCACTGAGATTGTTCTGATAGCGCATCTGGAATGCAATCTATGACGTCGGTTGCCAATAGGCTATATCCCCTGCGGGAGAATGCTAAGTCCCCTGCACAGCCGTTGAGGTAAGCAGCAGTTGACGCTGCTTGCATTTTATCCAGACGCGTTGAAAAAGCGCCGACGAGCCCCGCTAAGACGTCACCTGTGCCGCCGACAGTCATTCCGGCATTGCCAGTCTTGTTTAGCCGATATTTCGCCCCATCCGAAATAATGTCAACTCGCCCTTTTAGCAGTGTTATGACGTTCCATTCTCGCGAAAAAGCCTTGACTGCCTCTATTCTTTCTTGAAGCCCGCTCGGAATGGTATGGCCTGTTAGGGCTGCAAACTCACCCTGATGTGGAGTAACTACAATACTGTCTGCTGTGTACTCAGAGGTTGCCAAGGACCTTAGTCCATCCGCGTCAAGCGTTACGTTGTCAGAAGCAGATATTAGTTTACTTACCGCAGTTGTCGTTTCTGGATCAACACCGAGGCCAGGCCCGATTACGACGGAATCGTGTCGGGAGATAAGGTCGATAAGCGTCTTTACGTCCTTTAATGTGATCAGTTCTTTGCCTACTTCTTTGACAATAAGGTTAGGACTAAATCCTGCTATGATCTCAGCTTTCGGCGAAGCGACGGTCACGATATCGATGCCGCTTCTTAACGCAGCCATAGCGGCTAAAGTCGGTGCGCCTGTAAAAGGTCCGCCGCCAATAATCAACACGCTTCCGTTTTCGCCTTTATGACTGTCAGCTCTCCGGTGAAATAATATGTCGCCGGGGCCTGTGTAGATTTCTGCCTCTTGGGGAATCCCAATATCGCAAATTGTTGCGTTCTTAACAGATGTTCCAGTTTTAAGGCGATGGAGGGCTATTACACAATCTGCATTTACCGTCGTTTCTGTGTGATCGCCGCTTGGGACATCAATCGATAATTTTTTGATTTTTGAGCGATTTATCAGTTGAATTACGGATTTTTCTGGTTCGCGCACCGCTCCGATCAGTCCTGTCCCGAGGATAGCATCGATCAATATGTCATAGCTCGCAAGGTTATTCAGTGGACTTTCTGGACTGAAAATTGCTGGACCTTGATGTAGGGACACGGAATAATCCAGATGCTTTAAAGCGTCCCAATTCTTTTGTGCCTCGTCAGTTTTCAGGGCGCTCTCGCAACCGACAAGGACCACATGAACAGAAAACTCGCTTGATAAATGTCGAGCTACAACAAAGCCATCGCCTCCATTATTTCCGAGACCGCAGACGACAACTGCCTTGTTGGATGGGATGCGTGATCCTTGGAATAAGTGCCGGACCCGATCTGAGATAGCTTTGCCAGCGTTTTCCATCAGCTGCAACTTGGAAATGCCGAGTCCGACGCAGTTTTCTTCAATGCGGCGCATGTCTTCTACAGATACTGACCCGAAAGGCATAAACCTAAAATGCTAAGTGTAGAAATATAACGCTTGTGCTACAACGCGTAAGGATAATAGCAGACTACCAGTTCGGACCTGGGGCAGGAAACGCCCTCTTTCCAGACACGGTGAGGTTCTCTTTGTCGCGAACGCGGCGGATTAGTCAGGTGCTAAATGGAGATAAGAGGGTTGCAACCCTTCGTGCTTCAGACGGGCTTTTCACGTTAAGTGAACTCGGCGCACGCCGCTTGCACGCAAGTTTTCCATATCCAAAGCTTCGGATTACTATCAATTCCGAAGCAACGCCATTTGTTGGAGCAGGTAAAACGGCCTTTGCGAAACACGTGTTGCACGTAGATCCTGACTTGAGGGCACACGACGAGGTGCTGTTGGTTGACGAAAAAGATGCGTTGATCGCAACTGGACAGGCTCTTTTGAGTCCACCAGAGATGATGGCGTTTAACAAAGGAGTCGCGGTCAAAGTGAGATGGGGGTTTCTAGGTGCGCGCGAGCATTCGTAACCTAAACAGGGCGGTTCGAATGCACATAACAATGTAAAAGCCCTGTTAATATTTCGATAAGGTGGGTGGTTTCATGATTCCCGGAATGCGAGGAATGAGTCCAAAGAAATTACAGCAGATGATGAAACAAATGGGGGTCGACGTAGAACAGCTCGAAAACGTCGAGAGGGTGATCATACAGCTTTCAGACAAAGAGCTCGTTTTCGAAGACGCGGCGGTTACGGTAATGAAAGCGCAAGGAACGAAAAACTATCAGATATCAGGAGAACCGACTGAACGCGCGCGGATAAGTGAAGACGACGTTAAGTTGGTAACAGAACAAGCGGGAGTAAGCGAAAATGATGCGCGAGAAGCGCTTATGGCGAGTGACGGGGACCTTGCGGAAGCAATTCTGAAGCTTAAAGAGCCGCAATGACAGGAAGATATGGTTGAAAACGCTCTTCTGGTATCGATCGCGAACAATAAAAAGCAATTTTTAGTGAGGGCCGAAGGGGAACTCCATACTGACGTTGGCATTGTCAACCTTGAGGCTCTCAAAGCTCTAGGATTCGGAAGTACCGTAAGCACGCACCTAGGCTATGAGTTTAAGGTGCTAGAACCACGTTCCCCTGACTATTTTAGTCATTTGAAGCGCACCGGAGCGCCCATGATGCCGAAAGACATTGGCATCATCGTTGCTTATACAGGGTTAAACAAAGAGGACGTTGTGCTCGATGCGGGGACTGGGTCTGGCATAACAGCCATTTTTTTGGGCAACATTGCTAAACATGTTATCTCTTACGAAATTAACCCGGATTTTGCAAAACGCGCTACGGAGAACGTAAAACAGGTAGGGCTAACCAATGTAGATATTATTGAAGGTGACATACTTGAAATAACGTCAGAAATTGAGTTTAACGTCGTTACCCTCGACCTGCACGACATCAGCAAGGCAATTCACGTAGTAAAAGACTGTTTAGCACCTGGCGGATTCATAGCGTCGTTTTCTCCATTTTACGAGCAGGTTTTTGAAGCGCGAAATGCTCTTAAGAGCTTTACCCAAATCAAAACCTTTGAGGGAATCGAACGAGAGATACAGTTTGGGAAAAGAGGCACTCGTCCTGCTACTAGAGTTGGACACACAGGCTTCGTGACGATAGCCCGAGCTTGACTTCTTTTAGTAAGTAAAAAAAATCCCCCTCGCGAAAAATGTGCTAACTTTTAAATA
>PMYA01000032.1 GCA_003170935.1 Methanobacteriota archaeon
GATATGTTCTAGGTGCAGTACGACTACCCATTCGAACAAAATGGCGCGTATAGTCGGCCGCCAGTAATTTTTCCGTGGTTTTTTTTATGAGCGAAACGTAATCCGTCGTCTTCCTAGGTTGTATAAATTAAGCATAAGCCCGTAACGTCGTTTTTACTTGGTTCGCCTTATATAGTGCAAAGAGTTTTCCCTCAATTATGTATATAAAAGAAACCGTAAGAGCAAGAAGATACGACCTTACGTCGTGGGATGGCCTTTCTAGAAGGCTCGTGCAACCGGTGCGAGCAAGGAGGTCACAATGAACAAACTCGAAAAAAAGGAGCGTTTTATACGGTTAAGGGCACAAGACGTGCCGTATAGCAAGATCGAGAAAGAGCTTGGTATCACCAAGAAAACGCTCATCGAGTGGGGACGTGAACTGCGTGAAGACATAAAAAAAGAACGGGCAGCGGAGATCGAGCATATAAGATCGGTCTACTGGGCGGAAAAGCGGGAACGAATCGATTTTCTCATGGAACGGCGGAAACGCTTACACGAAGAAGAACGAAGGAGTGACCTTTCAAAAATCCCGAAGGCGAAGTTGATGGCGCTTGAGTCTCAGACAAGCGAGGAGCTTAAAAATGAGATACAAAGCTTGTCCGTTCAGTTCCCGAGCAGAGCGTTGAGCAATTCTCCCACAGCGTACGAGACCGCAGACAATACGATGACCTCACCAGAATGGCTCGTTGATGGGCAGCCTGCTGCGGGGCCGCTTGCGACGTTAGCGCAGGGGGATATCCGCGATATGGCACGCGCGATTATCGCCGAACGAGCCGATTTAAAGCAAGCGCTGTATGAGGTCGCGAACAATGCTACGAGCGAGAGCGCGAAAGTGGCCGCTATTAAGACCATTGACGCCATTAGCGGGAGGATGCTCGCGTTAGCCCAATCGACGGGGGTCATAGCAACGCTCTCAGACGAGCGTCAAATAGATGAGGTTGTGGCAGGATGGGCTGCGCGAGATCGCCGCGAATTGATGTACGACTGCTTACGAGAGGACATCGGGGCGCAACAGTTGGCCACCGAGGCTATGAACGCATTTCAATCTGGCGACCTCGAAACTGAAGAGAAACTGTCTTCCGAGTTAGACGAACGAGTTCATCAATACTCAATAGAGAGGATGCGTGTTGATATTGCACAGTTTTCATCCCCGTCCACTGAAACAGGCAGTAATGGTCACAAAGCGAAAGATAGGGCAGTAACAAGGAGCGGTCTCTACTATGGTTCTTCTTCTTAAGCGCGTGATATTACAAGCTGTTGCAGCATAGGGAGTGGAAATCGGTGGCAACAAGATACTGCTCGAAGATCAAGATAAACGTGTTTTTCTCGACTTCGGCATGAGCTTCAGCATCGCCAACCAGTATTTTGACGAGTTCATGCAGCCCCGAAAGTGCAACGGCATCTTAGATCTGCTCGAATTCGGCTTGCTCCCTGATTTAAAGGGGCTATATCGCTGCGATTATCAGTCTCACTGCAACTTATCACCGGATCCAGAACCCGCCTTTGATGGCGTCCTTTTGAGCCACGCTCATATGGATCACTGTTCGTACATACATTACCTTAGGGAGGATATTTCGCTTTACTGCACTCAGGGTGCCAAAGACATAATGCAAGCTCTGGATGAGACAGGTTCAACCGGGACGTGTGATCTAATCTCGCTGAAAGAATCATTTCAGACCTATATCAACAGCAAGGGCGGGGAATCGAAGCTAACGGGTGAGAAGGCGAAAAAGCCACGGCCGTACAACATCGTTGACAGTTCTTTCACCGTCGGAGGGCTTGATGTAGAAGCCCTTCCGGTGAGCCACTCGCTTGAAGGAGCAACTGCCTATATCCTGCACACAAGCGCAGGGCCTGTGGTATATACAGGCGATTTTCGCTTCCACGGTTATAAAGGAGACGAGACGAGACGATTCGTCGAACGGGCTGCGGCAGTTGAGCCGATTGCCATGATCTGCGAAGGGACTCGCATCGATAAGACGGAAGTGGATAGTGAGGAACGGGTCAAGGAAGTCGCAAAAGAACGCGTTGACAAAACTAAAGGTCTTGTCGTCGTTAATTTCCCTATCCGGGATACCGACCGGATGCAGAGCTTCTATCAGGTCGCGCAGCAAACCGACAGGGCGTTGGTCATTAACCTCAAGCAGGCTTATTTGCTCGAACTCTTTAGGACATCTGGGATTGCTACGCCGAGAGTTGATGACGATCACATTCGAGTGTACATCCCCCGAAAAACATGGGGCGTTTACGAGGACGAGCGGTTCTCGGAGAAAATTCAACATGAGGACTATGATTACTGGGAGCGTGATTTCCTCGACCATCCCAATGCAGTATCAGCTAAAAATATCAAAGAGGATCCGGGCGAATATATTTTCCGGTGCGATTTCTTCGAATTGAAGGAACTGATCGACGTGAAACCCGCCGCGGGCAGCTGCTACATTCGGAGCGTCCGTGAGCCGTTCGATATCGAAATGGAGCTGGATTTAAAAAAGGCCGAGAACTGGCTGACACACTTTGGACTGTATCCGTATACGCAGATTCACGCGTCTGGACACCTGAATTACGACGAAATACGAGAAGCGGTTCAGACGATAAAACCGGCAGCAGTGATTCCGGTACATACTCAGCACCCCGAAGTATTTCAGAACTTCCATCATAACGTTATTATTCCGCAGATAGGTCAAGAGATAGAGCTGTGATGAAAAAAGGCACTGAAAAGAAAGAGAGGCCACCTCGACCTCACGGAAGATTCGATTTTGATCAGATCCGTTACGAGATAAAAGACGACGGAACGATTGAATTCGACGTCAAGATTGCGCCTAAATATGAACCCGTTTCCATAAACGGCAAAAAAGCGTACCGAGACAAATACACAGGAGACATATATGACCAAGATGCTGTCATAGATCTCGTCAATCAGTTATTTTCAAAAGAAAACTTGTCGGTATACAGCACGCCGCCCAAGACCTTTGATTATTGCTCATTTCTGCGCGATAGAAAACAAGAGTTGATTAACCACTGGAATGAGCAGTACGAATTAGAACCGGGTAAAAACCAGATTGACCATTTTTTCGAGACTTACAAAGGAGACACGAGAGTGGTAGTTTTATTTACCGACGTGGAAGGTTCAACAAAACTCAGCGCGGAACTGGAACCGGTGACTTATAACAAAATCATCAAGATATTCGTGCTCGAAATGTCTCTTATAATTGACAATTTTAACGGTTACATATTTAAAACCGGTGGCGACAGCGTAATCGGAATATTCCCCGCTGATGTGAACCTCAATAGCATGTGTGACTTAGCAGTACAAGCAGCTATGTTGATGAGAAGCATCGTTGAAGATGTTATTAATCCAGTCTTTGCTAATAATGGCTTGCCTGAGATAGGTTGTCACATCGGAGTAGATATCGGAAATGTCACAGTTGACAGGCATGGTGCCCGCAACATTGCTTCGTTCGACGAGATAATCGGGCATGCAATGAACCTAACAGCAAAGATTCAATCCTTAGCGAAACACAACGAAATACTTCTAGGAAGACGGCTTTACGAAATACTCTTTTACCGGTTGCAGGAACAGTGCACAGAAGTTCATTTTAGTCAAAGTGATTGGTCTTTGTGGGATCCAGTTGAAGATAAGAGATATCAAATTTATCTTTTTTCGGGAAAATGGCCTTGTTGAATAAGGCAACACGTTCCTTACGACTTCTCTGTAGCTTTTGGCACGGCATCTCCTCTTGGATTTCATTTGATTTTTGAGGCCCGTTCAGAAGCATTGTGGCAAAAGCACGTAGTTGCGCCTTAAAGCCTTTGGATGCACGCTGCGATTCTCATAACTCTAAGATCGGCGGAACCAAAGGGTTCGAATATGGGATCTCATCACTTCGAAGTTCGTTTTTCGTGGTACCCGTCGCCGTAGATTTCGAGCACAGAAATCGCAAGCTTCTCTGCATCGTGAGTGCACATCACCTGCTACAACACTTCAATAATCTGGCGAAGAGCTGGCTCCGCAGCCTCTTCAGCATTTAGGCGCCCACGTAGCCCTACTAGAATCGACCCGACCGATGCTGTTAGAGTCTGGGCTTCTACCTAGGTTTTTTGTACCTTTTTTTGCGGGAGTGCCATCAGAATAAGCTTACGTGCGCCTTAATGCCCTCTGAAATAGCTAACGGATGCCCGAACATAGCATGTAAGAGAGTCTCGCAATTTAGATAAGAATAATAGATATGTCCGCGTGGTTACATTGGTGCATTCACGTGGGGCTATTTGATAGTAAGCCGAGCGATCGGTGGACGCTAAAAGGAAGAGCAACGAAGAGTTGGATCGACAAGGGAGATGCACTTGCCAAGTCAGGCCGCAACCAAAAAGCTAGCGAATATTACAACAAGGCCCTTGAGATCAATCCGCGGTTCGCAGCTGAGTGGAATAACAAAGGGCTGGCTTTTGCCAAGTTAGGCCGCAACCAAGAGGCGGTAGAGTGTTACAACAAGGCTCTCGAGATGAATCCAAAGCTCGCGATAGCATGGAATAACAAAGCAGCAAGCTTCATCAACGTAGGCCGCTACCAAGAGGGAATAGAGTACTGTGACAATGCACTAGAGATCAATCCAAAACTCGCATTAGCGTGGAATAACAAGGAGATTGCCTTTACCAAGTTAGGTCGCTATAAAGAGGCGATATTGTGTAATGGCAAGACTCTTGAGATCGATCCCAAGAATGCTAAAGCGTCTGCTCGGAAAAGTAAGCTTGCTGAGCTCGAAAAAGCTCGCAAAGAGCGCGATGTGCAGCTAGCCCCTGTCGAACGATCAATAATAGAGAATCGCGCCTACACACCCGAGCAGCTTGAGTTTATCAAAACATATCCGCACAACGAAGTATATGATCTCTACTGGCGCCTATACAATCAGATTGTTAAAGACCGCGAACTTGATGGTCAAGACATAGCAACCCTAATAAACTTTAGAAAAGCCACTGGACTAGCTCTTTCTGAGATACAGTTCACGCAGCTCATCCAGCCTTATAGCTACATAAAATCAATACGAAAAGAGGGCAAGCTGCCAACTCAGCAACTCAGCGAAAATATTAAGCCGATATTGAAACGCGGAGAAGTAGTGCACTATCTCTGCATCGGTGCTGTCTACAAAGAAGCGACGGATACATCTAAGTTTTTTATCGACAACACGGGAATTAAAGCGCGCGTAAGGTTAGATGGAAGTCACTTTCGGCTTAAAAAAGATGTCAATCACCGAGCTGGAGCTTTCGCGCAAGACGGCGTAAGACCGTTTGAAGATATACTGGCCAGTTGGAAAGGTTCTACAGGCACTCTTTTCATTACGAACAAGCGATTGCTTCTACAACCATTTCCGGGAGAGCAGCCCGTTAGTATTGGTCTGAACAGGATATTATCGTTTAACTGCGTTAGTGACGCAATCGAAATATGGCAGGATGGGCGTAAGCGGGCCGATCTCTTCTGGATTCCAGATAGTGCGTCGGTCGAGATATGTGCTTTATGTCTGATCTTCTTGCTCGACGCCGAGTCTAAACAACATCATCAAAAAGGACGAAGCCCGTTCAGAAGCATTCCGACAGAAGTTAAAAATCGCGTACTCGCAAGAGACGGCGGTCGCTGCGTCATGTGTGGTAGCAGTGATGGAATCCATTTCGATCACATACTCCCGGTTTCAAAAGGCGGGGATAACACTGAAGACAATATTCAAATTCTCTGCAAAGACTGTAACTTGAGAAAGCATGACAAGATCATATAGGCGAGATGAAGGGTGTTAATCGCTTCCAAAAACGATAAAGTAATGTTCTCCTCGCGGGAATTGGCAAGAGTTAAATGAGCGAAAAACCTTACGAATTTGATGTTTTTATAAGTCACGCAGATGATGATCACGCCGACGTAGTGTTCCCTCTCGTCGAATTACTTCGTTTTGACTATGGCCTAAAGGTTTGGTATGATGACGATAAAGACATAACGACCGCAGGCACTTTAATGGACAAAATTGAGTACGGACTAAAGAACTCTCGATGTGGGGTGCCGATAATAAGCCCCAAATTTATTTCTAAACGTGCCGGTTGGATAGGGGATGAACTTGTTGCTCTAATTGACAAACAACATAAAACGGATGAACCAGTATTTTTTCCTGTATGGTTCCGCGTAACCAAGCAACAAGTGAAAGATTCTTTGCTGATCCTCGCGAATTATGACGCATTAATTCTGAGAGACAAGCGAGAGATCGAGTCACTCGCTCATGACTTAGCTCAGAAGATCTCCAAGAAACAGCTGCCCAAAAAAAGCAATAGACTAAGCGAAACCAAACAGATTGAACAACTTAATAAGATGGGTGAAGAAGGATTTACGGCACTTATCCATCTCTTAAATAATCCAGATATCAAAATACGTCTTGCTGCTATTAGAAAGCTTGGAGAGCGACAAGATGTTCGAGCAATACAGCCGCTTTTTCAGGTTATAAGGCAAATTCGAGCTGCAAAGATAAATGAAATAAAAGCCGACAGAGATAATTACCTTCTTTTACTCACAACGACAGACAGTTTGGCGAAAACTGACAAAGCAGCGGTGCCTTCGCTGATTCAAGCTCTAAATGATGAGTATTGGTTAGTCAGATGGGTAGCATTGTCAGCGTTGTGGAAAATAGAAGATCCAATGATAGTTCTACCCTTAATCGAAAGACTGCACGATAAACAAGTAGATGTCCGTCGCGATGCAGCATATGTACTTGGCGATCGAGGGAGCCTGCAAGCGACTAAATCGCTGAAGCAGGCCTTGAGAGATGCTGACGAAATAGTGAGGACATATGCACAGGATGCTTTGAATAAAATCTCAGGCGAGGCAGAACTGGACGAACGAGAGGACACGATGCTGCGTGACCTGTGCAAGGCTGCCAGAAAGCCTTCCGGCTACCTACAGACCGTCCGCAGTTTTAAGGTCTTCGACCCCTTCGATCCGAGCAACGAGCTGAAAAGAGATGTCGCTCGCTCGCTCGAAGACAAAGGGTACGTAGAAATCACGACTAAAGACTATTCCTTACGGCTCAAAAAGCCAAAAGGATACGATTACTGCACCGATATCAAAGCACGAGCTCAAAGTGACGAAATAGCGAGGACATATGCACAGGATGCTTTGAATAAAATCTCAGGCGAGGCAGAACTGGACGAACGAGAGGACACGATGCTGCGTGACCTGTGCAAGGCTGCCAGAAAGCCTTCCGGCTACCTACAGACCGTCCGCAGTTTTAAGGTCTTCGACCCCTTCGATCCGAGCAACGAGCTGAAAAGAGATGTCGCTCGCTCGCTCGAAGACAAAGGGTACGTAGAAATCAC
>PMYA01000048.1 GCA_003170935.1 Methanobacteriota archaeon
GCCGCTTCTTGACACTCGCACTCGCTGCAAGCTGCAGCGTCAATCACGTGTGACAACCCATCATCTTGCAGCTCAAAGACGTCTGGGCATATGTCCTCGCATGCACCACAACCGACGCAGAGCTCAACATCAATTTTCGGTACTAGCATGGTCATTCTAACTATGCTGCTTATTCTCCACGTTTATAACTATCGGTCTTTTGCTTAGATGACCCAGTTCACCTCTTAGTATCACAGCGTTGGTTAAACGGGAACCAGAATTGCAGAAACATCTGCACAATACATAAGGTNNGGCGTGACGGATGTGCTCACGCTCGCACACGACCCGATGCGTATGTCTACGTCTGATGTCCTTGCAGACCACTTTCATAAGCTCGTAAACGGTGAAGTGCGGCGAGGTGCCGAAAATGGAGTTAACGTGCATGTGGGTCTTGGTGTGCACCCACGTTCTATTAACGATCAAGTCGACACGACGTTAGAATTACTCCCAGACTTCGTTGCTCACCCCGCTGTCGTTGCTATTGGAGAAATTGGACTCGAAACATGTACAACAGTTGAGGAGCAGGTCTTTCGTACTCAGCTCGAGATCGATTACTACCCGAAAGTCATCCATACACCTCGGCGCGCGAAGCGAGAGGTGCTCGAACGAATCATTGCGATCGTTGATGATGTCGGGGCTAAGGACGTGGTGATTGATCACATTGACCCATCAACAATCGATGTTGCGCTCGAGGCAGGGACTTATATAGGCATTACCGTCCAGCCGGGCAAAGCGTCCGTCCGCGAGGCCGTAGGAATGATTATTGGATGTCCAGACGCGAAGTTTGTCGTTAATAGTGACCTGAGCTCCCAGCGCTCGGATTGTCTGTCAGTCGCTCGGGTTTTGCGCGCACTTACAGTCGAAGGATACGCTGATCGTGCACAGAAGGCCTGCGTGCAAAACGGTCGCGACCTGTTTCTTCGGTAAGCGTTCGTGTCGTAACGCCCGTCCCTCAACTGTTTTTTCCTTGCATATGTTTTATTACCTCCGATGCGGTACTTAGTATGATGATTTTATGACTGACGAAAAGAAAGACGAAGAGAAGCGACTAACGCCGAAAGACTACTGGATGAGTGACTCCTTTGGTGAAATGCGTCGACTGCTCGACTCGTTTCGCGCTAATATGGAGGAAACACTCGAACGCGTCTTCCCCTCACAGGCGTCGCTGCCTGCTCTGAAGCAACCGCGCGTCGACATACTTGACCTTGGCAACGCACTCCAGGTCGTCGCAGATATGCCCGGCGTACGAAAGGAGGACATTGAACTCAATCTCAAGCCTGAACGGGTGGAGATCAGCGCTGAATCGAGCACCGAAACCGAACGCAAGGAGGAGGACTATACGTACCGTGAGCGCGGCTATGCATCGTACCGGCGTGTGATCGATCTTCCTGCTGATGTGTTGCCGGATAAAGCCGAAGCTTCATTCAAGAACGGCGTGCTCGAAGTTAATTTGCCAAAGAAGGAGCCCACTGAGGTGGAAAAGACTACGAAAGTGCAGATCAAGTAGCGCAAGTACCAATGGAAGAACGAAACAAGTATCCGTTTGAGGTAAACGTAGCGTCGGATACGCTCGACCGAGGGCACCACTGGCTCACCGTTCAGTTGAGAAACCGGTCAACCGAGCCGCTTACCGACGTAAGCGCGACGCTGTTTACCTATAACTCACACGATATCGACGTGCTACCAAGCGGATCCTTTCATTTTTTGAAAGAATTACACCCCAAAGACACCGCAGCGCTCAACTTTCACGTTTTTGCGAACCATAGTGGCCGGCTCTACCTTCACGTAACCGCATACCGAAACGGCACGCTTGTAAGCTGGTACTCGCCCGATCAGGATCTGCGCCTCATGGAAGATCTGGCTGAGATCCAGACCTTCTTTGCAAATCGTCCTTACTGGGCGTACGAAGAGACTATCGAAGCGGAAACAGTCGTATACGCCAGTCAAGACGTTCAGAATTTAACTCTAGAGATCGCTGCACGCCCCCCCTCAAAAGCCCACACGCTCATGGACGTTATTGATATCGACTTTATTGCGCTGGGCGAAACGAAAAAATATGTAAGTCAGCTCTACGCGAGCGAAGAAGGGACCTATCTCCTCACAGCGCGCTTGTTTCACGACAAGAAATTGATAAGCAGCAAGCATACGTCATGCTATGTCGCGCCATTTGAAGAGTAAATTAAATCGCTAACCGTCTACACTTGGCGCTTTTTCTAAGCACATAGCGGACTGAAGACTTTGGCCGAGGCATTATGAACAGAAATATGCGGGCCCTCAGAGGGTACCTCTCTAACTACGTGCGAAACGACTTTGATAACCCGTTTTACGCATCATTTAAGATCACACATCGATGTAACCTGCGGTGCGGATTTTGTAACGTGTGGGCAGACAAGATCCCTGACCTTAAAACGAGCGACGTGTTCACCGTCATCGACAACCTTTCGCGAGCGAGCACCTTCACTATAAGCTTTGAAGGGGGAGAACCCCTGCTGCGCAAGGACATCGGCGACGTTCTGCGGTACACACACGACTGCTCAAACTACATTCTGTTTACTACAAACGGGCTTCTTATTGATCGCCGGCCCTTTGCCGAGTACGCGAAATACTTCGACTTTCTGCAGCTGTCAATTGACGAGGGGCACGATAACGTGCACCTGTTTGACCGGCTCGGTTACTTCACCGATCTCGGAATTAAGACGACGGTGCAAACGGTCGTGACAAAGCACGACCTCGACAAAATCGAGGAAAAAGTGGAAAAAGTGCACGCGCACGGCCACAAGATTCTCTTAATGCCCGCTTTCAACTTTGACGGGACTGAAGACCTCACGCCAGATCTGATGAAGCTTCGCGAGATCATAACACGCCTAAAGCGCGAGTATGGAAAAACGCTCATGACGAGTCTTTCGTACATTGAGAGCTTTGACCAGCCGTACACGTGCCGAACGCTCAGCGTCATGATCGAGCCAAATGGCGATATTATCTACCCGTGCATGCCCATCGGCACGAAGCTCGGAAACCTCCTCGAAAACGACTTTCAGACGCTGATGACCTCAGAAAGGGCGCAAGCTGACCGGCTGCAAATGCTGCATTGTGACAAGCACTGTTTGATCTACTGCCACGCTGAGACGTCTCACCTGATGTCGTTGCGAAAGCTCGCGCCCTTTGCGTACAACATGGTGGGCTTCCGGTTGTTAGGCTAGACGAGTCGGGCCACGGCTTGAACTGTGTCACGCGTAGCGGTGCGGGGCCGTGAGCTTCAGGTGTTTGTTATTAATAAGAAAGGATAATACGCTCTGGCGATGATAATCTACAAATGGAGCTGGCTGTGCGTGCCGAGCATATCGTGGATCAAGCAGATCTACAGACTAACCTAAGGGGGATCATTTCGTGATAAAAGATGCTATGCTGTGGGGGCCGATTGAAGACGAGGTCGTCCACTGTTTCGCGTGTTCTCACGAGTGCAAGATCAAGAAATGGGATCGTGGGATCTGTCAAGTGCGGCAAAATCTTGACGGCAAGCTCGCAACGCTCATCTATGCCGAGGTGAGCTCGATGAACGTCGATCCCATCGAAAAGAAACCGCTGTTTCACTTCTACCCCGGATCGAAAGTATTTTCGCTTGGTTCAGTGGGCTGCAATTTCAAGTGCGAACACTGCCAGAACTACGATATTTCGTTTGCTAAAGCAGGGGAACTGGGCACTACAGAGGTTCTACCAGAGCGTTCTGTTCAGCTCGCCCTTGAGCGAAACTGCCGCGGGATTGCGTGGACGTATAATGAACCGACGATCTGGTTTGAGTATACATACGATTCAGCGATCCTTGCTAAAGAAGCTGGCTTATATACCGTATACGTCACCAATGGTTATATGACCCCGCAGGCCCTCGAAAAGATTGCCCCATATCTTGACGCAGCGAACGTCGATGTGAAGGGTTTTAGCAAGAAGTTTTATAACGGGATCTGCAAAGCGCGTCTCGACCCTGTACTCAAGACGTGCGAGCGCATGTATGAGAGCGGCATTCACCTCGAATTAACGTATCTTATTATACCAGGGCTCAACGACGATGATGAACAGCTCAGTGCTTTTAGCACGTGGGCGGCAGGGGTTGACCGCGACATTCCGATCCACTTTTCGCGCTTTCATCCAGATTGGCGCATGCTCGATCGTCCGGCAACGCCGATGGAAACTCTAAAAAAAGCACGCCACCTCGCGACACAAGCTGGACTGCGTTTTGTCTACCTAGGAAACGTCGCAAGTGAATACGAAAACACGTTCTGCCCTGACTGCGGTGCGATCATCATCGAGCGCTCAGGCTTTCGGATTAGTAAACGAGGAAAGATATGTCCAGACTGCGGCTACGTCGCACCCATTGTCGATTAATTCGCTTTACGGGTGATAGTAAGGCACACTTTTAGTATTTTTTTCAGTCGATCGATGCTGAGCTCTTTACGGGCCATAGTGATGTCGCTCATCAGGTCTTTCCCGCTCATGCGCTCGTACTGCCCGTTTCTTTCTATTTAAATACTTCGAAATGAGTCTTGCGAACTAAGATCGACTCAAACAGCGTGTCCATAAAGATTAATACCCTTTCGTGTTCTAACGGTTCTGATGTTATGATCTGCAAACGCTTATCTGAGGTAACTGACGCTGAATTCAGCCGTCTCCTCGACCGGGACGCTGCTGTGCGTGAGGTTATGGATCACGTGCAGAAAATCGTCGGCGACGTGAGAGAAAACGGTGATACCGCTGTCATGCAGTACACACTGGAGTATGACAAAGCCGATATCGTCGGGCTTAGAGTGACAGAGGACGAACTCCTTTCGGCGTACGAAAATGCCTCGCAGGACGTCATCGACGCGTTATACCACCTTTCAGACAATATCACCTCGTTCCACACACGGCAGGTGCATAGTGACTTGTGGCTTCACGAGGTGGCTCCCGGCGTCGTCTTTGGACAAAAGACAACCCCACTTGATCGTATCGGTGCGTATGTCCCTGGGGGGTTTGCAGTCTACCCCTCAACGGCACTGATGAACATAGTGCCGGCCAAGGTCGCCGGCGTTCGCGAGGTCATTGTCTGTATCCCACCGATGCCTGATGGCACGGTGCCCGTGGCAACGCTCCTTGCGGCTGACATCGCAGGAGCTAACGCGATCTATAAAATTGGGGGTGCACAGGCGATTGCAGCAATGGCATTTGGGACTGAGAGCGTCCCAAAGGTAGATAAGATCGTAGGACCTGGCAACGTTTACGTTACCGCAGCGAAGCTCATCGTGCAAAGTGAGGTTGAAATCGATTTTCCTGCGGGCCCCAGCGAGATCGCAGTGCTCGCTGATGGAGGGAACCCTGCATTTATCGCCGCTGACATAATTGCCCAGCTCGAGCACGGCCCAAAATCATCTGGTTTCCTGCTCACGACCTCCGCGGAACTCGCAAACGAGGTCGAAAAAGAGCTCAATGTGCAGCGAGAAGCTGCGTCACGGAAGGATCTCATCGATCTGAGCGGTAGCGCAATCCTCGTGGGCGAAAGCTTGGATGAATGTATTGAGTTCATAAATGACCTAGCCCCGGAGCATCTTGAACTCATGGTGCGTGATCCCATCAATGTCCTCGGAAGAATACGGAACGCCGGGGCGATCTGCGTTGGCGACTATACGCCCGCAGCCGTTGGGGATTATGCTACCGGAACGAGTTCGACTTTACCGACAGGGGGCTTCGCTAAGTACGTGAGCGGGCTCAACGTCGACCACTTTACGAAGACGACCAGCGTTCAGGTGTTGACAAAGGATGGGCTCGAGAGCCTTACTGACCTCGTCCGTTCGTTCGCGCAGATCGAAGGGTTACCAGAACACGCAGCGTCAGTTATGCGGAGGTTCCAATGAAGGTGACGCGGTCAAGCGCCATCATCCCAGAAACTGACGTTACCGTTGCGGGGTGGGTGCATGAGCTTCGCGACCTCGGAGGCATCAGCTTTCTTTTGCTTCGTGATCGCGACGGTATCATGCAAATCACCATGCCAAAGAAGAAGGTCCCTCCGGAACTTGTTGAACGTGTGCGACGCCTCAGCAGGGAATCTGTGGTCCGAGTGGTAGGGCACGTCAAAGTAGAACCGAAGGCACCGCAAGGCTGTGAAATCATACCGTACGAGGTAGAGCTCCTGAACGCTGCGGAATCACCGCTCCCGCTTGACGTTACGGGCAAAGTGCCTGCTGAACTCGATACGCGGCTTGACTCGCGCTTTATGGACGTGCGACTTCCTGCTACACGGGCTGTTTTTTTCATTCGCGCGAAAATGCTTCATGTAGTGCGTTCGTTTCTCGTCGCTCGTGATTTTATCGAGATTCAGACGCCAAAGATGGTGGCAACTGCGACAGAGGGTGGAACACAACTCTTCCCCATCTCGTACTTCGACCGCGAGGCTTTCTTAAATCAGAGTCCGCAGCTCTATAAACAGATCATGATGGCGGCTGGACTGGAACGTGTGTTTGAGGTTGGCCCCATCTTTCGTGCCGAGGAACACGACACTCGCAAACATCTCAACGAGGTCACCTCGATAGACGTTGAGGCCTCATTTATGGACGACAACGAGGTCATGAGGCTCCTCGAAGAGCTTATCCAACATGTCTATGTGGTCATCACTGAGCAGTGCAGCGCTCCGCTCAAAGTGCTAGGCGTGACCCTTTCTATTCCACACATCCCCTTTCGCCGGATAACGTACGCAGACGCGATTGAGATTGCAGATACCCCGTGGGGAGACGATCTTGACACAGCAGCTGAGAAAGCGGTCGGAGAGGAAATTAGAGAGCACTACTTTATCGTTGATTGGCCCGGTGAGCTGAAACCTTTCTACGTGCAACCGCAAAAGAACCTCTGCTATGCATTCGACCTTATGCATCCACGGATGGAGCTTGCTTCGGGGGCCCGACGCATTCACGACCATCGGCTTCTCTCAAAACAGCTCGCTGACAAATTCCTTGCCCCCGAAAGCTTTGCATTTTATCTCGATGCGTTTCGCTTTGGCATGCCGCCCCACGCGGGGTGGGGCCTCGGGGCTGAACGCCTTTTGATGACCATGCTTGGTCTTGCTAACATTCGAGAAAGCGTTCTTTTTCCTCGCGATCGTCGCCGGATTACGCCGTGAATGGAATAACGCGTGTTGTGGTTCGAGTACATATCATAAAGTTTAAGATGCCGCCCCCCGCACTAGAATACGAGGCAGGGTATGCACTATCAAGACGATCTAGTTGATATGCCGCATCGCTTAAGGCTCAAAGATGGCACTACACGGTCGACGCTCGAACAACGAGTGGCAACGCTCGAGCGCAGGGTATCCGCGCTCTCAGATACCCTCAACGGAATCACCAATCAACTTGTAGACGTCAGCTCATCAGTCCATGAAATGACGCATCTTCCAGGCGTGTACGGAAACGATGAGTTTTTAAGCGATGCTGAAACGTGTGATGAGTCCCCCTTAACTGGCCAGCAACGGAGAAGAAAAGAGACCACCTACGTCATTGCGGACAATAATTATCCTCCGAAACCTGAGCGGCGCATTGGGGACGACATTATCATTGCTGATCGCGATCTGTGAGCGAACACGCGGCCCGATGGACCGATGTTTATCAAAGAACTAGAGATTCAAAACTTCAAGTCATTTGGAAAAAGGGTAAAGATACCTTTTTTTGACGATTTTACGGCTGTTTCCGGACCCAATGGTTCGGGAAAGTCTAACATCGTTGACAGCGTCCTCTTTTGTCTCGGCCTCTCGACTTCTCGGACGATGCGAGCTGAGAAGCTCACCGATCTGATTTTCAACGGCGACGGTGCCAACGAGGCGATGGTTAAGGTAAGATTTGACAATGCAGACGCCGAACTTCCCGCTGATTCAGAAGTGACGATCGCTCGGAAGGTGCGCCGCACTGCGAGCGGGTACTACAGTTATTATTATCTTGACGGCAAGTCGTGTACGCTCGGTGACATTCACGAGCTGCTTTCGAAAGCGAGTATTACGCCAGAAGGTTACAACGTTGTGTTGCAGGGGGATATTACCCGAATCATCGAGGTAAGCCCCCTTGAGCGTCGCAAGATCTTCGATGAGATCGCTGGCGTAGCTGAGTTTGACCGGAGACGTGATCGCGCACTGGATGAGCTCGAGGTGGTGCGCGAACGCGTTGACCGCGTTGATATTATACTGAACGAGGTTGCGCTTCGGCTTCAGCAGCTTGAGGTCGAGAGGGAGTATGCTCTCAAATATCAAGAGCTTAAAACAAAGAAACGGGACTACGAAAAGAAGGTTTTTGCGTCAAAGCTCAATAAGCTCACAAAAGACATCAAAGCAATCGAGAGCGATCTTGAAAGAAAGCATCGGGGCAAGGATAAGGCGGTCAATGAACTCACTGCGACTCGGGAAGCGATCTACGACCTTGAGGGGCAGCTGAGCGTACTTAACAACGCGGTTTCGGAAAAAGGCGAAAACGATCAACTCGAATTAGCGAGACACATTGAAGCCATCAAAGGGGACATCGGGCAACACCAAAACCGGATCGAATTTGTAAGCAAGGAGGTCGAGCACCTCGAGACGCAAAAGCGCAAGGCGTTCATAGAGGTGAGCACACTGAAGCAGAAACAAGAGACGCTTCAGCGCGATCTCGCGTCTGAAATGGTCCGGCGTGCAAGCCTTGCAAGCGAGCTCGATGAGCAGGAGCTTAATCTTAACGCACTAAAAGAACAGCTTTCCACCTTCGACTCTGACGTCACACAAGCGCGCGACGACCTCTTTGAGAAGCGCAAGGTGCTTGGCGAAGAAAAGGACAAGCGCGGGGATGTCGTGCGCGCAAAAGACCGCGTGCTCGACATCATACGTCGTGCTTCAACGGATGTACATGCTGTCGAGCGGGAGATAGACGTAGCGCGCTCAGACATTGCGGAAGCTGAAAGTAACCTTGAGACCATTCGCCAGAGCCGGGCTGAATTGATACGAATAGAACGAGGAGCTCAAGAGGACATTAAAGACCTCGAGGCCCGACGTGAGGATATCAAGCTCGCAATCGAAACGATCGAACGGCGGCTCATTCAAACTAACCAAGATTTCGTTCGGGCAGAAACGCGTCTAAAAGAGAGCTTCGGTAAAGCGGTGGAGGCAATTATGGCCGCTAAGCTAGAAGGGGTGCGAGGCGTTGTCGCGGAACTCGGGCGTGTCGATCCGCGATATGCCACAGCACTCGAGATAGCAGCGGGCCCCCGTCTACGCAACATTGTCGTTAACAACGACGGCGACGCGGCGCGTGCCATCGCATTTCTGAAAGAAAACAATGCAGGGCGGGCGACCTTTTTACCGCTTAACAAGTTGAAGCCAGTCCACCGCGAGACACTTCAAGCGCGCGATGGCATCATCGATTACGCGATCAACCTCATTCAGTTCGATCCAGCGTACACAGCGGCGTTTTCATATGTCTTCGGGAGGACGGTTGTGGTCACTGAGCTCGAGACGGCGCGCGACCTTATCGGTAAGTACCGAATGGTGACCCTCGAGGGCGAACTTCTCGAGGTGAGCGGTGCGATGACGGGGGGTATTGATCGAAGAGCACTGAAGTTTATCGCTGGCGACGAAAAAGAACTACATAAGCTCGGACGGCAGATACGCGAGTACGAGCAGGAACGTGCGCGCCTGCAGCAGGAACTAAGCCAAGTGGACGATCTTTTACTCCAGAAGCGACACGATCTCGTGAGAGCCCAGAGCGAGCAGGAACGGTTAACGCGAGAAGTTACGGCCCTCGAGGCGCGAAAAGCTCAAG
>PMYA01000050.1 GCA_003170935.1 Methanobacteriota archaeon
GTTAAATAGTTAGACCTATCAATTACCCGTGATCTAGCGAACCAAATAAAGCCAATAATTCATTTTAAGCAATTTTAATGCCGCAGAATACACTGTTTTCGCGGTTCGCTGGATTAGTGAATCAGAAATCTGGGCTAGAAAGCCAAATACCATACAAGGGAGGAGTTAAATGGATCCGCAAATGATGGTAGAATTAGGCGCTCTGACGATCGTTGGTGGCGCAGCCCTGATTGCTGGTATAGCGGAGGATCTTGAATCCGACGTTGGTTCACAGAGTAACCCGAATTCGCAAGTACAGTTAGCCCCCCAGATGGGTTATCTGCACAGGCTTTATAACAAAGCGATTTCCGGTGAGCCAGCTTCTTATCCGTTCTACGCAGCGATCGGAGCGGCTACTACGTTATCGGTCTTATCTGTCACTGGAAGTGGCAGTCTGATCGGCGTCTTCTTCGCTCTTGTAGCCGGTGCTTTCATTACTGCATTGATACACGGCGTTTATGCCACGACGTCCTATGTGGGCAGACTGGCGAGTCAATCGCGATTTGGGCAACCAATCTACTTGGATGTCCTGCGAACGCACACGCCTGTGATAATGGCACACGGCTTCATAGCGAATTTTTGCGTCCTATTGTTAACGTGGATATTGATTTCAGAAAACTTGAGTCCGTTCCCCTTTGTCGTGCTTGCATTTATTTGGGGAATTGCTCTTGGAGGCGTAGGTTCCGCAGTGGGCGACGTCCACCTTGGAACTGATAGGTACTATCAAGACAGGCCTTATGGCTCTGGCGTCAACGCGGCTCATTCGGGTAGCGTGGTGCGCAAAGCCGAATCAGGCCTAAGGAATTCGATAGATTGCGCGTGGTTCTGCTCCAAATTTGGAGGACCACTCACAGGGCTGGGCTTCGGCCTCGTCGTTTACCTTCACTTTTGGAAGGAAGTCGTGGTAAGGGATTGGTGGTCGGCAGTCGCTGGAGTAATAATCGTCGTGATCTTCATCATCATGAACACGTACCTCGAACGCTACTCTAGACAGCGATACGGCACTTACAAAGAAGAAATAGAGGCGGAGTGATGCACGATGTTTGATCTTTTACTCTGGGTATGGATTATACTCGGCGGGATTCTGATCGGTGCAGGCGTCCACTTTATACCGGTCGGCGGCGCTCCTGCGGCTATGTCGCAGGCAACGGGTGTCGGAACCGGTACGACGATGCTAGCTGCTGCGTCAGGTCTCACAGGACTCATCGGGGCAGGCTCAGCCTACTACTTGCACCCCGGAGATTTTGCTTACACCATAGTCATGGGGGGTGTGAGTGCAGCGTTGATGCTCGCGATTTTAGCGTTTATCGCAAACGTTATGTACGTTTTTGGGGCAGGTGTACCGCTCGCATCAGCTAAAGTGAAATACGACCCCATTACGAAATGGCGTCAGGACCTGTACGTATCACGTGGGACGGAAGGCCACGGATCTCCGATGGTCAGTTTCATCAGTGGTATCATAGGGGCGTTCTTAGCCGGCGTCGGCGGCGCGCTTGTGTACTTTGCGCTGGCTGAAACGTACAAAGCGATTCCAGGGTTTTCTGCGACATTTGGCAGCTATTCAGCTCCCTACTACGTGTCGCTCGCAGCAGCCTTCGCTATTGGGATATTCTTCCTCAACTGCGTGATGGCGTCGTACAACATCGGCGGCACGATAGAGGGCTTCCACGATCCTAAGTTTAAGCGCTTACCAAAGTCAGTCGTCGCAAGTCTTGTTGTATCAGCAGTCGGCGGTCTTTTTGCGCTGCTTATAACTGTCATGTTGCCAGGAGGGATCTGACATGGCTGAAGGAGAGAAATCGCCGCGTCAGCTGATGGCCATCGGCGTTTTAGGTGGTCTGATCTGCATTTACATCGCTCATTATCTCAACAGCGGGACGAACTCCGCTTGGTTTTCGTTCATCGCTGCACTTGGCGCTATACTTGCAGTGTACTATGGAGCAAACGCAGTGAGGCGAGTAGCGAGCTATGGGCTCGGTACCGGCGTACCGTCGATAGCCATGCTGTCTTTCGGAGCTGGTCAAATAGCAGTGCTGCTCGGTCTCGCAGTCGCATTGAATTACAACATAGTAGTAGCGGGACCTATAATCGCACTCATTTTGGCGGCGATTATAGGCCTTGTTAACGGAGTGATGGCGAGGCGCGTTATCAAAATGAACATCGCCATAATGGAAATGTCGATGATGGAAATCGCAATGGCAGCGTCCCTGGTTATTCTCGGTTTGAGTACAGCGATCGCTGGTAGCTTCACGTTCAACGCGATCATGAGTTACGTAGTTGCATCAGGGTTCATCATTGCAGTATTCATCGTCGGCGCGATGGCAATGTTCCATCCGTTTAACGCATGCCTAGGTCCCGACGAGAGACAACTGCGAACGCTCAATCTTGCACTGTCGACAGGGTTCATCGCCATGCTCGTCGCAGGAATCGCATCAGGTGCCATAAATGGCGTTCAAGCAGCGGTGCCTATGCTGATAGTCGCGATCGTCGGTTGGCTTATATACTACATGCGGTTCTGGGCAGATACGAAAGTAGATGCAGCGGCTGTGCTATCAACTGGTCTAATACCGACGGAGGAGGAAGTCGCATGAAATTCGTAGACATGTCGTCTGACGTCGGCCTATGGATGGATGTCGAAGAGTTCGCCATAGCAAAGGAGCGGGACGACCTTGTTTTCTACTCCTTGGAGCCCGTTGCGGCTCAAATTGAGGAGTATGACGCTATAGCGGACGGCGTGGTAAACTCGCTTTCAGCGGACAAGCCGCTCATCGACGCGTATCCGGGCAGAGAAAAGGCCCATTACTGGGCGGGAATGTGGACCAACGCGTTCTACGGGTTCACCGTCGCGATGATCTTCATCGCTCTCGTGACCATAATCCTTCGCGTTAGAGGGGGGATGTGATCGTGGCAGAAAAAGTTGCACCAGCGCCTAACTGGCCGATCGTCAAAGGGGATTTCTTCTTTGGAGATCCGGAGAGTTCCGTCGCTGTGGTGACCTTAGGGTCTCACTTCGGCAAGCTCTTCACTGACCAAGGAGCAGCAATTGAGGGCACCGCGAAGACCGAGAACATCGGCCTCGAGAAGGTCATGGTAAACATCATCTCGAATCCGAACATACGGTTTCTGATCCTCTGCGGCTCAGAAATCATGGGTCACGTGACCGGGCAATCTCTTGAGGCACTATACAAAAACGGCGTTAAGGAAGGACGAATAATCGATGCTTCGGGAGCTATACCGTTCATCGAAAACTTGAACGAAGAGCAAATTGAAAGGTTCCAAAAGCAGGTCGAATTCATCAGCATGATTAACAACGAGGATGTCAGCGCGATATCCGCGAAGGTTAAGGAGCTGATTGGACGAGATCCCGGAGCTTACCCGGAACCTCCAGTAGTCGTTGAGATTAAAGAAAAAGAAACCGAGGAGGCCCTTGTAGAGGCCCCTATGGCAGCAGAATTGGCAGCGATACAATCCCGCGTACAGAATCTGCAGTTCCACATGAAGACCATCGGCAACTTGAACAAGTACGCCGCCGGCGTTTATGCTGGAAAGGTTGAGGGTATTGTGATCGGGCTGCTGATTTCAATGGGAATCTTGGGGTTACTAGCCCTAGCTTGAGGTGAAAAATGGCAGCAGAACGTTTTGGTGGAGGCGGCGAGGGGCCGGCAGTAGCCGGCGAAGAGGTCGCACCCACATCAGTCATTGAGTTCGACCAGGGCATAGCTAAACCCATGGCACCGAGCATGGCATTGTTAGATGATCTCAAGAATGACATAAGGTACCGTGCGCTAATTACAACGCGAACGCTCAAACTTGACTCCGCGTANNTGAAGTGAGGTGTGAATATGCCAAAGCAATTCCCCCAGGTAATAGTTGACCAAACAGACTACCGAGAGCTCCAGAAGAAACTCGATTCTGTCGAAGAGCGATTGGAGTTTGCAATGGCCGAAGTTGCGCAGCGTTACGGACAGCGCGTTGGTAGGGACATAGGCATCGCCTATGGCCTCATTGGAGGCATCATCCTATTCATCGTGCTCAACAATCTGACGCAGCTGTCGGTCTTGTTAAAGCTATTCGGATGAATGACGACGTAAGGAGGTTCATACAGCATGTTTAGGTATGATAAAAAGCAAACCGTTTTCGAAATAGGCGGTTTTCATGTTGGCGGTCAGCCCGGCGAATATCCGACCGTGCTTGCCAGCTCTATGTTCTACGACAAACACAAGGCGGTTATAGACGCCCAGAAAGGTGAGATTGACAAGGAGCTCGCCGAAAAGCAATGGAACACACAGGTCGAGCTGTCGGACCAGACAGGGCTCGGCTACTGGAATCAGCTTATCGCTGAGACCGAAGTGGCGATGAAAAAGTATATCGACTGGCACCTGGAAATCGCCCCCGGGATCGCCTTCCTGGTCGATTCGAGTGTGCCGGCGGTGCGCATGTTCGCGGCAAAATACGCGGATGAAATCGGCGCGGGAAAACTCGCCGTTTATAACTC
>PMYA01000160.1 GCA_003170935.1 Methanobacteriota archaeon
GCTGAAGCTTAGGGATACGATCGAAATATTTCTGATGGAAGCGCACTAAATCATATAAGATCTTTAGCTGTAAATGTCCGCTTTTATTTGTTTTATATTGGCAGAAAAGCGACCCTTCAGATGTTATATCCTGTGGCCGAATTATACTGCTCTCTTACGCTCTTCGCAGTATCGCCGGGCATCCTCTCCTCCAGCAGGTCTAAAAACATCTCGGCCGCTTCTGGGGAGATGCACAGCAAGCACTCCGAGCCGTCCAGGATGCGCTCGGCTAGATACTTGAGGTCCTCTTTTGAGAGCCTCTTCAGCCGGTCCTGTAAATCCTCATCATCGGCTGCAAAATGCATCGAGACCGGTGGCAGGATGGACCGATAATGGGTAGGTATACTCGCCTCCGGAGCAAGCTTCTGTAAGATCTCATTATCCTTGTCATTGAGCTTTCTCATGTACGTCCTCTAGAAAGGGGGTGACCATTCTTATAGTAATATCTTGCGACGCCTTATGGGTTAATCGCAGTTCCTTTGCTGCCAACAACAAGCTTTCGTTGCAAGAGTACTTTGGTGTTTGATTCAGGGAGCAGCTTACGACAAGTATAGCGAGCAGAACCGCCGCGGTACCTCCATCCTTATGACTAAGCTCTACAATGTAGACACCAGGAAATTTTTATGAACTCCCGATATTGGGGCAAAACCAGGATTTGAGAGCGATGAACAGATCAGAGATCCTCAGGCTCCGTCCCTATAATTCTGGCTTGAGTGCCCCGTTCGAAAATGCCGTCGATGCAGTCTCACATCTGGGGGCAGCTCAGGCACAGGATTTTCCTGCCGCACAATGGGGGCTAGGGCTTCGTATTAAGAATTTAATTGGCAAAGACATCGAACGAGCGTTCAATGACGGCAAAATCCTGCGTATTCATGTTATGCGCCCCACCTGGCATTTTGTCCTGCCAGAGGATATCCACTGGATGCTTGAGTTGACCGCGCCACGAGTGAAAAGACTTCTCAAAAATTACAATCGGAAACTCGGCCTCGATGACGCGTTGTTTGCCAGGACCAATGCCTTGATCATTCATGCACTGGAGGGGCATAATTATCTCACGAGACAGGAACTCAAGGCCTAATTGGCAGACGCTTATAAAGAAACTGACGTTCAGCGCCTGGCACATATTATTATACATGCAGAGCTTGACGGATTGATCTGCAGCGGGCCACGGCGCGGGAAAAAATTTACCTATGCGCTGCTGGATGAACGCGTGGAAGGTTCGGACTGGCCAGATCGCGAACAATCCCGCGCAAAACTGGCATTCAGATATTTTATGAGCCACGGTCCCGCCCAGCTGAAGGACTTCTCTTGGTGGTCAGGGCTTGGCGAAAAAGATGCACGATCTGCCTTTGACATGGTCAAATCAGGACTGAATCAGGCGACATTTGATAAGAAGACCTATTGGTCTCCCCCTCACGCAGAGGCTGAGGTTCCTGATCTGCCTTTAGCATTATTACTGTCGGTTTATGATGAATACACAATCGTCTATCGCGACAGGAGCGATATTAGTGAAGCGCGACATATTGAGCGGATGATAACCAAGGGAAATGCCCTAACTGCCGTCATCGTTCTAAACGGGAAGGTGGCAGGGACATGGAAGAAAGCCATGAAGAAAGAATCTGTGGAAATTAGGCTGAGCCCTTTCCGGGAACTGGACAAAGAGGAGCAAGAAGCAGTTGAGGCAGAGGTTGAACGATACGGAAGGTTCTTTGGGGTGCCAGCGGTGATCGTTGGCGAACCGTGACTTGTCATATCTTCATGGATAGTGCTCTCCAAGCGTAACTTCTTCTTGGGCGATGTCCAGTCCCTTATTTCTTTAACCCCCTGCAAAGCATAGTTTTAAATCTGATTATATGAATAGATATTCATATATGAGTGATATCTGTGACGTCTTTTGCATAAACAAAGAAGCTGTTGAGGTTGTGCGGGCTAAGATGCTCGAACATAATCTTGTTGCAGATACCGCTGAGATCTTCAAGGTGCTCGGCGATCCGACGAGAATGCGACTTCTTTACGCTCTTTCCCAACGCGAGCTGTGCGTGTGCGACCTCTCTGCAGTGCTTGGCATGACACAGTCCGCTATCTCTCACCAACTGCGCGTGCTGAGAAGCGCACGGTTGGTCAGATACCGCAAAACAGGAAAGATCGTGTACTACACACTTGCTGACGCGCATGTGACGCAGTTCATCGACGTTGGAGTTGACCATGCCAGAGAATCACAGCCACGGTGAAGAGAGTTGCTCTACTTGCGCGACGGACGTTTTTGAGGAAAAAGAGCCGTTGTGGAAGCAGAAAGAAGTGGCCACCATTAGTGTAGCAGCCGCCATCTTTCTTTTGGGCGTGTATCTCGAGGCTGGAATCTCTCAACACGCCCTGGCTCAAATCGCGTTCCTCGCTGCGACACTCATCGCAGGATACTCCATAATCAAAAAGGGCCTTTTGGGGATTATTCGAAAGCACCGGCTTGACATGAATCTGCTGATGACGATCGCAGCCGCGGGGGCATTCGCCATTGGTCATGGCGAGGAGGGTGCAGCAGTGATGCTCTTGTTCTTTATCGCAGAGTTCCTCGAAGACTACGCCGGCGATAGGGCGCGGCGAGAAGTCGGGTCACTGCTCAGGCTTGCGCCAGAGACGGCAGTCGTCGTGCGGGAAGGGCGTGAGATCGTCGTTCACGCTCACGAGGTCGAGAGCGGAGAGGTGGTCGCCGTCAAACCCGGAGAAAAAGTACCATTAGACGGCGTCATCGTTAGCGGCACCTCATCACTAAATCAAGCCGCCCTCACAGGAGAGAGCGTTCCGGTGGTCAAGACGGTCGGTGATACGGCATTTGCTGGTACAATTAGCGAGGATGGGTATCTCGAAGTACGCGTCACGAAGAGGTCTGACGAAACGATACTGTCACGCATCGTGCAGTTGGTTGAAGAGGCTCAGCGGAAGAAGACCCCTACTGAGGCGTTTGTCGACCGGTTTTCGCGCTATTACACCCCCATCGTCATAACACTCGCAGCTTTAGTAGTCATCCTTCCCGTCCTCCTTTTCGGCCTGCCCTTTAGCGAGTGGTTTTACAGAGGCCTCGTACTGCTTGTCGTCTCTTGTCCGTGCGCCATGGCGATCTCTACGCCTGTTTCTATGGTCTCGGGACTCACCGCAGCGGCCAGGCGCGGAATCCTGATAAAAGGCGGTGACGTAATCGAGGAGTTGAAGGACGTCAAAGTAGTCATCTTTGACAAAACGGGGACGCTCACTGAAGGACGACTGGCCGTAAAAGACGTGATCAGTCTCAATGGCGTTACGGAACGCGAAGTAGTGCAGATAGCAGCGTCGTTGGGGGCAAAATCAACCCATCCTGCGTCGCAAGCGATCGTAAAGAAGGCAAACGACGACAAGGTTATATTAGCGCCAATCACTGATTTTAAATCGATTGCCGGAAAAGGGCTCACCGGGAGGTTAAACGGCTCAGACTTCTACGTTGGCAGCCGTAGCTTCCTCAGCGGTGTCAACTCGCACCTGCCACATGACGTTATCGATAAACTAGAGGCTGAGGGGAAGACGCTCATGCTGGTCGGCACCAATACCCACGTTATAGGTGTCATTGGCCTTAAGGACCGGATTCGGGACTCATCGGTGGACACGCTGCGGGCCCTAAGCGCTCGCGGCATCAAAACCGTCATGCTGACAGGGGACAATGAGCGCGCAGCGGCAGCGATTGCTAATGAACTTCAGCTAAGCGAGTGTTATGCGGGGCTGCTGCCTGAAGATAAGGTGCGACACGTTGAGGAGCTTGCAACGGCGTACAAACACGTCGCAATGGTCGGAGACGGAGTTAACGACGCTCCTGCGATGGCCCGGGCGAACGTCGGCATCGCAATGGGAGCTGCAGGCTCGGATGTTGCGATTGAAACTGCCGATGTCGCACTGATGCAGGACGATCTCGCGAAAGTGACGTATCTCATCGATCTTAGCAAGAAAACGATGTCTGTGGTAAGAGAGAATGTTATCGTATCGATCCTCGTCAAAGGGTCTTTTGCGGTGCTGGCGCTTCCAGGAATCATCACACTCTGGCTAGCCGTCGGGATCGGTGACATGGGGCTCAGCCTCGCAGTCATCCTTAACGCGTTACGCATCGGCACCAAGCGATAACGCGTATGCAATGTTGTCGCCTGTTGGATTTCTCCTTATTCAATAAGTTCGCGAACGCAGTAAGATCTACGTCACAGGATACGACTTACACCGGTTTGTTGACAAATTGATCTAAAGGTGGCTTAGCAACGCGCGCTTAGCGCAAACTTAATTCTGGTGATTTTCTCTCTTTTGAGTGCTCAGCAACTCTAAGAGTTCAACACAAGTCAAAAGGAGTCTTTTGTGCGGACGTTAGCCGGCTTGCTGGCGCTTCACCCTCTTTTTTGTTGCAGACTTTTTCTTTGGGCCCTTCTTCTTCCCGTCGATCCACTCGCCCCGCCCCTCTTTCTTCAAATAATCCTCAATTGCCGCGTGCAGTGCATCTGCAGCCAGATTTGAACAGTGCATCTTTACCGGCGGCAACCCCTCAAGGCTCTCAGCCACGTCATTACGCGTGATCTTTAAGGCCTCTTCGATCGTTTTCTCCATCGCCAAATCGGTTACCATACTGCTCGTGGCGATAGCCGCCCCGCAGCCGAACGTCTTGAATTTGATGTCGGTAAGAATCCCGTCTTCCACCTTAATCTGAATCTGCATCAGGTCGCCGCACACCGGGTTCCCGACCTCACCCACACCGCTTGGGTTTTCGATCTCCCCCATATTGTGCGGGTTCATAAAATGCAGCATCACTTTGTCGCTATACATGGCTCCTCATTTTGCGTGCGCTGGTCACGTTTAAATTACTATCGGACGTGCTCAGTCTTTTTTTCAGCTCGCGATAAAATCACAAACGCAAGCCACTCCAACACCTGCGTCCTCATATCGCAGGAAGCGTCTTCTTTTCGACTCCGAGGTCATGGATCTTGATAGGATTCGTGCAGTAAGGGCACAGGAAATCGCACTCCATCTTGCCGTAAGGGCAAATGACTTTCGAAAGAACCGCTAGCGGATGCCCCTTACTCTTGATTTCAAACTTTTTGTTCCATCCAAAAGGTGCCCTTTTTACGGTAAAATCCTCCTCTTCTAACGTTTCTTTGAGCGACTGGAGTATTTGCAACGCTACTTGTGGCGTGCTCAACGTGCTCGTTAGGTGTGCAAATGGGAATAGCATTACACGGTCTTCCTTAAGCTTGCCAAGCACGTCGACAATACTGTTGTTTGCCGCGCTGGTTACGCCAGCAGCGTTGCGCTCGTCCAGCTTCTCTATACTTGCAAAGACAACAAGGCAGTCTTCCATACTGTCTTCTTTCGATTCTATTTCCTCAGCCACCTTGGTTCGTTGAGTCACCTTGTAGCTGATCTTGTCGGCGTGGATTAGAAGAAGTTTAATTTCTGACCCCCCATTTCGATTGAATTGGATCGAGCAAAGCTAACTTATGTATATTCAATCTACGATGCATGATGCTATCGTGCCATCAATAATCAGGGTACGGTTACAGGCACATTTTGCCCTTTTATGAACGTTAAATAATCTAAACATTGTACAGTAAATCTAGAGAGGCTGTATCACAGATGATCACACAGAAAGGAGACCCGTTACGGGGAGAAGCATGAGTGTAGAAGTAGACGCCCTTTTTGACGCATTGTTCGCGCTGACGGATCTACGGGCGCTGCTAAGAGAAACAGTGCCCTTTCATAAGTTGAACGAGGAGCAGAAGGCTCAGGCGCATAGCGCAATTGTTCGCGTTAGGGGAGCACTATCGAGATTAGAAGGAGCGCTTGACAATGAAGATCGCAAATAACATACCGGTTCGAGAGGTTGAAGAAGATTACATCAACATTCAGCCGATCCAAGCAGCAGGCCGTTTGACCGTAGAGGCGATGAAGGCGCTCATCGCTTATGGCGACGGTTATTCGACGTGTGATCAATGCCGGAAGCCCTTTAGACTCGATAAAATCACTAAGCCAAACATCGCCGAGTTCCACACTGATCTCGCCGAGTTCCTCCACATGGACGAAGCTCGCGTAACGCCTGGGGCGCGTCGTGCCTTTCAGGCAGTCTGCCTTGCGTTTGCTGAAAAAGGCGACACGATTTTGGTTTCTGCCCTTGCTCACTACACTGAGTTCTTAGCAGCAGAGAATGCTAATGCAGTAGTAAAAGAAATACCGCTGAATGAAAAAAACGTCGTCACTGGCGATCTCGTTGCACAGAAGATAGAGGATGTGACCCGCGAACAGGGTAAGAAGCCCGCGCTTGTCATGCTCGATCACTTCGACTACTCATTCGCAAATGAGCACGACATCGTGGGCGCAGCTAAGGCAGCGCACCAGTATGATATCCCAATCCTGTATAACGGCGCATATACCGTAGGCATTAAGACGGTCGATGGTAATGCGTTAGGTGTCGATTTTGTCGTTGGGAGTGGGCATAAGTCGATGGCATCTCCAGCGCCAAGCGGTGTACTTGCGGCCACAAGCGAGTATGCGGATCAGGTTTTCCGGACGACGCAGATGGTCGGCGACGTTACGGGGCGCAAGTTTGGCATCAAGGAGGTCGAAATGCTCGGCTGCACGCTTATGGGGTCGAACATCATCGCGATGATGGCGTCGTTTCCGACTGTCCAGAGGCGTGTCAATGATTGGCAGGAGTACGTCGCTAAATCGAATGTTGTTATAGATGCCCTCAGCAGCATCAACGGTAACAAGTGTCTAAGCGAATACCCGCGTAAGCATACCCTAACGAAAGTGGACACAACGGGCAGCTTTGACAAAATCGCCAAAACCCACAAGCGGCGGGGGTTCTTTTTCAGTGACGAGCTTAAGCAGCGCGGCATCGTCGGCGAGTTTGCTGGGGCAACGCGGACGTGGAAGCTTAACACGTACGGCTTAAGCTGGGACCAGACTTCGTACGTCGCAGATGCCTTTAAGGAGATAGCAGAGAAGTATGAT
>PMYA01000156.1:0-359 GCA_003170935.1 Methanobacteriota archaeon
GTACAGATGCTCCTTCCAGACGAACGCCAAGCGGAAGTCTATGCTTCTGAAATCGGAAAGCACCTCGAAGAAGGGAACACGATTTCATTTTCTCACGGCTTCAACATTCACTATAGCCAGATCGTTCCCCCGGCAAACGTAGACGTTGTAATGGTAGCCCCAAAAGGGCCGGGACACCTCGTTCGCCGTGTGTATACGCAAGGCGAAGGCGTCCCTGCGTTAGTTGCCGTGTGGCAGGATTACACAGGGAACGCATTTCAAACGGCGCTGGCTTATGCTAAGGGGATTGGAGCGACACGAGCAGGGGTTCTTGAGACGACGTTTAAGGAAGAGACGGAGACCGACCTCTTCGGCGAGCA
>PMYA01000156.1:388-1293 GCA_003170935.1 Methanobacteriota archaeon
GCGGAATACGGCGACCTCACGAGAGGCAACCGCATCATCACTGACGCCACGCGCGAAGCCATGCGCGGGATGCTCAAAGATATTCAAACGGGTGAATTCGCACGTGAATGGATACTTGAGAACCAAGCTCATCGACCTGTCTACAACGCCCTCACGCAAAAAGAACGAGAGCACCCAATAGAAGTGGTAGGTACCAAACTCCGCGCTATGATGAGCTGGCTTAGGTAAACACTTATCGAATAGTTCGCACTGCAATCCACTATGCCTTCCGACTCTGCGCCCTTTATGTGGTCACCGCTTAGGGGGCTAGTATTAACAGGTGTGATAATTGACGGTTACGTTAAGCACGTAGGCAGGATGGAGCAGGCTTATTGGCGGGCGCCCCTAGATGGCTTCTGCTGACTTTATAGACGTCAAAAAATGGATTAATAGAGCGCGTCAAATAATACGTGGCGTATAATTGTAACAAAAATTGATGAACACTTTCGTAGCCGATTGGGACTATCTTGAGTCTCGCGGCTCTATTTTACAGCAGAACGTAGCAGTCCTGACGAGTGAAGGGGGCTATATAAAGACTCTTATACTCGCAAGAAGAAGTAGAGGGCAACACGACGTTGGCATGGTATGATTAAAATCAAGCGTCGCTTTAACGCCAGGGCGGTATCTATTTTAGTTTTGCTCACGCTTGCGCTTTCAATTTACGTCGCAAGTCCTTGCAACGCTTCGCTTGTAGTGACACACGCCACACCAGTCGCAGTTGCACCCAAAACGTTGTTATCGCTAGCTCATACAGGTAACGTGTTCCCTGCTGCTATTATGGTGCCTTACTCGGGCGTAGTTCGCTTTCTAATTGCCCAAAGCGATATTCCCGACGTATTAGTCCCCTCTGTGGTGCCGTCAGCCGT
>PMYA01000156.1:1338-3616 GCA_003170935.1 Methanobacteriota archaeon
AGAGGCTGACTCTGAATTAATCAACCCTAGCGAAGAGACAGGATGGCGAGAGCTCTAAGTAGCGCTATCATCCAAATTGATCTTACGATTGGACACTATATACTGCTTTAAAAGCCCGCGAAAAACAACATATCATTAGCCGGAGGCTTAAAAACACCGAAGCGTGCTGCCACGGTTGAAACGGCTGTTGCGTTAACTGTCAAGCAGCGATTAAGCGGTTTTTTGTCGTCCAAACGTGTCAATTTATAAAACGTTATATATTGTGCGGATCATCAAGAAAGCTGCGCAATAATGCCTGCCGCGCGCAACGGCCGTATTGAACAGGGAGTGATACGATGTCAGAAAAAGAGGACATCTTAAAGCAAAGCATTGAAATTCTCGCCCGCATTGTCGGCGATGACTCAGTGCCAAGAAACATCCGCCGCGCTGCAGACGAAGCTAAGACTCGGCTGCTGAATCGAGAGGATTCTGACACTGTGCGAGCAGCATACGCGATTTCAATACTCGACGATATCAGCAACGACCCCAATATGCCCCTCCATACGAGAACGCTCATTTGGAACGTAGTAAGCCAGCTTGAAAAGGTAATGGAAGGGCAATAACACAAGGTCAGATCGGCCTTGATGTGTTGAGGCGGACGCGACCTACTTTTTTTGACTACGTGCACAGAGGAAATGATTGATCTCAGAGCAACAGTGCGAGAGGACATACAACTTCTTCTTGCGACCTACCCATATTGGAAAACAACCGAGAGGTCGTTTTTTCAAATTTAGAGCTGATAACGGGGTGCAAAAACCAGCTACGTAAAGAGGAAAAATAATATATCATAACAAACGAGTAGATTTTGCGCTTCTTCTAGCGTTGTAATATAAGGTGACCGAATGGACGTTGATGAACAGGCAAAGAAGATAAAAGACTGGGCCGGGCGATACGCAGAAAAAAAAGGGTTCGAGCTCAATCCAGACGAGGAACGGGTTGATGATGTCGCAAAGGGCCTCGCTGTCAGGCAGGAGAAGTTTGGAAAGCGTTACTGTCCGTGTCGCATTATTACGGGAGACGCAGAGGAGGACCGAAAGATAATTTGTCCGTGCGTTTATCATGAAGCCGAGGTCAGAGAGCACGGGATGTGTCATTGTAAGCTTTTTAGCGCGAAGAGATCAAGTGAGGGAGCTAATAGTGAAACTGAGACCTAGTATGCAGTACGTGGCAATCATTGCTGTGTTAAGCCTCCTGAGTGTCGGAATGAGCGGATGCATAAGTCAGTCAGGCTACGAGTTTAAGGGCGGGATAACGCCTCCTAAACTGGTTAGCGACTTGATGAAGAACGGAACGGTCATCCTGTTCATCACGCAGAACAACTGCCCTGCGTGCGAGCAGACGCTCCCGAAGATAACGGATCTTCAAAAGCAGTACAATGGCACGAATGTGACGTTTGCAACCCTCAACATCGACAATAGCACCACGTCTCAGAACGTCGGCCAAGTATATGGCGTGAGAACGACCCCGACAACCGTTGTGTTACGCAAGGACGGAGCCGCCGCTATATTCGTGGGCGTCTTCGACGAGAACACAGTGAAAAGCGCCATTGAAGACGCACGCAAGTAACACACATCGCCGAGGAGGCACATAAATGGAAGTAAATCCGCTGATCGCATTCGGAGCAGGGCTCATTAGCATATTTTCTCCCTGCGTGTTACCGCTGCTACCGGCCATCGTCGCCTCATCAACGGATCGCGGCAGATACCGGCCTGTCGCCATCGTTCTTGGTCTAAGCATATCGTTCACGACCATGGGCCTCATTGCATCAGCTTTTGGNNAACTTACGACATTCCGACCGAAGGTATGGCCAGCGGGTTGGCTTTAGGGCTCGCACTCGGGATAGTGTGGCTTCCATGCACCGGACCGGTCCTAGCTACGATACTAACGTGGGTGGCTGCAAACGGCGACGTTGCAACAGGCGGACTGCTGCTCATGATCTACTCTCTCGGCTTCGCCGTTCCTATGCTTGCTATTGCCTATTCGGCTCGAATTTCATCGTCTCTCGTCGGTAAATCGTCCAAGACCATTTGGATCAAGCGCATCGCTGGCGTAGTACTCATTGCAGTTGGCATATACTTGGCTCTACCGTATCTACCAACGCTTGCACAAGTCTGATGCATTTTTCTCCGCAGAGCGATACGTCAAAATGCATCGCCTTGTACACGAGAAAAAAATCTCGCCGGCGACCTATGTAGCACAAAGGTCAATGACTCCTAAGTAGCCAGAAAGGCAAGGGCCG
>PMYA01000146.1 GCA_003170935.1 Methanobacteriota archaeon
CACCTTCAGCAGGTGTGGCGTGCCTGCGCCGCTTACGTCTGACTGCGTCAACCACAGGCGTTGCCTTTTGGACCACGTATTCTTTTCGCCGAACGATAGGGTCAGCTACGGTCTCGCCAAAGTGGTCTTGATTTGAGTCAAGAGCGCTAAATACTTTGACTTCTTCATCGATTAGTTCCCTCACAAGGCTTTCGAGATTGAAGCCACTTCGCTGCTTAAACGTAGCTCCGTTTGATTGGCCGTGATCAGAGAGCACGACCAACTGGTAAGGGCGCGGAGTCTAGCTTGTCGCCTGTTCAAGCCTGTGAAACTGCTTATCTATCTGCTTGAGCGCGCGAAACGAGGCNNGGTCTCACGCAAAAAAACGTTCGCGGCGGCGCGCGTCAGGTAGTAGATAAACAGCCCCTTGCGCAAGCGCGGCTTGACATTCAAGATGCGTTGTCGCACACGACCAAAGAACTCGTCGAGGACGTCCCAGAAAAAAAGTGCGATAATGCGCGGGAAGTTCGAAGGATTCGAGTAGAAAAAGAGCCACGACTTACTGTAGAAGCGTTTCATCTCCCTCAATCGACTATAGGTGAAAATATTGTCCTCAGCGTCTCCCGAAAAGAGGTTTGTGCGACTCGCGCCGTTTTTCGCTAAAAGTCCCTGCCCGTCCGAAATTCGCGATTCAATCTCAGGCGCATCAGAGAGGCCGGTGGATACCATGATTCTGTTGTCGTGTTCTTTCTCCACCTAACGAAATGCGGGCAGATCTTGATTGTGCCCGTGTAAGATGCCCGCTTGGCTGGCACCGGTCTCCGTCTTGTCAAGTGTCCCTTGGATAGTGAGGTGCGCGTGCAAGATGCTAGGCATTTCGCACCTTCTCCAGTCGCATTATTGCAGGAGGCTCAGCCTGCGCGGTCAGTGCTCAAGCAAAGAACAGAAGGGTTAGGACAATCCGATAATCTTTCTTATGCGTTTCTGACTCTGCTCCGGTTCGTCCGTCGTATTTACGATGTAAACTGAGACTCTTTGAAGAAGCGCGCGAAAAAACGCCTTTCGAAGCCTTCGCTTAAAGGGGGTATTTACGAGAAAATGTGGATTGAAATAGTTGTTCCGTTCAAGCATTGTCAGTGCTTGGGCCGCTGTGAGGTCTCGAACAAACTCCAAATCAGTTGTGTCGCGTTTTAGGATAATTAGTTTGGTAAGGGTTGTTAGTGGCAGAATGCGCCCCTTTCCAATTGCTAGTCGTAGATCGACGACGGCGCGACCTTCGCTGTCAAACTCCGCATGTTCAACTAGCCAACTAAACTCACTCCAGATCTTAGCGAGATCTGCGCGGATGTAGAAGTTCTTTTCTGAGTTGTAGGCTAGTATGTCCCGTCCATAACTCCGCAGGAAGGACCAGTCATCTGAAACGACGCGCACCTCAGGGTGTCTCAACAAACCATAGGTGTGGGTCGTCTTTCCAGCTCCTGATTCCCCGAGAACGCACACCCCTTGCCCTTTATAGTCAAGACATGCGCCGTGTAAAGAGAAGATGTCGTGTTCGTCTTCAAGAACGTCTCCTGCGACGCTCAACGCTAGCGACTTGACCCAACCGTAGTAGTTGAAGTTTAGAAGGAATGCAGTCTTTGACTGAGGGTCATAGTACACCGTATTCTTCTCTTCCTCCGGATCGTTAACGACATAAAGGCGTCCGTGCGACCGAATGTTTTGTGAAATAAAATAGAAGCTCTGGCCCCAGCGCGTTGCGACCGATTGCGTGTCGGTTAGGAGCTTAATGCAGCACCCATAAACGTCCGATTTAACCTCGTAAGGAGTCTGGGAACCAAATCGTTCTACCATCTTCTCCTTGCCTTGGATCGGAATGAGCTTAATTGTGTACACGTTAATGACCTCTTACCAAAGACACGGGACAAGAATCTTGAAAAACCGGATATTCTACAGTATTAATCAGTTAGATGTACTCTCTCCAATCCACAAAAATCTGACTATGAAAATCGACATCGCTGCGTTTAACTGAACGTAAAAGTCTTAAGTTTAAGATACTCCTTTGAGTTTGAACTGCAAACGATACAAAGATTCAACGCGCTCGAGCGTTTCAACATCTTCAGGGCCCTTATCCTCTCGTATCCGGATGATGCGAGGAAATCGCAGAGCGTAACCTGAGGCGTAGTTCTGGCTCTTCTGGATCTCATTAAATTTGACTTCGAGCACGACCTTCGGTTCAAGGTCGACGATACGTCCGCGCTCACTGATGATGAGGGGCTTAATCTCTTCAGTCAATTCTTTAAGTTGTTCATCTGAGGCACCGCTTGAGACGCGCCCCACCGGCATCCACTGGCCGTTGTCCTCGTCTCGCGCTGCAAGCTCGAACGACGTAATCCATCCGGCTTTCCTCCCATGGCCGTACTCAGCGGCGACGACGATGAGGTCGAGGCTCTCAAGGGTTTCCTTGAGTTTCACCATTTTTCGCCCACGTATCCCGGGGCTATAATCAGCGCTAAGCTCTTTTGCCATAAGCCCCTCGTGTCCCTCATCGATCGATTGTCTGAAAAACTCAGTTACAACCTTCGGATCGTCAAGGATTTTGAATTCAGAGGGCTTACATCGATCATCGAGGGGTATCACAGTTTTTTCAAGGAGCGCACGTCGCTCTGCAAAGGGTTGATCAACAAGGCTGGCACCGTTTAAAAAGAGGATATCAAATGGGCGAAGTTGCATAGGGATCTGATGGCTCAGCTCTCTGACCTTATGCTTACGCCGGATCCTGTTTAAAACGTTTTGAAACGGTATCACCTCGCCGGTATGTTTGTCGACGGCAATAGCCTCGCAGTCAAGAATAACGGAATCAGCGTGAACGCTTTCTTTAACTGCCACGCGAATATCAGGAAGTGCCTCGGTGAGGTCCTCCATTTTGCGCGAGAAAAGCTTAATGTCTGGCCCTATCTTATGGACCTGAATTCGCGCCCCGTCATATTTCGTCTCAAACGCTGCTTTTCCCCCCATCACGTCCAACGCTTCACTCGCGTCGACGACATTTTGGGAGAGCATAGGCCTGACAGGACGCATCGGTTCGATATCGAGTGCTTGCAAACCAGACAGCCCTTTTGTTTTAGCAATTCTCGCTACGAGACCGATGTCGTTAGTAAGCATCCACGCGCGACGTACAGCGTCAGAAGGCACGCCGAAGCTCTGGGCAACGGCATCTTCGGTCACGCCCTCTTTTGAGCCTATCAAGAGGTTGCGCATCGCAAGACTTACCACATAATACGCCTCCCGCGGCGTGGCCCTGCTTAAGAGGCTGACGAGCATTCGATGTTTCTTCTGCGCAGAGCCTTTCCCTGTCGTTGCGGCCATTTCCTCAAACTGATGGTATAACTCAACGACGGTGAGATCCTCCTCAAACGCCGCAAGGCTCATTGCGACCTTCTTTCCAAGAAGCTGTTCCGCTGTAATACCGAGGTGTCCTGTGTCGCGATAGCTCTCCACGACCTCATCGTTGCTTTTGCCGCTAATGTCAGCAATAACCTTAACCACCGTTTTTCCGGCCACGCCGATATCACGCGTGTCCCAAGCAGGAAATATTCGACCGGTCAAAAAGGTACAGATGATCTCGATAACATCCTCAGAAGCTCGCACTAAAAAACCAGCTATGATGTCAGTCTTTTTGAGTCTCGAAGGATACGCGCTCAGCTCATCGAAAAGGGAAGCAAGCTCAGCGAAATACATTACTGATCAATACGGCCTTACGGGCTTAACAATACCGTTGTGAAGTCGAGCAGGTTTAGCTTTAATGCTTCAAGTGGCCCTCTGGCCCATCGTTGTGGCGCAGTATTCAAAGTTTCTTCAGGATCTCGTCTCTCTTCTGCTGGTATTCCTGCTGGGAGATAAGGCCCTCCGCGCTCAGCTCGTTCAACTGCTTGAGCCTCTCATCGGCGTCATTTACGACCTCAGAGCGGACTACCCCGACCCCCCTCTGGATCGACTCGAAGGAGTGGATGATTTCGTTCACTTTTTTGACCACACCGAACGGGTTCCCAACGTCCTCCCAGGTGATCTCCCCACCGCTCATGAGCTTGATACCAGGGCGCTGATAGTCGATCCCGCCCTCTTCGCCGGCGGTGGCGTAGAATACGTCCCCGTAGCCGAGAAAGCGCTCGTACCATGGCTGGATCACGGTGACGTTTTGGATACGATCTAAATTCAGCTCCGCGTACCTCAGGCTGAAGATGCCGTAGCGGGTGATGATGCGCTGGTCGGTTATGACAAAAAGCACTCGAGTCATGTAGGTGGCGTGCACTAGCAGGTAGATCAACGAGTAAATCAGAGGAATAAGCAGCACCAAAGCCATCGCGCCACTCGTGCCGAATAGATAGACCACAGGTATGATGATGATACCTATTACCCCGACGATCAGGCCATGCCGTCTGTCCACGATCATCATCAAAGCACAGGCGATGAACGCCACGACAATGGATGCCGCGTCCTTTGGTCCAAGCCAGAGCGAGATGGTGTAGATGAGCGCGAGGATGACTAGAAGAGCGCCTCTGCCGATGATGACTACGGTCGCGGGCTTTCCTTGCCAATGGATGATCTCGCCATCCACTAAGTACTTAGAGGCGTCCGCCCCTGTGTTGAAGAATCTGTTTGGACCTTTCTGACCCTCGGCCATTCCCCACCCCCGCTTGTGTGTCAAAGCAGGAATAACGCAGACCATACCTCAAGCTTATACGCTCCCCTCCCCTGAGAAGGTCGGAGGGAACCTCAGAGCTTGCCTTTGGCCTCACGTAAGATCAACTCAAAAGCTATTTACCTTCTGTTTTTTTTCGCTCAGATCTGGCCGATGATTCCATAGCAAACGTCGCCTTGCTCACGAAGATGCTGCAAGGAACGCATGGAGTAACGATTACGGTATACCCCCGCGCGCTTGTATCCAAGCCACGCAGACCGCTCTATCTGCTCCGGACTATCAACACTGGAACTTTAGCCCCTCGTATAACCTTATCTGCGACGCTTCCGATAAGCAGGCGATCCAAACCTTTTCGCCCATGCGATCCGATAACGACGAGATCGATATCGTGACTTCCTGCGTAATTGTCCAGTTCTTCGGCCGGGTGCCCATCTAGCACTGCGGTAACAATACGATCTTCATTCACGCCGCGCGAAGCCAGGTCTTTTTTGGCATTCGAAACGATTTGTTTTCCCTCGTCGAGAAGTACGTCGTACATGTTCTCCCACGAAGTGTCAAGTGGATATGCCGTGAACCCAGCGATGTCAAGCACATAAGCAATATGCACGGTCGCATCGGCGAGTTGTACGAGATAGGCCACGTGGTCATAAACGGGGGGCATTAGATCCCCGCCATCGGTTCCAATCAATATTTGTTTATATTCCATAGAGTTCCCACATTAGACCTCTAATGCTCCTTCTTCAACAAGCCCTTTTCGCTCAATCTCAGTTCCTTTCACTTTGATTAAAAGCGTCACCAAGACGCCTACGAGCGAGACACCAAGCGCGGTCAGAAATATGTAGTTGAACGCCGTCGCGTTGGGGAGCAGAGGCCCCATGATCGGGCCGCGAGGAGTTTGAATGACGAGAGGCGAGACATACCGCGCAAGGAATACTCCTGCAATGGTAGGCCCTATAACGCCGCCAATCGTCCTAAAGATTGTGTTCATGGCGGTAGCAATCCCCGTCTCCAGCTGTGATACCGACTGTATAATGATGTTAATCATCGACACCATCATGAACCCTAGCCCGACTGACATTATCATCAGCCCAACGACGACTTGTGCTTGTGTATCGTGTAAAACGTACAAGAAGTAGAAGCTTATTGAAAGCACGATACTGCCTATTACTAACGGTAGTTTTGCGCCACGTTTGTTGACGAGAATCCCTGCAAGCGGGCCAGCGGCGAGGAGGAGTATCGAACCAGGAACTTGGAGCAGTCCTGCCTCAAAGATGCTCGAACTGAAGCCAACGGGTGGCGGCGATTGGACGAGGTATGTAACAGTCTGGAACATCATAAACATCCCAAGACCAATGACGAACGCTGAGATGTTCGTCAAAAAGACGTTCCGTTTACTGAGCACTTTAAGGTCTATCATCGGATCGCGCACGCGCGACTCGATGAGGACAAAGAGCACGATAAACACCAATGATACCGCGATGAGGCCTAACGTGTTGAGTGAGGTCCACCCCCAACGCTCCCCCTCAGTCATCGCGACGAGGAACGTGAGGATTGCAGCCGAGAAGGTGATGGCTCCGCTAATGTCAACCTTAGACGGGTTACGAATCGGAGATTCTTGCAACTTGTAAATAGCCAGCAGCGTTATTGCAATGGCAATCGGAACGATCGTATGATACGTCATCCTCCACCCGAAGTTCTCGCTAATCCATGCGCCGACAACGAGGCCAATTGCCGCCCCAGCGCCGAACATCGCGCTGATGATGCCCGTCGCCATCGCGACCTTTTCCGGAGGAAACTCATCTCTAATAAGCGCGTAAGCAAGCGGAAACATGCCCATGCCTAAGCCCTGCAACGCCCTGAAAATCAACAAGCTTTGGATGTTCCATGCAAATCCGGTCGCGATCACTCCAAGGGTATAAAGGCTCATACAGATGACAAGGAACTTCTTTTTACCATAGGTATCACCGAGCTTGCCAAAGATAGGTGTGAACACTGCCCCAGCGACTAAATAGATAGAAAGTACCCACGACGTCCACGTGACGGTCGAGTTAAATTCTGCCTGTATGGTAGGTAGTGCTGGGATCAGCATCGATTCGGTGAACATAACCATAATAGCTATGAGACTCAAAATGACCAGAATGAAGCCCGTTCCGTTTCGCTTAATCTGCACTGTGTTTGTTTCGTTCATTGCTGCTCTCTCATTGAAGATGTCAAAGACATATACAACCGTTACGCGGTGCCTCGTGCCAGGTTGCAACTTGGCTGCTGTTAATATCAGCTAATTACATATCAGTTTTAAACATAACAGTAATTGTTATATATAAAAATGACGCATGGAGAATGATGG
>PMYA01000144.1:0-1939 GCA_003170935.1 Methanobacteriota archaeon
AAGATGACGCTGCCTGATGCTTTTAGCGGCAAGTGGTTCGTACTTTTTAGCCACCCTGCAGATTTTACCCCGGTGTGCACGACCGAGTTTGTAGCCTTTGCCAAACGGTATGACCAGTTTAAAAAGCTAGACTGCGAGCTCATTGGACTGTCCATTGATCAAGTCATCTCGCACATGAAGTGGACAGAGTGGATCCAACAAAACTTAGACGTCGAGATTCCTTTCCCCATAATAGCAGACACGGGCAAGGTCGCATCGATGCTGGGAATGATTCACCCAAATAAGGCGTCAAATACCGTGCGTGCGGTGTTCGTAATCGATCCCAAAAGCGTCGTTCGTTTGATAATCTATTATCCGCAAGAAGTCGGCAGAAATATAGACGAAATAATCAGGGCCGTGAAAGCCCTCCAAACCGCTGACAAATATAGCGTCGCAATGCCCGCGGGATGGCCTCAAAATGAGCTTATCGGGAATAAAGTCCTTATTCCTGCGCCAGCCGACGAGAAGACGGCCAAAGAACGTGTCAAGATGTATGACAATTATGACTTTTGGTTGTGTTACAAAGAGCTCGAAGAGTAAATCAACGTCCAGCTAACTAGCGCTTAAAACAGGGAGCTCCAAGGGGGCGAATGGCGTCACAAGCCGTGAGCGCACAATTGAGGATTCCGTGATAGATAAGAATCAAGATACGCATGATAAGACCCGCCTAGTCTACCTCAAACCGGCCGACCTAGCTCGAAGACTGCAGGAGGACCCGCCACTTTTCGTGCTCGATGTTCGTGATCCACCCGAACTTGAGGGCGAGTTAGGACGATTGCCTGGTGCGGTGAATATCCCACTTCATCAGCTTAAGCAGCGCTTGGGGGAGCTCTCGATGCGGGAAGGGAGAGATATACTCGTAGTGTGCCGCTCTGGTAAACGCTCAGAGGCTGCAGCTCGAATGCTTCAGGAATCAGGTGTTAAGCGAGTTTTTGTTTTGGAAGGTGGCATGATAGCGTGGCGAAACACGCAGCGCTGAACGAAAAGGGACAACTCTGCGCAGCGTAGACGATTTCCTTTTTCGAGCAGGTTTGCCACAAAGCCACCCAAACGTCTGAGCGGTATCTTGCTAGAGTCGACCCGCCTTTTGTAATACAAGGCTTTTAGCTGTTCAAACGAACTAGGGGCCCGATAGAGTGAAAGCCGAACTAAAGCGTATACGAGCAAATTGATTCCACGCACCCAACGCTATCCGTTCTCGAGCGGATATCCGCGGCTTTTCCAAGCTCTTAATGCGCCAAGAACGACAAAAACGTTTACAACTCCGCGTCTCGATAAATGCTTGCGGCAAGGCTAGCGCGCCCCCCCACGAACAGTGAATCGCGAGGGGCTTGTCACGTGATATGTCTTCGAAACGGTATTTTAGATGACCGACAAAGAGATTTTCGGCCCCTTTGATGTGTCCTTGCTTCCATTCCGGCGCATCACGGACGTCTAGCACATTAACAGCTGCCCGGTCTATGGCCTTTTTCAGCGTATCGATTGAACACGTCTTTTGTTGTGCAAATGGCTTTCCTTTGTTGCGCCATTCGGGAATTCCGCCGCAAAGGTGGGCTTTGACGTCGTCGAAGCCAAGCCGACCTAAATACATGCGAGCAACTTCGACATCTAAGGGTCTTTCGGTAACTAGCGCGACTGGCTCATCGTCTTCAAGGGNNCCAGGTTCGCGAGTATCGATAACGGTCACGGCACCTTCGTCGACAAGCTCGCCAAATTCCGTCGGGGGGACCTCACGAACTGCGTTTTGAATTGGTGGTGGGCCTTCGATATTCAGGTCGCGCACTCTGCGGAAGTAGGGGGGATCGAAAGATGCTGCCCGGTTAAATAGTGCACGAAACGTTCTTCGTCCAGTTGCAACAACGGATTCATTTGCCGTTCATAGCCGAGAACGCTAACATCC
>PMYA01000144.1:1972-3085 GCA_003170935.1 Methanobacteriota archaeon
GTCCCTCTCCAAGGAGATCAGTTCGCCCGACGTCACCTGCAAGGAGTGTGTCACCTGTAAATATGAACAACGGCGTCTCACTGTGCAATCGTTCATAGACGGTAAAACACAGGCTATCGTTAGTGTGTCCAGGCGTGTTTAGGACCTCAACTTTGAGATCACCCACATAGAAAGTCTCGCTATCGGTGAGGTTGTGGTCCCCGTATCGAAAACGCGTTTCTTTGCTATGTCCGATTTCTGCGCCTGACTGACGCTGTAAGTCGAGCGATCCAACAACTAAGTCTTCATAGCGGTGCGACTCAAAGATGTACTTGATTTGAGCGCACTCTCGGACCCCTAGCTCCGTATATATTTCACAATCTCGACGAGGATCGATAACGACGGCCTCGCCATGGTCAGAAAGGAAGTAGCTATTATGGGCAAGACCTTGTGCCCTCACAGTCTCGAGCTGCATTGATATTTAGTTGGGTCTTGGCGTTTATCACACTTTCTCGTGCAGAGTTGTCATGCCGCGTGTGCTTTTGATATTCGCTCTTTCGCATAATAATCGCGCGTTTTCAGGGTAAGCGGCCGCCACGTGACTCTCTCAGAGCGCGAAACGTTTTTTGAGGTGGTCACAGTGCTAAGCAATGAGTGCATCTAAGACAATAACATTCACATTCGTAGTAATAGGGTTGTAGGCCCCATCATCCTAATCGCTCTACGGCGACGATTCGACTAGCTGGAAGCCACATTCGGTAAGCAATTTGGCTGCTGTTATAAGGTCGCTAGCTTGGAGAATCAGGATTGCCTTACCAGGCGCTGCACTCGTGTAAGCGTAAGCGTAGTCGACGTTGATCCCGTTGTCGGAAAGAGCACTGCTGATTTCAAACAGGGCTCCCGGCTTGTCGGACATTTCGAGACCAAGTACCTTGGTTTCAGACACAGTAAACCCCCCTCTTTGTAAGTGGCGCAAGGCTGCGTCTGCATCGTCTACAACAAACCGAATTATGCCAAACTCACCGGTGTCAGCGATCGTAAAAGCACGTATGTTGATTCCGTTTTCAGAAAGGATTTTCGTCGCGCTAGTAAGTCGGCCGGGCTTGTTCTCTGCGAACAACGTGATCTGTTTCA
>PMYA01000145.1 GCA_003170935.1 Methanobacteriota archaeon
TAAATATATTTAGCGTGCGTTCCTGTTGCGAGACAAACCCCGCCGCAATTCGACTCTAAAAACAAAGAAACAGGCACCGAATGCCCTGCATGCGGTCCCAGGTCAATGGCGAAACGTATGGAGATTTAAACAGCGATTCTAGCGGTATTTTGGGCCGTTATTTCTGGAAAATGGGGCCATTTCGCGTCTCTTTTTTCTAAAACGGTTAAAACAGAGAGTTAGACGTGCTTTTTGCGCTCTTCAGTTTAAAATAAACACTACTCGATACTGTAAACTAACTCCAAAATGAGGCTCATATTCTCAACCCAGGCCGTGAATGCGATACAAATCCCAACATTGATTTACTATCGCGTCATAAGGAATAACGATAAAGAATTCACGTCGAAAAAAGCGATAAAGAGACGAAAGCAGGCCGCGTGTAGAGTGGTATCAATGTGGTCTGCCTTCGCGCATACTAGATGCAGTAAAACTGTTCAGACTATTTGTATAATAGTTTTGGCTTTTTTCTGTGTCTTTCCTCTGAGTCGCCGCTTCGAACGTGAAGGATAGTGAATAGAGTGAAAGACATAGATACGAAACACCGATTCGTTGAGCTGCGGGCTCAAGGCAAATCGCTGAGGACCGTCGCCGATGAACTTGAAGTCGGACTTCAGACGGTCGTGCGTTGGGAACGTGAACTCAAGGAACAGATCGAGAACCTGAAGGCGATGGAGCTCGATGCGCTCCTGGAGCAGCACCGACTGACCGTACAGGCGCAAATCGAACGCTACGGGCTCGAGCTTGCGCGAGTGACCGAGGAGCTGCAAACGCGCGACCTCGCCAGCGTGCCGACTCCCAAACTTTTTGACATTATGATCAAACTGCACGCCCGCGTTGAAGGGACGTGTCCGACGCTCACTGTGCGTGACGATGATGAGATCGCGGACCAAGAGGCGCTGCGCGGGCTGGATGTCACGAAAGACCAAAAGAAGGCGGAATATTGGTATGCCAAAGCCAGGGAAGCGCTGGAGTCTAAACAGTTTTTAGAAAGCCCTGCGACTGAAATTAATTGATGGGGAGTGTTATGGCCAATCTAGTATCTCGTAGCCTAACGTAATTCCTAGCTCGTAGTTTCTTTTTACGATTTTAAGAAAAGAAGCGTCCGTTTCAGACCTATCACTAAATATGGGGAGCTAAAATGAATGACGGTGCTACTCGCTCAATTGGAGTATCTCCAGACTTTACTGTAAGGAAGGCTAAAAATGCCGGTGCACTTTCGCTGGGAAGAATTCGACTGGCTAAAGACTCTTAGCCCTTAATAGAGACAAGATCGCGGAATAATAAAGCGGGTAATAAGATGGATCTAAGAGTGAGGGGCAACAACGACGGAACGCTGTATCTAGCGGATTGGCCGGAACCTCCCGTAGCGATAACTGTGCTTGAGATAGCGAAGGGCCTTCGCTACTTGTAGCAGAAATGTTCCTTTTTCCGCGCGAACGTCTAATATACCACAAAGGTCGCTTTTTTCGCACCGCGTATACAGTAGTAGCTGAAGTTACGGTCGTATTTAGGGTACGGCGCACACTTAACGCGACACGGGAGCCGTATTTTGCCAGTCTCGCGAATTAGCAAGATATATAAACGCATGACACGCTCGATGAGGCAATGGGGAGACTTTCGCAAAGCGTCAACCTTGTAAAAGCTGCCTTTTCCGTCCTCAGAAAGGACAAACAATTGGTGTTCTTTCCGCTGATCTCAGGCTTCGCATTCATTCTCATTCTCATTGCGTTTATCGTGCCCTGGGTCTCCTTAGGGATACTCGGTGCAAATGGAATATCGAATCCCTATGCGTTCTATCCGACGCTCTTCCTCTTCTATCTCATCAGCTACGCTGTCGCGATCTTCTTCAACACCGGATTGATCACCTGCGCCCACATCAGGCTCACAGGAGGCGACCCCTCCATCCGTGATGGTTGGGGGAACGCCGTGCGACACATACGACCGATCATCGTTTGGGCGCTCATTTCTGCAACGGTTGGTCTTGTCCTCCAAATAATCGCCGACCGGGCCGGTGTGGCCGGAGAGGTCATCCGGGGCATCGTCGGCGGTCTGTGGAGCCTTGTCACCTTCTTTGTCATCCCTGTTCTTGTGTTTGAAGAGAAAGGCGTAGCAGATGCTGTCAAGGAGTCGTGGGGTTTGTTCAAGCGAACGTGGGGTGAGAACGTCATCGGACAGATCTCGCTTGCGTTGCCCTTCGTCGCGATCGGCGCGTTGGTTATTGTCGCGGCGGTCGGAGTGGCATTCGTCGGTAACCCCAGTCTCACAGTGGCTGCCCTCGTTGGAGCGATTATCCTCATTGCAGTGCTTGGTATCGTGTACACTGCACTGCACGGCATCTTCGTGGCAACGCTCTATGTCTACGCGCAGTCCGGACAGGTGCCGTCGGGCTTTCAGCGGGGACTGGTTGAGGGTGCGTTTGCTCCCAAGAAACCAAAGAAAGGCGTCGTAGGCGGTCAGATTTAAGGGCCGAATGATGGTGAAAAAGGCGCTCTTGAGGGCGATCGGCCGTCGCTGCGATGCGCTGATAGACTGGTTTTGAAACCGCTGTACCCAGCACGGGGGGTTATTCGCAGTGCGTTTCATTCAACAGCGTAAACAGCCTTTTCATCCCTTCAGATAGCCTCGAGAAGAAACACAAGCGGGTCTATTGCTTCTTTGACGGTCATCTTATTTTTGATAATATATGCGTAGAACGATCGACGTATGTCTGTCCTATACGAACCGACTGATCTGAGCTGAGTGCTCAGCTAAGAATCAAGCCACTCCTTCGAGAGGAGCCTTGGGGGGGCCCGCCGCACGCCGCAGGACATGTATAAATAGAGACAGAGAGAAATGATCCGCGATCAACGCACGGAGGTCACTTGAAATGGTCGCAGCCAACCAGTTACTCATCGGCTCACTCTTCTTCGTCGGCGCGGCGCAGTTCGTCCTCGCGATGATCATCGCTGAGGCGCGCTACCCCGGCTACAGCATCGCGAACAACGCCATCAGCGACCTGGGCGTCGGACGCACCGCGCGCCTCTTCAACGCCTCGGTCATGGTCTTCGGCGCCGCGATCGTCGGCGGCGCGCTCATCGGGACGGGCCTTTTTGGCCCCGTGCCAACGCTTTTCATCGTCCTTGCGGGCGCAGGGGCGGTCGGCGTGGGGATATTCCCCGAGACGACCGGAAGGCGCCACCTCCGCTGCGCGCTCGTCGCGTTCCTCTTCGGGGGTCTGTCCGCGATCGCCGCCTTTTCGCACGAAGGCGTCCCCCTCGCGTACTACTCGATGGGGCTCGGGATCGTCTCGCTCACCGCACTGGTGCTGCTCGCCCGGAAGCACATGCACGGCATCGGCTTCGGCGGGATGGAGCGACTGGTCGCCTACCCGATCATCCTGTGGGCGCTCGGGCTGGGCGGGTTTCTGCTCTGCGCTACCTAAGATCCCCCTCTGCAGAACCGCGTTACTGCACCATCACGCCCTGACTCCGCCTCGCACGTCCATGCACATACCTTCCGACACTCATACGCGATCCACTGCGTGCGAAACGGGTGTGATATCATGCGGCTGCAGCAAGTGCTCGGACATTCGAGTTTGAATGTGACGGCGGTATATCTTCAGTTTAATGATCGAGATGTCAAAGAGCTATATGACAAGACGCCGTTCTTGCTCATTGTGAAACGGAACACCATACGAGGTCTGAAACACCTCAGATGACGCCTTAATGTCGCTGGCCGTTTAGTCATTACTTGTTTTGGAGGGCCCTGGCATACGTTATGGGCGGCTAAATCGACCACATCACATTTCAACCTATCTGCAGTACCATATATGTTAATACATGTTAAAGCGCGTAGTGTGGCCCTTTTCAACTACTCAAAGGTGCTGTGTACCCCAATGCAGACATTTCTCAACGATCGTTTGTCTTGTTGTATGATGACTGCGGCAATGTGCGGCGCATTCAACGGCGCTTGTTAAGTCCATCACTTTGTTTAATTTTCTCTTTTTCGTCTTCGCTGATACATAGTTTAAAACCCTCACCCCCGTCATTCTCCATGTAATACCGACCGGTTGCTGCATCAACTGGGTTAATGTCTCCATCTATTGTGTGCATGAAGTACTTCATATCCCACGTGTTGTAATAGAGACGACTTGCCGGGATGGGGGATTTTTGTTCTGTAAGATAGAAAGCGCCAGGACCACGATAACCAATTAGTCGTGTGTCCTGATCTTCCGTGTCATATGTAATTCCGTTAATCTCTTGCTTGCCCCAAGGCCATTTTTCGCGATCTTCTCGACAGTCTTTTTCCTTGCCCATGTTCGTTGAATACGTGCCACCTCAGCATATAATGATCTCGTAGAGGCGTGTTTTCACGCCGTAACTCCGTGAAGGTTAAACTCGTTAAAATAGATAGACTCCCCCGCTCTGATGTGCTGCATTTATGCCATTTGAGAGCTCTTTTTTGTTGCTTCAAAAGGAGAGTAGCGACGCTATGTGCAGGACAGTGGGCATGTTGGTGGCGCGTATCAAGAAGAAATTATGGAAAGAGGAAGAACCGCAGCAGGAGACCACAGAAGAAGACGAAAAACACCGCATAGAGAAAATCGAGCGTTCCTATAAACCTGGACCGCATGAGGATCCCAAGAAACGCGAGCAGGATTTTGAACGTCTGTCTGAAGAGCTTCAGCGGCAATTTGAATTGCGGTGGCAGGCTGATGTAGTAGTTGATACTAAAACTGGAATCATTCTGGGATTCATTATGCTAATACTCGTGCAAATCGCCCTAAGCGTTGGTCTCATCGGTGCGATAACCTCACGCTCAGTAAACTTCATCACTGTAATATTCTCGGTAGGATATGCGCTTATTTTTTGCTCGTTTGTCGTTGGCATGATGAGTTTTTGGATTGGTGAATACTATGTTGGAGCTAGTGCTCATGGCACTATGTTTCCGAAGTGGTGGCGCAAGGAGAAGCAATTCTATTCGATGGACATATTTACAAACATTGCAGCGTCATACGAGCACAACAAGGACGTTTCGGACAAGAAAGTCGGATATTTAAGATGGATGCTGATCTTCTTTTTAATAGGCTTCATTTTAATATTGATATCGACCATCTTGTTCGAGGTGACATAATATGAGTGAAGACGAAGAAGCAGCAAAGAAAAACGAATACAAAAGAATAATGGCCGAGATAGGTACTGGCA
>PMYA01000041.1:0-5376 GCA_003170935.1 Methanobacteriota archaeon
AATCGCAAGCTTTTCAGCGTCGTGTCTGCGCGTCACCTGCTGTAGCACTTCAATGATTTGGAGGGGAGGGAGCCCTGCCCTTTCGGCTCTGCACTCGGCGCCTTTTCTGCAGCACTTTCAATCGGAGTCTTTATCGTGCCTGCTGACACGCGTGGGGGCGTCTATATATATTGCGAATAAGCGTGTGTGTACAAAATCACTTGGAGTAGATGGGCGCAAAAGGGTGATAAGCGATATGGGAGAAGGAGAAGCCTATGAAAAAATTGGTTCTACTGCTAAGCTAGTAGCGCACATAAGGAGCTTTACCGATATTCCGTTCACTAAAGAGATAGCCGCAGCAAGCGGAGCAGTGAAAGATTTTCAAACACTAACAGGCAAGAGCGCGGAATTCATGACTCAGTCTGCTTTCAATTTGGAGGCACGCTACAAAACTACTGATCAGATCATTGCACGTTACCATATTACACAAGTTTTGGAAATCGCCGCTGGACTTTCTCCGCGTGGCCTCGCAATGACTGAAGATCCAAATGTAGTTTATGTGGCCACTGATTTGCCAGAAATTTTAGAACAGGAAAAAGCAATTGCCGAATCCATCCTTGCAAAATCGAACATACATCGTCCAAACCTCTATTACCGGATTGCAAATGCACTTGATCGGGAGAGTTTGTTGCAAGCGGCCATTCCTTTTCGATCAGACAAGCCTGTTGCGATTATCACGGAGGGGTTACTTCCTTACCTCACCCGCGACGAAAAAGAAACTTTGGCAGGCAACATTCATTATTTTCTTGAACTACACGACGGAAAATGGATTACCCCAGATGTGAGCACCAAACAATTATGGAAGTTTATCTCTCAAGCAGATGACACCATGCAACAACGGATGCAGAATATATCCGGCGCCACTGGGCGTGACATGGAAAAGAACACATTTGAAGATGAAAATGATGTGCGACAGTTTTTCACCAGTGCTGGATTCACGATCGAAGAATACTCGTACTCAAATGTTCTTGAAGATTTGTCTTCGGTGAAACTCTCGAAGTTTAAGCGAGAGGAGATTTTTGAGATTCTGCAGATGCAAAAGACGTTGATTTTAACAATCCGTTCGAGCTGAAAACCGATTTGCGCCGCGCATTCATGTCATCATTTCCCTAACTCATGACTCATCATTTCTTTTTCGATTCCTTCGATCTCTAAGGCCCATTCAGCAGCGCGATAGCAAAAAACGTAGTTGCGCCTTAAAAAGCCCTTGGAGCACGCTGCGGCTCATAGCTGCAAGAATGGCGCGACCAAGGGGTTCGAACAAGGAATCTTATAACTTTGAAGTTCATTCTTGGTGGTACCCGTCGTCATAGATTTCGTCGTAGATTTCGAGCACAGAAATCGCAAGCTTTTCAGCGTCGTGTCTGCGCGTCACCTGCTGTAGCACTTCAATGATCTGACGAAGAGCTGGCTCCGCAGCTTCTTCCGCGTTTATGCGCCCCGGCTGAGTCAGGATCGATCTTACAAATGCGGCTAGGGTCTAGGCAAGCTGTTCTTTTAGCTCTAGCCAAAACGTCTGTGTTTCAGCTGCGAATGATGAAGGCAATACTCTCTTCTTGCCTGTTCATTTCGTAAATACTAGCTTTTTTTGCCAGGGAGTTCTACATAGTCACTGGGAAAACGTAGCTGCGGATAGGTTCTACTTTTGCCTTTTACTTTGCTGACTTTGACATCAGCGATATGCTTCAATTGGTTTGTCATCTCAATTCTTACCCGTTAGGAGTAAAATAATCAGACAACCCAGTAAGTGTTTGGCGGCTTTTTGCTTGAGTTCGATTTTGTGCTAAAAATTGGGTGCACGAATTATTTGCTGGGCACGTTTATCACAGGTATATAAAGTATTAGTGAAATTCCAAGCTGGGCAACTAAAATGTTGCGGGGAATCGAATAGGCGCTGAAGTTGAAGGAGTAAAACTGTGTATGCGCTCATTTTTCCAAACATTCTCTTTTTGAGAGCACTTGTCATCAGTGCTATCATCATCGCTGTGATAGACACGCTTATGTTTTACGTAATCTGGAGCGGAAAAAGACAAATAACTCCGCTGTTCGTCGTCGGAGCTATTGTTGTTACAATGGTGCCGTTGGCAATTAATCTCTGGTTTCATATTTTTCCATACAGTCTCTTTTTAAGAGCGCTTGTCCTCACTGCCATCATCGTCTCTGTGACAGACGCGGTTATGTTTTATGTACTCTGGAGTGGAAGGAGAAAATTAACTCCGCTGTTCGTCGTCGGAGCTATTTTTATCACTATGGTACCGTTGGCAATTAATTTCTGGGTTCACATTTTATAAACACGTTGGTAAGACCGGCAGTTACACCGCATCTAGCTGAAATGACAGAGAATTACTCACCGAATTTCTACTGTCTTAGCGTAGGCCAAAGAAAGCGCTTGCGTAGCAGGAATGACGCTTGAGCACGTGGAGACGCATAATATTATGTCATTCTACTCCGCGCCTGACCTGGCCCGGCTGTGCTCAAGAAAAGCCTCTGATGTAAGTAATTGGAAGCCTCGATAGGGCTTGCGGGCACTAACGTGCCCTTCTGCTCGCTCCGCTCGTTCATGGTAGGCCGCAACACATTTTTCGGCATCGAATCGAATAATAAAAGCAATATCTTCTTCATCCCCGCTTAATTCGCAAATACTGGCTTTTTTACCTGCAAGTTCCGCTTATTGACTAGGCAAACGGAACTGCAGGTGAATATCGCTGTCGCCTTTTACCTTGCCGACTTTGACGTCGGCGATGTGTGTGTGTTAACTCATTCATCACTAAGATTCAGCTTTCCACAGAAGATTCTAAGCCTAATCACTGCGGAATCATTTCAACGTGCAATCACTCAGAGCACCATCGCTTCAGGCCACGAGCCACTGAGATTAAAAAACACGGGTGTCACCTCAATGTATTGCCATCCGATTTATTTGGCCCTTCTCTTGGATTTTTCGGCTTCGTTATCTTTCCTATTGACTTCGTCAATAATCCGTTGCGTTTCGGGCTGCTCAACAAAGTACCAGATTAAAAGCTTGTCTATGACTTGCAGGTTGAATTTGGCTTCGTCTAGCACAACGTCCGTAATTTCGCCAGTATGTTCGCTTTTAATCGCGTGTGCACCAAAAGCTCCAACTTTTCGGACAGTATCGAGCATGTTGGCGGTATTTGAAGGGATGTCACCGTGCTCAACCACTTGCTTAATCTCATCTACAAGATTAGCATTCGAGAATTCAAACTCATCCTTCATGTGTTTGCTTGATACTTCGCGCAGGATGAGCTGCAAACATCTTCTGCTCAATGCTGCCGAGGCTTTGATACTTAGAGGCAAAACGGCTGTTGCCTCTTCATAATCCTCCTTTATGTCAGGTGGCACAGCGTCAGGGATAGCACGGGGTGTCTCAAACGGTGGCCTTATCAACTCAGGCGCTGAAGCAGAGTCTTGAACAAACTGTATCCAAGCGCCTTTGACTGTGTCAACTCTTTTAATCTGCCCCTTGGCTAAATGCAAAACGAGGCGCTTACAAGAAGGCGACGGGCACTAAGTCCTCTGAATGTTCCATTGTCCATCAACGTCTTGCCCAATGAATTGAGTTTCTTGTTTGGCTGAGACTTCTCTGTGGCAGTGTGGGCAGATGAAATCTACATCAGCTGCAGACATAAAAAAAGTGTATTCTGCCGAACACAACATAATGTTACCTGTCTACTGTGCCTTGTTGCGTTGAGTAGTTCCGCTGGTCAAAAGAAAGCAAAAAAGAAGCGCCCGAGTCGGGATTTGAACCCGAGTCGGAGCCTCGACAGGGCTAAACTGGCACTTCGCGCCCGTTGGCCTCACAGCGCTGCTGTGTGTTCCCATGATATGCCGCCACATTGTTTTGGTTGTTAAATCTAATAACGAAAGCAGGATCCTCTTCATGTCCGCTTATTTCGTAAATACTGGCTTTCTTGCCGGCGAGTTCTGCGTAATGACTGGCAGGCGGAGCTGAGGGTAAATCCTACTGTTGCCTTTTACCTTGCCAACTTTAACGTCGGCGATGTATGTAGTGGTTTGTCATATCAGCTTATTTCCCTCTTTTTTAAACGATGTGGATCGGTTTATGCTGATTTAAGGTGGATTGCTCTCTTTAAAAACCCATATACCGTTCACATCAATGAAAACGCTTAGATACATCACTCTCTATCTACTTCTTTGACTTATAGTCGCGAAATACCGCTTTTGTACTACAAAACATGACGAAAAAAGTAGCGCTGATATGTACAGTGCTGGTATGTGTGATAGTTTTGGCCACCGCATTTCTGTCGATCGGCGAGGCGAACCCACGTGTATTAGCGCGAAGTGTGTCGAACACCCAATCAACGTCGGCGACATCTGCGACGCACGTCACGAATAACCCGTCGATTAAAGCGCTTAAGCCATCAGCGCCAACAACAAAGGAGTCTTTCAGACGCCAATCTTATAGCGGCCCGTTTTCTGCGAGTTTGAAGTCACCGAGCAAGAAATACCATTATCCGGGGTGTTTCGAAGTTGCGAATATTGATACAGAAAATCTTGTTTCGTTCAATACCGTTGCACAAGCGTGCGCTGCGGGTTATAACGCCTGTTCGCGCTGTAACCCACCGACGTGTAGCGGTGCTTTGTATTAGAGAATGATCGCCACGCATTACAGATCAGTCGTAAAAATCACTTCTTTTTTTAAAACGAAAGCGCTAGCTTTCACGAAAGCAAAAAAGGAGCGCCCGCCTGCCAAATTTTACGTTGGCGATGTGTGAAATTGGTTTGTCATAGAAGTCTGCACACTCCCTCTTAGTTAGTTAGATGCGTTAAGGATTTAGTTGTTTAGAATCATTTCGGATACATAGATCGCAAATACAAGGTGATACGTTTACCTCGATGATCGTATGAAAGATGAGACGCTCTCTCTGATAGTTATTGCCTTTATCGTAATTAGTGGAGTCTCTTGGGCCATCTTCGCAGGCACTTTTTTAATCCTATTTTTGCCATTAGAGATCGTGGCGGGTGTGTTTTTAGTTGCGGTTGCTGCAGCTGTTGTTGCTATAGCTCTCGCTATTTTTGCTATTCGGAAGCAAGAAAGAAGATACCAAAATGAGGGATGAAAGGAGGCTGTGCAACCATAAAAAAACCGGCTCAGTTGAACGAAAAGCACTGTTAGACGCGCTTAAGGATTTAGTATAAAGAAAGAGGCAAGGTCCTAAAAATGCCTATTAACCTGGATAAAGTCGCAGCGAAGATTAAGAAAATGTTAACGCGCGGGGATGTGGCCCGCGATGCGGCCTGGTATAAGGACAATATAGCCTGGTGGATGGGCCGTTATGAGACGCTAATTACGACCGA
>PMYA01000041.1:5390-8562 GCA_003170935.1 Methanobacteriota archaeon
AAGGCATTAACTTAGTCGAGCAGTTAGATCGAGATATCATCGAGGCCGAGCACGAAGTAAAGCGGCTGGGTGGAGACGCGTTTATTGAAAACTCAGAACCGATGATCAAAGAGCTAAAAGTATATTTCGATAATTTGTACGAATCGCTCAAGCGCCCACAGCCCGAAGAGGTAGAAAAATAGAATAACAAACATAGAAAAAACGCCCTCTCACGTTATGGCCCCTTTTCTACTTGCTTGATAGTCTTGCTGCGATCAGGCCTTCCGACTGTCCACGCCGCTTTTCGTTACGAGGATCGGACCCGTTTCGCTCATAGCGCTGTTGTACACTATCATCATAATGTTCTCTTTAAAGGGGAACCTCATTATATCGCTGCCACTTGACGTTGTGCGCATCGCCATCCCATTGCTCTGCTACTTCATAGTGATGTTCTTCGTCCCCTTCTTTGTCTGCTGGCGAGTAGGCCTCGATTATGCCAAGACGGCCACGCTCGCGTTCACNNTTGGTGAACGTGGCGCTGTGGTTTTCTACCCGCTATTTCAGTCAAACTGGTGATGCAATATCCTTGTAAGTTATCTCGCGGCTTGTCGTAGCATTCCTGAAGCTTCGTGAATCACACAACAAAAGAGCTCATCGGGAGAAGTGCGGTTGCCATTTGTCCTTCATTCCCTCACCTTTCTCACGATGACTTGGGAGAGGGCTTCAATCTCCTCGGACCGCGCCTCTTCCATCCCGCGTTTGACGATCCCCACCCTTGTTGCAACAGTGTACACGTCCGGTCTCGTTCCGATCGCATCCATTCTCTTTTTTATACAGCATTCCTCACATCCGTCTACCGCAACGAGATCTTCCCCTTCCTAGAGTTCCTCATCCAGCGGACGTCTCAGAGCCGTAAGTTGGAGATGACGAGTAATCAGTACCGGATGTCGGTAACGGAGCCAGGTTCCAGTCCTGGTGGTGAGCTGCCCAGTATGGGAGATCCCTGAGCAGGTCAGGAGGAGGGCCTGCCGGTCGTCATCCGTCATGCTGTTTTCCCTCGTTGTCGAACTAGTGGTGGATTCATTCCCGATTAGTCATCTAAATCAGTGTTTCAACGAGTTCGACAGCACCCCGGATAAAAGTTGGACACCGCTCCATCGCGACTTTATGCGTTTTCGCATCTGCAAACTGTTGGGGGTCTGACAGATTGTACCCAAGTAGTTCGGTGCAAGCTACCGAACCATAATACACTTTAAATTCATTTAGAAACTCGCTGACCACCGCGTAGGTTTTTTCTTTTGCTGCGACGTCATCAGCCCTTATACCACCGTATCGCAGCCCGATCACCATAATCGCTCCAGAGAGAGATCCACAGATTTTATCCATGCGAGCAATCCCGGCGCCAAATCCGTGCGAGATCCGACGTGCTGTATCTTTGTCAAGCCCGAAGTCCGGTGCAAAGACCGAGAGAATAGACTGCGTACAGTTGAAACCTTGCTGAAAAAGCGCAACAGCGTCGTCTGCCTTTGTCATATCCAATAATCACGTTAGAGAGGGTCTTAATGATATCGCTCAAGTGTCAATCAAGAACGAAAACTGAGCCATTTGCAGTATTATTCAGTGTGATCAGTCAAATAGAGCGTACATAATAACACATAGTGTTAGCGGAATCGATTGGAAGCACTACAAGCATCCGTTGCCCGCTTCGGTTTATGACGTTTACATGAGGAATTGGAAGGATGTTAGTCTTTAATTCCACTCGTAAAATACGTTGATTCCAGACTTGGTGAGATCTGCTTCACTCTAGACTGGCCCAGATATGTTTTCAAGCCATATCCTGCCCCCGCGCCGTGCTTAACAGCCTAATATTTTAAGATCCCAGCTGTACACTGCCAGCACAGTCACAAACAATTTACGAGGGTTTACAATGAAAAAATCGTATTTAGCAGGGGCGTTAGCCGTGGTGATGCTTGCAGCTGTTCTCGCTGCGGGCTGCACAACTTCTACGACATCTTCACCAACCCCGCCTCCCAGCGCCAGCACTACAACTACAACATCGGCTGCAGAAGGCCAAGCCATCGTTCAGTACCTCGCGACAACGATGCAACAGCTGAACTTCACCGTAGCGACACCATTTTCACTTCAACCTAATCCACAAGCAGGGATTGTGGTGTACAACGGCACGGTGAGCGACAAGAACGGCACTTACGCCGTGAGCGTCCAAGCGTGCAATAATGCGTCAACGGCGCAGGCACACTTCGATTCGCTGAGAAACATGTTCATGAGGCAAGGGTACACTGCGGTGCAGCAGAACGCGACGGCGTGGTCAGGGTTCAACACGAGTGCACGACAAGGAGCGGCCGTTGAACACGGTAGCTCACCGCTCATGCCGTACTACTGCATGGTCATTACCGGCGGTGCTGTTGGGCAAGCGCCGTACCAACAGGCCATGTGGCAAGACATGTGGGAAGATATGCACACGTATAGTGGCAACGGCTATGGCATGGGGCCGTATATGGGCCAGGGGATGAATGCGAACACGCGCAGCCAGATGCAGCAGGCAATACAAGGGCACATGGGTTCAGGGATGATGTAGTCGTTAGGCGGTATCGCTGCGAGGAAGGGTGGACAGTCATCTCCTGTCCGCTCTTTCACATCGCTCGTGCCACTATCAAGGAGCATTTTGTCTGGAGAGCCCTTTGCGCTAATTCACTCGACGGCCCCACTGTTAAGATTTTTGTTATGTGACTTCCAAAAAGATAATGGGGGTATACGCCCCGACGAACACGTAGGTAGATAGCAATCGGAGGGTAATTAGTATGCAAGGAGAGACCACCTCGGACTCTATCAAAACAGAGTGTGTACCACAGACACAGGCGCACCCACATCACCATACTAGCGCGTTGTTTGATCACGAACATCATCCGTACCATCACGCAATGTCAATCTGCTTCATGAAGCAAAGCAAAAGGCGGCTGGCGTTGATACTCGAATTGCGGTTGTGCTTACTAAGAGCGTTGGCACGATGTGGACGGCGTATACGTTTATGGCGCTTGCCGTTGTGGGATTGATGGCCATTCTTGGCGTGCTCAGCCCCATCGTCGCATTACTCGTTGTATGGATTTCACAAACATTCCTGCAGCTGACGTTACTACCGAGTATCATGGTAGGACAGAACGTGCTCGGAAGAAAG